>CANIRG010000115.1 GCA_947469635.1 Rhodospirillales bacterium | reverse complement strand
GCGTCGCGGTTCGCTACAACCAGCTGTTCGACAAGCTCGTGCTGCCGACGGTGACGCTGCTGTCGCCGGTGTCGCCCATCGCCTGGCTGCCGGTCGCGATCTTCCTGTTCGGCATCGGCAATGCGCCCGCCATCTTCATGGTCGTGGTGGCGCTGTTCTTCCACATGGTGCTGGCGACCATCAACCAGATCGACGGCGTCAGCCCCAACCTGATCAACGTCGCGCGCACCATGGGCGCGAGCAAGCGGCAGATCTATTGGCGTGTGATCATCCCCGCGATCCTGCCCGGCATGCTGGCCGTGCTGCGGCTCAACCTGTTCGGTGCCTGGATGGTGGTGCTGGTCGCCGAATCCACGGGCGTCGGCTACGGCATGGGACAGGTCATCATGCTGGCGCGCAACACCTTCAACCCGTCGCTGGTGTTCTTCACCATCGCCGTGATCGGCGTGCTGGGCTTCGGCTTCGACTGGCTCCTGCGCCAGGCGCAACGCCGCATCCTTTACTGGCTGCCCGATACCAAGGAGAGACTGCGTGGCCTCTGAGATGGCACCGACTTTCTCGTCGAAGGACGCCGTGGTCTGCCGCGGCGTCGGCAAGACCTGGGCAGCGGGCACCAAGCGCGCCCACGAGGCGTTGCGCGAGATCGACCTGGACATCAAGCCGGGCGAGTTTGTGGTCTTCCTCGGCCCCTCGGGCTGCGGCAAGAGCACCTTGCTCTATCTCATCGCGGGCCTCGAGGATGCGACCGAGGGAAAAATCTGGTCGTTCCGCGACAAGGTCGAGACGCCGTCACCCGATCGCAGCCTGATCTTCCAGGAAACCTCGCTCTTCCCCTGGCTGACGGTGTGGGAGAACGTGAGCTTCGGCCTGTCGATCCGCGGCGCCAGCAAAGAGGAGCGTCGCACGGTGGCGGCCGAGGCCTTGCAGCGCGTCGGTCTGACGGCGGCGATGGACAAGCGGCCAGACGAACTGTCGGGCGGCATGCGGCAACGCGTGGCGGTCGCTCGCGCGCTCGCCATGCGGCCGAAGGTTCTGCTGATGGACGAGCCCTTCGCCGCCCTCGACGTCCAGACTCGCGCTCGCATGCAGGATTTCCTGCTCGACGTCTGGCGCGACTCGGGGGCGTCGGTGCTCTTCGTCACCCATCACATCGATGAGGCGGTGGCGCTCGCGGACCGGGTCGTGGTGTTCACGTCGCGGCCCGGCCGCATCAAGACCATCGTACCGATCGACCTGCCGCGCCCGCGCAACCTCTTCACGCCCGCGGTCGAGGCCCTGCGCATCCAGCTTACCGAGCTGCTGCGCGACGAGGTTGACCGTGCTTTCGCCGAGCAGGAAGCTCTCGCACCCGCGCTCTAAGATTCGTCGTCGTTCGTCAGGAGAAGCCAGAATGGCCACCAGCCTCATCCGCAGCCGCGCCACCATCACCGGGGTGAAAGACCGCTTCACCTGGAACGAGATCAAGGACGGCGCCGTGCTGCAGGAGGACGGCGTCATCGTGGCCGTCGGCACCTACGACGATCTGCATCGCAAGCACCCGACCGTGCCGGTGATCGGCAACGGCAAGGAAATCCTGCTGCCGGGCTTCGTCAACGGCCATCACCATGTCGGGCTGACGCCGGTGCAGCTCGGCTCCCCCGACATGCCGCTGGAGCTGTGGTTCATCACCCGCATGGTGATCCGCAATCTCGACCTCTATCTCGACACGCTCTACTCGGCCTTCGAGATGATCGGCTCGGGCATCACCACGGTGCAGCATATCCAGGGCTGGATGCCGGGCACGCTGCCCGACGTCGAGAAGCGGGCGACCGAGACCATCCGGGCCTACGAAGATATCGGCATGCGCGTGAGCTACTGCTACGCCGTGCGCGACCAGAACCGGCTCGTCTACCAGGCCGACGACGAGTTCGTCCGCAGCCTGCCCAAGGAGCTGCAGGGGCCGATGCAGCGCTGGTTCGACCGCTTCAAGATGGGCCTCGACGACGCGATGGACATGTTCAAGTCCTTCCATTCGCTGCACCACAACAAGCGCCGGGTGAAGATCCAGCTCGCGCCCGCCAACCTTCATTGGTGCTCGGACGAGGCGCTGACCAAGCTCTCCGACGCCTCGTCGAAGTACGACGCGCCGATGCACATGCATCTGGTCGAGACGGCCTACCAGAAGGAATATGCCTGGCGGCGCGGCAACTGCACGGCGCTGGAGTACATCGACCGTTTCGGCATGGTGAACAAGCGGCTGACGCTCGGCCACGGCGTGTGGCTGAACGAGAAGGACATCGATCGGCTGGCGTCGGCCGGCGGCTGCGTCTGCCACAACTGCTCCTCCAACTTCCGCCTGCGCTCGGGCGTGGCGGCGCTCAACCACTTCGAGAAGATGGGCGTCAACACGGCGATCGGCCTCGACGAGGCCGGCATCAACGACGACCGCGACATGCTGCAGGAGCTGAAGCTGGTGCTGCGCGCCCATCGCGTGCCCGGCATGGTCGAGGCCGACGTGCCGACCATGGCGCAGGTGCTGCGCATGGCCACGGTCGGCGGCGCCAAGACGACGTCGTTCGGTTCGCACATCGGTGCGCTCGAGGTCGGCAAGGCGGCCGACATGGTGCTGCTCGACTGGGACAGCATGGCCTATCCCTATCTCGACGAGATGACCCCGACGCTCGACGCCGTGGTGCAGCGCGCCAAGAACCAGTCCGTCACCATGACCATGTGCGACGGCGAGGTGATCTACCAGGACGGCAAGTTCACCAAGGTCGACAAGACTGCCGCGCTGAAGGCTCTCCACGACGACCTCGCCAAGGCCTTCAGTCCCGACGAGCTCGAGCGCCGCAAGCTCTCGGTCGACTTGTTGCCGCATGCTCGCAGGTTCTACGAGAACTACATCGATACCTCGAAGCACCAGCCGTTTTATCGGCCGAGCTCCATGGTGTAGGGGGACAAAGATAACCTCATGCTGAGGAGCCACGCGAAGCGTGGCGTCTCGAAGCATGGGCCTCGCAGACGGTGCTCGTTGCCCCCCCTTCGAGACGCGCCCTGCGGGCGCTCCTCAGGGTGAGGTTGTCGTGATGAACCTCAAGCGGACCGCGGGCCTCTGGCCCGCTCATGAGCGCGCTGGAAGCGCGCGGTCCGGGAGAGCAGTATGAGGATCTGGCATATTCCGCAGGTCCCCCATGTCCATATCCGTTCGACGCCTCTCCAACGCCCTCGGCGCCGAGATCCAGGGCGTCGATCTCGCCCGGCCGCTCAGCAATTCCGAGTTCGACCAGATCCACCGCACGTTCCTGGAGCGCGGCATCCTGCTGTTCCGCGACCAGAAGATCACGCGCGAGCAGCACATCGCCTTCAGCCGCCGCTTCGGCGAGCTCGACCGGCACGACTCCCTGCCGCGCGACCGTCATCCCGACTATCCCGAGCTGCTGCTGGTGACCAACATCCCCGAGGAGAACGGCAAGCCGTCGGCGTCCAAGTACACCGGCCAGCAATGGCATTCCGACATGTCGTTCACGCCGGTGCCGTCGCTGGGCTCGCTGCTGCGCGGCATCACCATCCCGCCGGTGGGCGGGGACACGATGTTCACCAACATGTATCTCGCTTACGACACGTTGTCGGACGGCATGAAGAAGCTGCTGGAGGGCGTGCACGGCATCCACACCGGCTCGCGCAAGGTCGAGGATCCGAACTCCGAGCGGGAGAAGGAGCAGAGGAAGATCAATCCGCCGATCGCCCAGCCCGTCGTGCGGGTGCATCCCGAGACCGGCCGCAAGGCGCTCTATATCGGCGACAAGGTTTCCTGTCTGGCCGGCATGACACCGGAGGAGAGCAAGCCGTTGATCGACTACCTGGTGAAGCACGCGACGCGACCGCAGTTCGTCTACCGCCACCAGTGGCGCGCCGACGACATCATTTTTTGGGACAACCGCTGCACCATGCACATCGCGCTGGGCGACTACGAGGAAGGCGAGATCCGGCACCTGGAGCGCACCACGGTGATGGGCACGCCGTCGGGATATTACCTCCAATGAGGCGCGCCGACTTTTTGAAGGGCCTCGCCGCGGCATCGTTTGCTCCGGCCATCGCGCGTGCGCAAGGTGCCTGGCCCGACAAGCAGATTCGCATGGTGATCCCCTTCGCGCCGGGCGGGACGACTGACCTGCTGGCCCGGGCGGTCGCCCAGCATATGAACGAGGCCTGGGGCCAGCCGGTGATCGCCGACAACAAGGCGGGCGCCAACGGCGTGGTCGCCGCCGAGATCGTCGCCAAGGCGGCGCCCGACGGCTACACGCTCTCCGTCGTGGCGATGGGCCACGCCATCAATCCGCTGCTCTACAAGAAGCTGCCCTACGACGGGACGGCGGACTTCACGCCGATCAGCCTGCTCGGGACCTTCCCGCAGCTCGTGCTGGTGCATCCCAACGTCCCGGCCCGGACACTGGGGGAGCTGATCGCGCTGGCCAAGAGCAGCCCCAAGCCGCTCACCTACGGCTCGGGTGGCAACGGCTCGTCCCAGCATCTGGCGGGCGCGCTGTTCGCCCATATGGCCGGGCTCAAGATGACCCACGTCGCCTATAAGGGCGGCAACCCGGCGCAGCTCGACCTGATGGCGGGCAACCTCGACATGATGATCATCCAGCCCAATGCCAAGGAGGTCGTCACGTCCGGCAAGCTGCGGGCGCTGGCCGTCAGCTCGGCCAAGCGCAGCGCCGATTATCCCGACGTGCCGACGGTCGACGAGGCCGGTGTGAAGGGCTACCAGTCCGTCGCCTGGTATGGGCTGGTCGGGCCGAAGAGCCTGCCGCCGGAGCTGCTGAAGAAGATCAGCGACGAGACGATCAAGGCCTGCACCTCGTCCGGCGTGCGCAACGTCATCTCGACCCAGGGCGGCGACGTCGTGGGCGGGACACCCGCCGAGTTCACCTCCTTCATCGTCGCGGAACGCCAGCGCTACGAGACCATCGTGCGCGAGTCGGGCATGACGGCGGAGTGACCTCAAGTGAGGCGTAACCTCGCCATATAGAAGCCGTCGAGGCCGCCGCGTTCGGGCCACATCGACGGCAGGGTGCGGACGTCGCCCTGCCGGGTGATGGCTTCGGCGAGGCCGGGCAGCTCGGCCGGCTGGATGGGAACACGACGTAGCTTGGAGACTCGGCCGAGCAGGCCCTCGATGCGCGCCGGGCCCTCGTGCTCCTGCAGGGAGCAGACGGCATAGACCAGCGTGCCGCCGGGCTTCAGCAGGTCGACGGCGTGCAGCAACAGCCGATCCTGGGTGAGCGAGAGGCGGCTCACGTCGTCCTCGTCCTTCAGCCAGGCGATGTCGGGATGGCGCCGCAGCGTGCCGGTGCCGGAGCAGGGGGCATCGAGCAGGATCGCGTCGAATTTCTCGGCCGGCTGCCATTTGCTGGCATCGGACACCACCAGCTCGGCGGCGAGGCCGGCCCGCGCGAGGTTTTCGCCGAGCCGCGCCATGCGCCGCGTGGAGATGTCGACGGCGGTCACCTGGGCGCCGGCGGCGCAGAGCTGCAGCGTCTTGCCGCCGGGCGCGGCGCAGATGTCGGCAACGCGCTTGCCGGCGATCTCGCCCAGCAACCGGGCGGGCAGGGCGGCGGCGGCATCCTGGACCCACCAGGCGCCCTCGGCGAAACCGGCCAGGTCGGCGATCGAGCCGCCGGGCGCGCGTCGGATCGTGCCGGTGGAAAGGCGCTCGCCCTCGAGGCGGCCGGCCCAGAAGTCGGTGTCGGCCCGCGTCGTGAGGTCGAGCGGCGCCTCGATCAGGTGGGCGGCGGCAATGGCGCGCGTCGTCTCCTCGCCGTAGCTCTTGATCCAGCTCTCCCACAGCCAGCCCGGCGTGTTGAGCCGCGCCGGATCGCGCTCGCCCAGCATCGCCACGCCCTCGCGCGAGATGCGGCGCAGCACGGCGTTGGTCAGGCCCTTGAGATGCGGCAGGCCGATCTGCTCCACGAGCCGCACGGCCGTGTCGACCGCGGCGTGGGAGGCGGTGCCCAGGAACAGGAGCTGGGCGGCACCCAGCCGCAGGACCTCGCGGCCGGCCGAGCTGCTGGCGTCGAGCTTGCGCTCGATCAGGGCGCCCAGCACCGAATCGATCTCGCCCAGGCGCCGCAGCGTCGTCGCCAGCAGCAGCCGCACGAAGGCGCGGTCGCGCGGCGCGAGGGCCGCGAAGCCGGCATGGCGCGTCAGCATCTCGTCCAGCGGCTGCCCGTTGTCGAGGCAGGCGACCAGCAGGTCGAGGGCGGCACGGCGGGACGCTAGCGCTGAATCATCCATATAGGCGGCGCTATAAACCCGGTTGACGGTCTTGTCATGGGCCGGTATCGTTGGGGTAACAAACAAATTGGAGGAAACGCCTTGAAGAAGCTCGCACTGGCGGTGGCCCTGGGCCTCCTCGCCGCCCCGGCCGTGGCCCAGGACAAGACCGTCGACCTCAAGATCTCCATCTGGCTGCCGCCGGCCCACGCGCTGGTGCCGGCGACCAAGGACTGGGCCACCTCGATCGAGAAGGAGTCCGGCGGTACCATCAAGACGACGATCTTTCCGTCCGAGCAGCTCGGCAAGGCGTTCGACCACTACGACATGGCGCGCGACGGCATCGCCGACGTGACCTACGTCAACCCGGGCTACCAGCCCGGTCGCTTCCCGGTGATCGCCGTCGGCCAGATCCCCTTCACCTTCTCCGATGGCCGGAAAGGCACGGCGGCGCTCGACGAGTGGTACCGCAAGCATGCTGCCACGGAGATGAAGGACACGCATTTCTGCTTCGCCTTCATCCACGATCCCGCGACCTATCACGGCTCCAAGAAGGTCGTCGTGCCCGAGGACATCAAGGGCATGAAGATCCGCCCCGCGCAGAGCACGGAGGGCCAGATGGTGACCATGATGGGCGGCACCAACGTCCAGGCCTCGGCCCCCGAGGCGCGCGAGGTGCTGGAGAGGCGCGTCGCCGACGGCATCTTCTTCCCGTGGGGATCGATGTTCCTGTTCGGGCTCGACAAGGTCACCAAGTTCCACATCGATGCGCCGCTCTATTCGACGGTGTTCGTCTACACCATGAACAAGGCCAAGTACGACGGCATGTCGGCGGCCCAGAAGAAGGTGATCGACGGCCACTGCACCAACGAATGGGCGGTCAAGCTCTCCTCGCCGTGGCACGATTTCGAGGCCGGCGGCCGGGCCAAGATGAAGGCCGCGGCCGGCCACGAGGTCTATGCGCTCACCCCCGAGCAGCTCAAGGCCTGGCAGGCGGTCGTTGCACCGCTGCAGAAGCAGTGGAGCGACGCCGTCGCCAAGGCCGGCGGCAACGCCGAGGCGATCTACAAGGACTTCCAGGCGACCATCGCCAAGCACGCCGCGGGCTTCTGAGTGAACCGCATCATCGACACGATCGAGGCGATCGCCGCCTTGTTCGTGGGGGTGGTGGCGCTCGACATTTTCGCCTCGGTGGTGCTGCGGCAGTTCGGCCTGCAGATCCCCGACGCCTACGATTTCGGCAGCATGCTGCTGGGCGTCCTGATCTTCTGGGGGATCGCGGCGACGTCGTACCGCGGGACCCACATCACCGTCGATCTCATCTGGGCGCAGGCCAACCCACGCTGGAAGCGGGCGATCGACGTGTTCGCCACGCTGGTGCTGCTGTTCGTGGTGACGGTGCAGACCTACACGCTGTTCGACAAGGTGCGCGCGACCTACAACGACAACGTGCTCACCTACGACCTCGGCCTCCCGACCTGGCCGTTCTTCGCCGTCGCCTGGGTGGGTGATGCCGCGGCGGTGCTGCTGATCGCCATCCGCACCTACCGATTGATCTTTCATCCCCAGGACCTCGGCGAGGCGGCCCGGACGTGAGCGCCGATAGCGTCGCCATCCTGGGATTCGTGGCGCTGTTCGCACTGATGCTGCTGCGCGTGCCGGTCGGCATGGCGATGGGCCTGGTCGGCGTCGCGGGCTATGCCTACATCAACGGCGGCGCGCCGGCGCTGAAGCTGATCGGCCAGACCTCGATGCGCACCGTCACCAGCTATCAGTTCGGCGTCATCCCGATGTTCCTGCTGATGGGAGCCTTCGTCTCGGCGTCGGGCGTGAGCCGCGAGCTGTTCCGCGCCGCCAACACGCTGGTCGGCCATTGGCGAGGCGGGCTCGGCCTCGCCACGGTGTTCGCCTGCGGCGGGTTCGCGGCGATCTCGGGCTCCTCTGTCGCCACGGCCGCCACCTTCTCGACGGTCGCTTATCCCGAGATGCGTCGCTACGGCTATCCGCAGAGCTTCGCCGCCGGCGTGATCGCGGCCGGCGGGACGCTCGGCGCCATGCTGCCGCCCTCGACGGTGCTCGCCGTCTACGCCCTCATCACCCAGCAGGACGTCGGCAAGCTGTTCCGCGCCGGCATCCTGCCCGGCCTGCTCGCCCTGGTGATGTACCTCGCCACCATCGCGCTCATCACGCGCGTGCGGCCGGACTTCCTGCCGACGGTGCCCAAGGCGCCGCGGGCGGAGCGGCTGAAGAGCCTGGGCGACATCTGGGCGCCGCTGCTGCTCTTCGCCTTCGTGATCGCCGGCCTCTACGGCGGCTTGTTCACCCCCACGGAGGCGGGTGGCGTAGGCGCCTGTGGCGCCTTCATCCTGGGGGTGATGCGGGGCCGGCTGGGCAAGAAGGAGATCCGTGCCTCGCTCCTGCAGGCGACGCGCACCGCCGCTGCAGTGTTCACGGTGCTGATCGGCGCCCTGCTGTTCGGCTACTTCCTCACCATCACCCAGGTGCCGCAGAAGGTGACGGAGTTCCTCACCGGGCTCGGCATCGGCGCCTACGGCGTGCTGGCCATAATCATGGTCATGTACCTGATCCTGGGTTGCCTGATGGACGCCATGGCGATGATCATCCTCACCGTGCCGATCATCTTCCCGGTCGTCACGGCGCTGGGCTTCGATCCGATCTGGTTCGGCATCATCATCGTCATGACCGTCGAGCTCGGGCTCATCCACCCGCCGGTCGGCATGAACGTTTTCGTGATCAAGAGCGTGATCCCGGACGTCTCCTTCTCGTCGATCTTCAAGGGCGTGCTGCCCTTCATCGCCACTGACATATTGCGGCTGATTATCCTGATCGCCTTCCCGATCATCGCGCTCTGGCTGCCCAGCCTGATGTAGGTCTAGTGTGGGGACCGAAAGGATTTTCCCCACATGAAGAAGGTAGGCTCGTTCGTCGTCGACTGGTGGCGCCTGGTCGTTCCCTATTTCAAGTCGAGCGAATGGCCGATCGCGGTGCCGCTGCTGATCGGGGCGATCTTGCTCACCTTCAGCTCGGTCGGCCTCGAGGTGCTGTTCAACGACTGGAGCCGCCGTTTCTACGACTCCTTCCAGAACAAGGACGAAGCGGCGTTCTGGCGCGAGATCTGGACCTTTGCCTGGCTGGCGGCGCTGTTCATCGCCGTCTACATGACCCGTGCCATCGTCAGCCCCTACCTGCGGCTGCGCTGGCGGCGCTGGCTGACGCGGCGCTACCTCGCCCACTGGTTCGACGGCCGCGGCTACTACCGCATCGAGCTGCAGCGCTCGGCCGACAATCCCGACCAGCGCATCGCCGAGGACCTGCGTCAGCTCGGCGAGTACACGATGGAGCTCTTGCTGGGCTTTCTCCAGGCCATCGGCCTGCTGCTGTCGTTCATCGTCATCCTGTGGACCCTGTCGGGCCCGCTGTCGCTGGCCCCCATTGGGATCGACATCGTCATTCCCGGCTACATGGCCATCGCGGCCCTGGTCTACGCCCTGGCCGGCACCTTTCTCGCCAACCTCGTCGGCCGCCGGCTGATCCCCCTCAACTTCCAGAGGCAGAGGCTGGAGGCGAACTTCCGCTTCGGGCTCGTGCGCGTGCGCGAGAACGCCGAGGGCATCGCGCTCTACAATGGCGAGCAGCGTGAGGCCGAGGTGCTGAACGCGCGCTTCGCCGACGTCTTCGCCAACGGCTGGCGCGTGCTGTTCACGCAGGTGCAGCTCGTCTTCTACCAGAGCGGCTACGCCCAGATCGCCATCATCTTCCCCTATCTGGTGACGGCGCCGCGCTTCTTCGCCGGCGCCATCACACTCGGCGTCATGATGCAGACCGCGTCGGCCTTCGGGCAGGTGCAGAAGGCCCTGTCGTTCTTCCTCGACAACTACACCCAGCTCGCGGAGCTGCGTGCCGTGATGGACCGGCTGAAGGGCCTGCAGGCCGCGACCGACGACAAGCCCGCGACGACCGTCGCCGTGACGCCGTCGGCTGCGGCGAGCGACGTCGGTGTCGAAGGCCTGACGCTTTCGCTGCCGAACGGCCAGCCGCTGCTGCAGGACACGACCTTCTCGCTGCCGCGCGGCCGGGCGACCCTGATCACCGGCATCAGCGGCTCGGGCAAGAGCACGCTGTTCCGCGCGCTGGCCGGCATCTGGCCATTCGGCCAGGGCACCGTCCATGTGCCGGCGGGCGCACGCGTGCTGTTCCTGCCGCAGAAGCCCTACATCCCCATCGGCACGCTGCGCGACGCCGTGAAGTATCCCGACGAGCACTCGACGGCGAGCGACGGCCAGATCGTGGCGGCGCTCGAGGCGGCGCGGCTGGGTCATCTTGCCGGCCGGCTCGACGAGGACGCGCACTGGAGCAACGTCCTGTCGGGCGGCGAGCAGCAGCGGCTGGCGATCGCCAGGGCGCTGGTGTTCAAGCCAGACTGGCTGTTCCTCGACGAGGCCACGGCCTCGCTCGACGAGGCGGCCGAGGCCGCGGTCTATGGCGAGCTGAAGGCCCAACTGCCCGACATGACGCTGGTGTCGATCGGCCATCGGCCGTCGTTGCGCCAGTGGCACGACCGCCGTCTCGAATTGCAGCGGGCGCCCGGGCAGGTGGGGCAGCTGGTCGAGGTGCCGGTGGCCTGATGTCCTTTGCGGCTTGGTTACGAAAAGTGACGCTTTTAATAACATGAAAATAAAGGAGCGGGCTCCGCACGCTCCTTTCCGGCCAGAAGAGAAAGCACCAGCGGGCGAGACCATGCGCCCATCATAGGCGTCTCCTCGAGGGCGGACCCATTACGGTCCTTACTGCCTCTAATCTTCGTGCGGCCGTGGCCGAGGAGCCCCTGGCGGTCTAGTGTTGTCACCATGACGGGAGCGCTGATCGTTGCCTCCGAGGCGGACTTCGGCTTTGCCAGCGAGGTGCGAGCACAATCGCCTGGCTTGACCGTCGAGATCCGCCCTGCGCTTCCCGGCAATGAGCAACGGGTGGTGCTGTTGGTATGGAGTGCGGCCATGCCGCCCCAGGCCATCGATGTCCTGCAGTTGATCGAGCTGTGGTCGCGGGGCCGTCTGCTCATCGCGCGGCGCGACGATACGGCCCTGCCGCTTGGCATGGGCGATCTCGACGTCCTGTCGCCGGAATTGTCGGCAAACGAGGTCGCACGCAAGATCGAGTTGGCGACCCTGGTCCCCTACGATGCTGCAGGCACCGACCCGCCGTTGCCGATGGCGCCGTCAAGGACGCCTTCGCTGACGCGCCGCTCCTTGCCGATCGCCGCGGTGGTTGCCCTCACGTTGGTCGCAGTCGTCGGCGGCATCTTGTCCGTGTTGCCGAACCCGACGTCGAAATATTCCGGGGTGCTCGTTGATGGAGGAATGGCATCCTCGCGGATGACGGAGCCGAACCGGAATGGCTACAGCTTCCAGCGGCTGCCGAGCGGGATGATCCGGGTTTGGCGCTATGGCCAGCCTGTGATGAAGGCAAACGAGTCGCAGGCCCAGAATGCCTTTGGCTTCGAGCCCGGAATCCAGGATGAAGGGCCGGAGAATCCATTTGCGGCGATCCTGGGCCAGGTCCTCGAGAAGATCGCTGAAGGGGTCACTGAGAAGGTCACTGAAGCAGGTGAGGGCGGCGCGTCAGGCAAGGCAGGAGCGCAGACTGGATTGCAACAGGCTGCGGAAGAGGAAGAAGAGGAGGCTGAGGTGCCCTCGGCGGGGCCGGTCTCGCCAGGCAATGCAGCACCGCCTCAGCCAGGTCGATCGGCCAAGGCGTCGCCTTCGATAGAGGCCGGCCCACGGTCAACGCCGCCAGCTGAGAGGGCGCCACGACCGGCAAGCGTACGGGTTCCGGGTAATGATCTTTGGATATTGTCGATATCCATCGGCCTCATCGGTCTCTTGCTCGCCGCGGGCGCCGCCCTGCTCTCATGGCGACGGAAAGCAGTCGTTTCCTCGCCATCGCCCGTCGTCGAGCCGACAGCCCCCATGGACGAGATGCTGTTCGTGTCCTACGCTCGAGGCGATCTCACACGGGTCGATCAGGTCGTCTCCGAGATCGAGATGATGGGGCGAGCCGTTTGGATCGACCGGCGCGGTGTCATAGGTGGTCCTGGTTGGGCGGGCCAGATCACGCGCGCGGTCAAGAGCAGCCGCGCGCTTGTATTGATGGCCTCGCCGAGCGCCTACGCCTCGCATCAGGTTGTCCGCGAACTCTATCTCGCGATGAACGCCAAGAAGCAGATCATACCGATCGAGATCGAGCCGGCGGAACTGCCCGACGAGCTGGAATACATATTGGCGCCTTATCAGCGTCACGTGCTGGAGGCGGGAGAGCCGCGTACGGTCCTCGCACGCGCGCTGGATCGAGTTTAGGCGATCTCGCTCGGCAGATCGCCTTACCGCTGCCGCGACAGGGCCACGAAGCCGAGACAGAGCGCGATCAGGATCGCCACCGCCCAGAGGCCGACGACGGCCGACCCGGCCCATCGGCTGTTCCGGTGCAGCACCAGCCAGACGCCGCCGCCGAAGCCTGCGCCGAGGCCGGCAAGCCCGCCGATCACGGCGTAGGCATGGGGAAAGATCGCCGCGGTCGCCATGGCCAGCAGCGCACCGCCATTCAGTGCGCCGGCGATGCCACCCAGCAAGGCGAAGACAGTTCGAAGCACGGCGGCACCCCAGTTGACCGATCACCATTTTGCCCTGAGCAGCGGGCCTATACGTCGTGGCCTTCATGGCGTTCGAGCGTGAGGCCGGGCATGCGCCCGAGCAGCGCTGCCGCATCGGTCATGGCGTGGCTCCCGTATTCGTCGCGCACCGACCACGAGCCGACCTCGATCGCCGCGTAGCCGCCGCCGCGGGCCGGTGCGAAAGCCAGGATTTGCACCGGCACGTTGTCCAGCACCACCGTGGCGCGTCCATGGCTGAGATGCCACGCGCCGTCGCCCTGCCATATCGCGAATGAGTCGTTGCCGAGTCGGTCGGCGACGACCTTGGGCGTCTCGAGCAGCCTGGGCGTGGTGAGTGCGCGGCTGTCAGCGGCCTCGGGTGCGTCCGCCTGATCGAAGATCGGCCAGGCGACGGTGAAGATCGCGGGTTCTCCCTCCGTGGCGTCGGCGGCGCGGGCGACGGCGTCGCTCGCCGCGCGCCAGGCCGCAACGAAGGGCGCCGCGGCAGCGGCGAGGTCGGTCCAGCTCACGTAGAGCTTGCCGATACCGTCGCCGTGATCGGACGGGCGCGGCGCGCCGTAGAGCGACAGCGCGATCGAATGGTTGCCGCGCTCCCAGCTGGCGTAGAGGACGACCGTGTCGGGCGAGCCGATGCCGCTTTCCTCCTCGCTGCGGTCGATCTCGGTGGGCGGGCCGAGCCGCTTCACCAGCTCGGTGAACACGGTCTTGGGCGGCGAGACACTGGAGAGCTCGTAGGCAGCGGTGGTGACCGGCCGGCCGATGTCGGCAGCGGAGAGTTGGACGTAGAGGGCTGCGAAACCATAGGCGGTGGAGCAGGGGCGCTCGGCGGGCTCCTCGAAGCGCGTGCCCCAGGGCAGCAGCGTCTCGCCGATCCGGAAGCCTCGGGCGCAGTCGTCCATGACGCTCAGCGCGGCGCCGCCGTCCAGTGCTTCAGGCGGAAGATCAACCAGAAGCCCAGGATGAATCCAAGGATGGCGCCGAGCGGCACGCCGACGGTGACGCCGCCCAGGGCGGCCGTGCCCTCGAAGCTGCCCGCGATGGCGGTGAAGAGGAGACCGAGAGCAAAAGCGAGCACGGCCGCACCGACGACGGCGCCGACGAGCCCTACGATCAGCGACAGCAGGAAACGAAGCATGTGGCCAACTTCAGCACTTTGAAGGTCGTCGATGAGCTTGGCTGAGGCCTGCCCTTCTCCGCCTTCAGGCAGGATCAGCGCAGGCTGGCGTTGATCCGATCGAGCGCGCTGGAGCCGGGGCAGAGGTCCGCGGTGTTCAGCGTGTTGAGCGCCACGTCGACCGTGTTGAGGTTCTGGTGCAGGTCCTTCGGGGTCGGATCGACGTAGAGCAGGCCGGTCACGACCTCGCCGGCGGCCAGGCCTTCCTGGACGCGCTTCATGGCGGCGATCTTGTCGGCCGGGTCGTATTCCTCGCCGAGCTTGCGCAGGCGCAGCCACGAGCCGTCATGTTGCTGCACCGTCGTCAGCGTGCCGGGATCGTACTGGGTGGTGATCTCCTCGCGGCCCTCGATGAAGTCGATGCGGTTCAGGGCCTCGTTGTGCTCGCGCACATAGTCGTAGCTCTTGGTCGAGCCGGCGTGGTTGTTGAAGGCCACGCAGGGGCTGACGACATCGAGGAAGGCGGCACCCTTGTGCGCCATGGCGGCCTTGATCAGCGGCACGAGCTGCTGCTTGTCGCCCGAGAAGGAGCGGCCGACGAAGGTGGCGCCCATCAGGATGGCCATCGACACCATGTCGATCGACTCGTCGGAATTGGCCACGCCCTTCTTGCTGATCGAGCCCTTGTCGGCGGTGGCCGAGAACTGGCCCTTGGTCAGGCCGTACACGCCGTTGTTCATGACGATGTAGGTCATGTTGACGCCGCGGCGCATGATATGGGCGAACTGGCCGATGCCGATCGAGGCCGAATCGCCGTCGCCCGACACGCCCATGTAGATCAGGTCGCGGTTGGCGAGGTTGGCGCCGGTCATCACCGACGGCATGCGGCCGTGCACGGTGTTGAAGCCGTGGCTGGCGCCCAGGAAGTAGGTCGGGGTCTTGGACGAGCAGCCGATGCCGGACAGCTTGGCCACCTGGTGGGGCATGATGTCGAGCTCGTAGCAGGCCTGCACGATGGCGGCGCTGATCGAATCGTGGCCGCAGCCGGCGCACAGGGTCGAGACCGCGCCCTCGTACTCACGGCGCGTGTAGCCGGCCTTGTTCTTGACCAGCGACGGATGATGCAGCTTGGGCTTGGCGATGTAGGTCATGACGCGACTTTCTCGAACGGAACCACTTT
>CANIRG010000114.1 GCA_947469635.1 Rhodospirillales bacterium | reverse complement strand
GGGAGGATGCCTTGGCCGTCGTTATCCCGCTCGGGAACCAGACCGTACGATTCGCCCGCCTGGACGAGATCGACGAGCTGGTCGTCCTGGCGAGGCTCCTGCACCAGGAGAGCATCATGTCGTACCTGCCCTTCTCCGAGGAGAAGGTGAGGCGGCTCGCCATCGACTATATCTCCGAGCCGGAACGCCATTGCGTGCTGGCCGCCGAGGACAATGGCAAGGTCATCGGCATCTTCGTGGGCCAGATCATCGACTATTTCTTCAACGACGAGCGGCTGGCGATCAGCACGTTCTTCTATGTGCGGCCCGAGAAACGCGGCTTCATCTCGCTCCGGCTCGTCCGCAAGTTCGAGGAATGGGCCCGCGCCAACAAGGCGCGGGAGATCGAGTTCGACATGTCCTCGGGCGTCAACGTCGACCGCAGCGCGACGCTGATGGAGCGGCTGGGCTACCGCCGTGTCGGCCACGTCCTCAAGATGCGCGTGACGTGATGTTGCGCGGCACGTCCTTGAAGGGCTTGTTGGTGTCGACGCTGGGCTCCTTGGGCATCTTCAGCACGCGCTCGGAGATGATGTTGCGCTGAATCTCGTCGGTGCCGCCGGCGATCGAGGTCGCGGGCACCGACACCAGGATCTCGGCGATCACCCCGTTCATCGGGCTGTCCTCGCCCGTCAGCAGCGCATCGGCGCCGGTGAGGTAGGTGTGCACGCGTGCTGCCTGCCGCGCGACGTGGCTCGACACGAGCTTGCCCAGCGACCCTTCCGGCCCTTGCGGCTTGCCCTGCTCCTGGGCGGCCCGGGCGCGGCGCGCCGTCCATTCCGCCGCCTTGGACAGGATCAGCAGCTTGGCGATCTCCTGCCGCACGATCGGATCGGCGATCTTGCCCGTGGACTTGGCGCGTTCCATCACCAGGTCGACGCGGCCGGCCCGCTGCGGATACCACTTGTAGGGTTCCATCGTCGTGGCGATCTCGGCCCGCTCCTCCTCGTAGATGCGACCCTGGGCCTGCGAGGCCGTGGCCCAGCTGCGCAGGCCATCGGCGCCGCGCCGCTCGTGCATCAGAGTCGTGGTTGCCACCGTCCAGCCGTCGCCCACCTCGGAGACCAGGAACTCGGGCTCGACGATGGCATCGGTGAAGAACACCTGGTTGAACGAGGCGTGACCGTTCATCTGGCGCAGCGGGTGCACCTGAACGCCCGGCTGCTTCATGTCTAGGATGAAGTAGGCCAGCCCCTTGTGCTTGGCCACGTCCCAGTTGGCGCGCGCCAGCAACAGGCCCCACTGCGCCTTGTGGGCGCTGGTGGTCCAGACCTTCTGGCCGTTGATCACCCACTTGTTGCCCTGCTTGTCGGCGCGCGTCACCGCGCCCGCCATGTCCGAGCCGCTGCCCGGCTCGCTGAAGAGCTGGCACCAGGTATCCTCGCCGGTGAGGATGGGCAGCAGGAACTTCTGCTTATGCAGGTCGGTGCCGTGTGCCAGGATGGTGGCGGCGGCCAGCGTGCGGATGCCGGCCTTGGCGACGCCGACGGCGCCGATCTTGCGGAATTCATCCTCGATCGGCGCGTTGAACTTCACCGGCAGGTCGCGGCCGTACCATTGCTTGGGCCAATGCGGCACGCCCCAGCCCGAGGCGGCGAGCTTCTTGCGCCACTCCACCAGGCCGAGCGCGGGGTCCCAGTTCTCCTGCAGCCAGGCGCGGGCCTCGGCGCGGACGGAGTCTTCGGTGGGCTCGCTCATGACCGCTCTCCCCAGGTCTGCATCATCTTCTCGCGATGGAGGTTGGCATCGCCGAACAGGATCTCGCTCGACTTGGCGCGCTTGAACCAGAGATGCGTGTCGTTGTCCCAGGTGAAGCCGATGCCGCCGTGCATCTGCACCGCATGGATGGCGGTCTGCAGATAGGCCTCCGAGGCGCAGGCCTTGGCGAGCGACGCCAGCGCCGGCATCTCCTCGTCGCCTTCGTCGAGGGCGGCGGCGGCGTAATAGGCCGCCGACTTGGCCATCTCGACGTCGACCAGCATGTCGGCGGCCTTGTGCTTCATGGTCTGGAAGGAGGCGAGTGCGCGGCCGAATTGCATGCGCATCTGCACATAGGCCAGCGAATCCTCGCGCAGCCGCTCGGCGCCGCCCACCATCTCGTTGGCCAGGCACACGATCGCCTGTTGCATGGTCCTGGCGAAAGGCGCCGCGGCACCACCGGCCTCGCCCAGCAGCTTGGCCTCGACATGGTTGAATTCCAGGCGTGCGAGCTTGCGCGTCTCGTCCATGGTCTTCAGCAGCTTGCGGCTGAGGCCGGGCGAATCGCCCGACACGGTGAAGAACGACAGGCCTTCGTCGCCGCGCGACCCGCCGCGGCGGGCAAGGACGACGATGAGGTCGGCGGTATGGCCGTCGAGCACGAAGCTCTTGGCGCCATGCAGCCGGTAGAGCGCACCGGAGGGCGTCGCGGTCATGGCGATGGAGGCGGCGTCGGTGAGGCCGCTGTCCTCGGAAAAGGCCAGCGTCGCCGTCGTCTCGCCGGCGGCGATCGAGGGCAGCAGCGCCTTCTTCTCTTCCTCGCTACCGGCATTAAGGATCGCCGTCGTCGCCAGGACGGCGGTGGAGAAGAACGGCGCGCACAAGAGGCCGCGGCCCATCTCCTCCAGCACGATGGCGAGCTCGGACGTGCCGAAGCCGCCGCCGCCATAGGCTTCGGGAATGTGCAGTGCCGTGAGGCCGAGCTCCTGATTGAGCTTCTTCCAGCCCTCGCGCTCGAAACCGTCGTCGGTCGCCATGAGACGGCGGACTTCCTTGGTCGGCGAGCGTGCCTCCAGGGCCCGCCTGAGGCTGGCGCGGAACTCTTCCTGCTCCGGCGTAAAGCTGAAGCGCATGACTAAAACTCCTCCCGACCCGTTCTTCGCGCTATTTTCCCCGTAATGAGCGGCCCGGCAAGAACCTCCCCCATGGAACGCGCGCTTGGCGAAGCGCGTGCAGCCGCAGAGCGGGGCGAGGTGCCGGTTGGCGCCGTCATCGTCGGCCCCGACGGCACGGTGCTCGCCGAAGCGGGCAATCGCACCGAGGCCGACCACGATCCTACGGCCCATGCGGAAATGCTCGCCATCCGCGCCGCGGCCAAGGCGCTCGGCTCGCCCCGGCTGGTAGGATGCGATCTATACGTCACGCTGGAGCCCTGCCCTATGTGCGCCCAGGCGATCTCCTTCGCCCGCGTGAGGCGCGTCTACTACGGCGCCGCCGATCCCAAGGGCGGCGGCGTCGAGCACGGCCCGCGCATCTTCAGCCAGCCCACCACCCATCACCGGCCCGAGGTCTATCCCGGCATCGCCGAGCAGGAGGCCGCCGAGCTGCTGCGCGCTTTCTTCCGGGAGCGGCGCTGACGGGGTGGCCCCATTAAAAAAATGAAAATTAAACGGGCGCATGCCCCGACCTTTCAGAACGCCACTCATCATAGGCCCGGTCGGACCGAAGCGGCGAATACGGGCGCTACTGCAGTTCTGGTGCAGCAGTGGTCGTCGCCATCTTGTAGCTGTGTGGCCTAAAATAGCTATGTGACCGAATCGGACGCGCCCCTCTCGCGCTATCACGCGCTGGACAGCCTGCGGGCGGCGATGATGTTTCTCGGCATCTATCTTCATGCCGTCGTCTTCTATTCGCCGAACGGCGGATGGCCGTTCAGGCCGCCGCAGACCACCGCGGCGCTCGATTACACCATGACGCTCATCCACATTTTCCGCATGCCCGTGTTCTACGTCATGGCGGGCTTCTTCACGGCGCTGCTCTGGCGGCGCTACGGCTTGCAGCGCGCCGCCACCAATCGCTTCTGGCGCATCGTCGTTCCTTTCGTCGTGGGCTCGATCATCGTCTTCCCGCTGACGATGTTCCTGGTGAGCCAGCTCCTCAGGGGCTGGCCGCGGTCGCTGGATTTCATCGTGTCCGGTCGCTTCCTCGCCTATGCCCATCCGCTGCATCTGTGGTTTCTCGAATATCTGATCGTGCTCTATCTGCTCGCCATCGTTGCCGTCCTTGCCATTCGCTCCTTGGTGCCGGCGACTGTCCAGGTGCGGCTCCTGGACTGGTTTGGAGCGGTCGTGGAGTCGGTCTGGGCGCCATTGCCGTTTGCGGCGCTGTCGTTCCTCGCGATGCTGGCGATGCGTCATGCCTGGATCGAGGATCCGTCCTCCGCCTTCCCGGTGGCGCGCCTCGTTGCCGTCTATGCCATCCCGTTTGCCTTCGGCTGGCTGCTGTTCGCCCGAGCCCAGCTGCTCGAGACACTCGGCCGCCGCGCCTGGCTCCATAGTGCGTTGGGCGCCGTTGCAGCCGTGGCCTATCTCGTCCTGCTCTACTCCTATGCAGATCGCGGCGCGGCCTTCTTCGCCCTCCGCGTCGTCCATGCGCTGGCGATGTGGGGCGCGATCCTCGGCATCACCGGGCTGTTCGTGCGCTATCTCGGCGGCTACAGCGCGCTGCGGCGCTATCTCTGCGATTCGTCCTATTTTCTCTATATCGCCCACCTGCCGACAATCGTGGCCTTCCAGGTTGTGCTGAAGGACGTGCCGCTGCCGGTGCTGGCGAAGGTGGCGATCGCCCTCGCCGGGACGATCGCCGTGCTGCTGCCGGTCTACCGATACGCCGTCCGGCCGACCTTCATCGGTGCCGTGTTGAACGGCCGGAGATATCCCGGCGCGCTCGCACCCGCCGTCAGGGCTTCGTGAACTTCAGCACGAACTCGTCCTTGGGCTGCGGCGGGTCGGGCGTGTTCTTGTCGCGCGGATCGTTGGGATTGCGCAGGAACTTTCCCTCCGCCGCCAGCTTGAAGCCCACCGCCTCGATCTCCTGGCGCAGGAACGCCTCCTCGATGCGGTGCAGCGTGCCGGACTCGGAGATGCCCGTGCCGGCCCGGCCCGCATGGTCTGCGATGACGTAGAAGCCGCCGGGCTTCAGCGCCTTGAAGACGGCCCGGTTCATCGCGGCGCGGTCGATGCCGAGAAAGCCCGTGTCGTGATAGTTGAACATCAGCGTCACCAGATCGAGGCGCCCCTCTGCCAGCTCGGGCGGAATGGGATCCTCGAAGGGGCGGGTGACGGCCGTGATCGGCGCCGCCGCCACGCCAGCAGCCTTCATCTTGCTGTCGCGGTCGGCCAGCGCCACCGACGACGGCCGCGGCGCAGTGGGGGCCGGAGGCGGCGTTGTGGCGGCCGTTGGCGGTGTGGCGGAGGGATTGGCATTGCCCTCGGGCGCGGCGGGACGCGGCGCAGGCTGGGCGGTGGGCGGACGGCTCTGACCATAGACCTGGCCGGTGGGGCCGATCGACCGTGCCAGCAGCTCGGTTGTGTAGCCGCCGCCGGCGAAGATATCGAACGCGACCATGCCGGGACGGAGGCCGATGAAAGCCAGCATCTCGGCGGGCTTGCGCCGCACATCGTTGGTGCGGTCGGCCGGGCTACGGTCGGGGCTCGCCAGGATCGCAGCGATCTGCTCGGGCGACAGGGTCTGTGCCGAGGCGGTGGTGGCGGCCAGGCTCGCTCCGACGGCAAGCAAGGCCAGCATGTATCTGCTTCCGATGATCATCGGCTTTTTCCTCCCGTGAGCTGCGACAATGCCCATAGCGCGGCGTCGCGCACCAGTGGGGATTGATCCTCGATCAGGTGTTCGACGGCGGGCAGCGACGTCGCGGGCGTGCCGCTGTTGCCCAGCGCATAGGCGACGTTGCGCAAGAGGCGGTCGCGACCAATGCGCTTGATCGCCGTGCCGGCGAAGCGTTTGCGGAAGGCCGGCTCGTCGAGCGTCGCGAGCTCGGCCAGCATCGGCGCATCGAGGTCTGGCCGCGCGGCGAGGGTCGTTTCGTGGGCAGCTTTGGCGAACTTGTTCCAGGGACAGACGGCGAGGCAATCGTCGCAGCCGTAGATGCGGTTGCCGAGCAGAGGCCGCAGATCGAGGTCGATCGGACCTTCGTGCTCGATGGTGAGGTAGGAGATGCAGCGCCTTGCATCGAGCTTGTAGGGCGCGGGAAAGGCACGTGTGGGACAGATGTCGAGGCAGGCGTGGCACTGGCCGCAATGGTCCTGCTCGGGCGCGTCCGTCGGCAGCTCGACCGAGATCAGGATCTCGCCCAGGAACAGCCACGAGCCGAACCGCCGCGACACGAGGTTGGTGTGCTTGCCCTGCCAACCGTGGCCGGCGGCCTGTGCCGCGGGCTTTTCCATCACCGGCGCGGTGTCGACGAAGACCTTGAGGTCGTGCTGGTAGGTGTCCCAGACGAAGCGGCCGAGCGCCTTCAGCTTGCCCTTCACCACCTCGTGGTAGTCGCGGCCCTGGGCATAGACCGAGATCGCCGCGCGTTCACGCTCGGCCAGCACCGCGAGTGGATCGCGCTCGGGCGCGTAGTTCAACGCCAGCGACACCACCGTCTTTGCTTCGGGCCACAGATGCTGCGGGTCGGTGCGCTCCTCGCGCCGTTCGCCCAGCCACTCCATGTCGCCCTGGCAGCCGGCATCGATGAACTCGGCGAGCCGGTCGAGCCGCTCGCGCTGCACGCCATCGTCGAGCTTCGCGGGGGCGAAGCCCACGGCGTCGAAGCCGAGCCGCAACCCCTCGGCGCGGATGGCATCGCGCAGCTCGATCGGCGTCGCCGGGCGCGGCGGGCGTTTGGGGATGGGCGGACGCCGGGTCATCACCTGCCACGGTAGGCGGCGACGCCCTGGTCCGGCAGCCACAGGCCCTTGGGCGGCGCGCCGGTCTGCCAGAAGACGTCGATCGGCATGCCGCCGCGCGGATACCAGTAGCCGCCGATGCGCAGCCACTTGGGCGCCAGCTCCCTGGCGAGCCGCCGACCGATGGTGAGCGTGGTTTCCTCGTGGAAACCCGCGTGGTTGCGGAAGCTGCCGAGGTAGAGCTTCAGCGACTTGCTCTCGACCAGTTTCGCCTTGGGCGCGTAGTCGATCACCAGATGCGCGAAGTCGGGCTGACCGGTCATCGGGCACATGGAGGTGAATTCCGGCGCGGCGAAGCGCACGAGATAGAGCGCACCCGGATCGGGATTGGGCACTGTTTCCAGCACTGCCTTGTCGGGCGAGGCGGGAGCGACAGTGGCCCGGCCGAGCTGCCGGAGGTGAGGGTATTTCTTTGCCATCGCTTCTCCTGCCGCTCTCTTACACCGCCGACCTCATCCTGAGGAGCGCTCCGCAGGAGCGCGTCTCGAAGGATAGGCCCCAGGCAAGGTGCTCGTGCCCACCCTTCGAGACGGCGCTACGCGCCTCCTCAGGGTGAGGACTTTTATGTTATCCATCAGCATGACTCACAAGGTGGCGATCGTCGGCGCCGGGCCATCGGGGTTCTATGCCGCCGACGGGCTATTGCGGGCCAACCCCGATCTCCGCATCGATATCATCGATCGACTGCCCACGCCCTACGGGTTGGTGCGGGCGGGTGTGGCGCCCGACCATCAGGGCACCAAGGCTGTCGCGCGCCAGTTCGACCGGCTGCTGGCCAATCCCAACCTGCGCTTCTGCGGCAATATCGACGTCGGCCGCGATATCTCGTGGCAGGCGTTGCGCGAGGCCTACGATGCGGTGGTGGTCGCCACGGGCATGGTCGTGGACCGCAAGCTCGGCATTCCCGGTGAGGAGCTGCCGCACGTCTGGGGCTCGTGGCGGTTCGTGGCCTGGCTGAATGGTCATCCCGATTTCCGCCAAGGACCCGATCTGTCGGCGGTGCGATGCGTGGCGGTGATCGGCAACGGCAACGTCGCGATCGACGTCGCCCGCGTGCTGGCCAAGAGCGCCGACGAGATGGCCAAGTCCGACATCGTGCCCGAAGCAGGTGCCACGATTGCCGCCGCGCCGATCGAGGAGATCCGTGTCATCGGCCGGCGCGGGCCCGAGCATGCGTCCTTCACCAACAAC
The DNA here is from genome assembly GCA_947469635.1 of Rhodospirillales bacterium. GTDB lineage: Bacteria > Pseudomonadota > Alphaproteobacteria > Reyranellales > Reyranellaceae > Reyranella. The sequence continues at coordinate 7,381 of CANIRG010000114.1, read as the reverse complement.
GAGCTGGCCGAGATGGGACGGCTTGCGCGAGCCGTGGCGCTCGTCGACCCGCATGCGCTCGACGGTGTGATGGCGCCGGCGGCCGATCCGACGCCGGAGAAACTGCGCAAGACCAGGAACCTCGAGCTGCTGCGCGGGTTCTCGCAGAACAAGCAAGGCGACAAGCCCATCGCGTTACGTTTCGTCTTCAACACCGCGCCCACGTCCTTCGACACCGCTGACTTCGACCTTGTCGTCACTTGCATCGGCTATCAGGCGGCCGAGCCGCTGCCGTCGGGCGAGGGCGTGTTCGCGGTTGGCTGGGCGCGACGTGGGCCCAGCGGCACCATTCCGACGAATCGCGCCGACAGCCATGCGGTGGCGCAGCAGCTCGTGGCCTGGTTGAAGGATCGCGAGCCCAAGAGCGGCGCCGATCCGCTGCCGCCCGCCATCGACGCGGCGGGCTGGCACCGGATCGACAAGGTCGAGCTGGCGGCCGGGGCCGCCCAGGGCAGGCCTCGCGTGAAATTGACCGGGTGGCAGGCGCTTCTGGACGTCGCGCAGGGGTGATCGCGCTGGTACGCGGCGTGCTAGGCTACGCTCACAGTAATAGCGGGAGAGTCTCATGCGCCTGTTCGGTCGTCGATTCCTGGCAACGCTCGCGGCGGTGGCCGCGGTCGCCGGCGCTGCCCACGCCCAGAGCGTCCTCAAGGTCGCGCTGCATTCGGATCTCAAGATCATCGATCCGATCTGGACCACGGCGCTGATCTCCACGCATCACGGCTATCTCGTCTACGACACGCTGTTCGCGCTCGACGAGAAGCTCGAGATCAAGCCGCAGATGGTCGACAAGTGGGAGACCTCGGCCGACAAGCTCACCTGGACCTTCACCCTGCGCGACGGGCTGGAGTTCCACGATGGCGCGCCGGTCACGGCGGCCGACTGCGTGGCCTCGCTCAAGCGCTACGGCGCCAGGGACTCGATGGGTCAGAAGCTGATGGCTAACGTGGCCGAGCTTTCCGCACCGGACGCCAGGACGATCAAGATGGTGATGAAGGAGCCCTACGGCCTCGTCCTGCAGACGCTGGCCAAGCCCGGCGCCAACGTGCCCTTCATGATGCCGGCGCGCGTGGCCGCGACCGATCCCAACACGCAGATCACCGATGCCACGGGCTCCGGCCCCTTCATCTTCAAGAAGGACGAATGGAAGGCCGGCGAGAAGACGGTCTATCTCAGGAACGCCAAGTACAAGCCGCGCGCCGAGCCGGCGTCGGGCCTGGCCGGCGGCAAGGTCGCCAAGGTCGATCGCATCGAATGGCTCGTGCTTCCCGACACCCAGACGTCGGTCAATGCGCTGCTCAACGGCGAGATCGACCTGATCGAGACGGTGCCGTCCGACCTCCTGCCGCTGCTCGCCAAGTCCAAGGACATCGAGACCAAGGTGGTGAACGCGTCGGGCCGGCAATACGCCATCCGCTTCAACGTGCTGCACAAGCCGTTCGACAATCCCAAGATCCGCCTGGCCGCGCTCTACGCGCTGAACCAGAAAGAGATCCTCGAAGCCAACGTCGGCAACGCGACCTTCTTCAAGGAGTGCAAGTCGCTTTTCCCCTGCGGCTCGCCGCTGGAGAACACCAAGGGCTGGGAAGGCCTGATCGGCGGCGATGCGGCCAAGGCCAAGGAGCTGCTGGCCGCCGCGGGCTACGACGGTACGCCGGTCGTGCTGCTGCACCAGACCGACACCGCCGGCCACAACAACCTCGCCACCGTGGCCAAGCCGGCTTTGGAGAAGGCCGGCTTCAAGGTCGACCTGCAGGCCATGGACTGGCAGACGCTGGTCGCGCGGCGCGTCAAGAAGGACGGGCTGGCGGCGGGCGGCTGGAGCGCCTTCTTCACGTCATGGGCCTCCGTCGACATCCTCGATCCGGTGGCGATGGCCTTCCTCAACGCCTCCTGCGAGAAGGCGCCGTTCGGCTGGCCGTGCGATCCCGAGCTGGAGAAGCTGCGCGACGCCTATTCCAAGGAGACCGATCCGGCGAAGCAGAAGGCCATCGCCGAGGCCGTGCAGCTCCGCGTGCTCGACTATCCGACGCACGCGCCTCTGGGCCAGTTCACCGCGCCGACGGCGCTGCGCAAGAACGTGACGGGCCTGCTCTCATCGCCGTCCTTCGCGATGTGGAACATCGAGAAGAAGTGAGCGACGGGGCGGATCACGACATCGTGTAGCGGCAAACGCAGGGATTCGCGTCCGGCCAGCAACTGAATCCGGCTCAGCGCACGTATTGACCTCCGATGCGCTGAGAATCATCCCGGCGTTGCAGATGGAGCTTCGCCATGTCCAGACGCCCAGCTTTGCTTGCGGCCGTTGCCGCGCTTTCGTTCGCGGCTTCGGCATTTGCGGAGGCGGATCCGATGGTCAGGGGCGCTCCCGGGCTCGAGGCCAGGAACATGGGCCACGACGTCCTGAACGTCATCGGCCCTGCCTCGCCCGTTTCGACGGTCAGGCCGACGCCGCTGGGCGATATCCACCAGGGCGCAGGCCCGATCATGTCGCGCTCGCCCTCACAGCTCCTGCCGGGCTGCGCGCCGACGCGCTGCTGAGGCCCGCCGTCACGCGCAACCTCGCCATGCCCGCACAGGGTCACGATATCGTGTAGTCGTAAGATGGCTGAGGCTGCGCTCCAAGTGAACCGCGGTGGTTCGGCACGCGTATTCACTACGACACGCTGCAAGACACCAATGCTCAGCGGTCTGGGAAAGAGCGGTGCGTGCATCGCCGCCGATTCCATTCACCAAAAACCCGGTCAACAAGTGGAGTGTTTCAACATGTCCAAACGTCAAGCCTTGCTCGCGACCGTTGCCGCCCTTTCGTTCGTCGTGGCAGCGCCTGCCTTCTCGGCCAATCCAATGGTCGGAGGGGCGCCGATGCTGGAGACCAAGAACATCGTCCAGAACGCGATGAACTCGAAGGACCACACGACGCTGGTCGCCGCCGTCAAGGCGGCGGGCCTGGCCGACACCCTTCAGGGTGCGGGTCCGTTCACGGTCTTCGCGCCGACCAATGCCGCCTTCGCCAAGCTGCCGGCCGGCACCGTCGACACGCTGCTGAAGCCCGAGAACAAGGACAAGCTGGCGAAGATCCTGAGCTGCCACGTCGTCGGCGCCAATGCCATGTCGCCGGCGATCGCGAAGATGATCGCGGACGACAAGGGGACCCACCCCGTCAAGACGCTGGGCGGTTGCCTGCTGCAGGCCAAGATGGTGGGCGACAAGATCACGCTCACCGACGAGAACGGCAGCGTCGCCACCGTCACGACCGCTGACGTCCAGCAGTCCAACGGCGTCATCCATGTCGTCGATACGGTGATCCTGCCCAAGATGTAACGGGTCTCGGGTCGGAGGCGGCGGGACAACGAGCGCCCGCCGCCTTCGATACGCGTCTCAATCCAGCCTGACGCTCACGCCCTCGAGCTCTGGCTTCGAGGCGGGATAGCGCTTCATCACCTCGGCGTCGTGGCCGGGCACCACCATGTCGATGCGGCCGTCGGCGAGCTTCTTCAGCTTGTCGTAACCGGCCAGCATGTCGGCCACGGAGTAGACGATGGCGAACAGCTTGTCGTTCTGCACGCCCCAGAAATAGTGCGACGCGTCCGAGGCCAGCACGAGCCAGCCGTTGCGCGTCATCACCCGCACCGACTGGATGCCGGCGGTGTGGCCGCCGATCAGATGCACCGAGAGGCCGGGCTGGATCTCCTCGTCGCCGTCGTGGAACACCACGCGCTTGCCGTAGAGGGCGCGGATCATGCCGACGATGTCCTCGACCTCGTAGGCATGCTGGAAGACGCCGTGGCACATGTGCCGGCCGGTGGCGAAGTTCATCTCCTTGTCCTGGAGATGGAAGCGCGCCTTGGGGAAACGGTCCCAGTTGCCGATATGGTCGTAATGCAGGTGGGTGACGATGACGTCCTCGACCTCCCTGGCATCGATGCCGAGGCCCGCGAGCAGGTCGGCGGGATTCTTCTTCACCACACGGCCGCGCTTCTGGCCGACCTCGGCGTTGAAGCCGGTGTCGATCACGATCGGCTTGCCGCCCATCACCCGATGGCCATTCTCGTCGAGCGGGATCGCGACCCAGATGAAATAATCCATGGGGAAGTCGGCATCGTGCGGATCGGGCGAGATCTGGACTTCCCAGGCCTTGCGCGGCAGGTGGGCGTACTTGACCGCATGGACCTCGTAATGGGGCGTCGAGCGCATTTTTGTTTCCTTCCCGTGGGACGTCTTGCCGGGAGCCTAGCCTGCCGGCGCGGCTCTCGGCTATACTTCCCGCCTCATGGTCGATCGGACCCTCCTCGGCACGCGAATTAGCACCTCGGTTTGCACTGCAAACCGCTGCGTCGCTGCGTTCGCCTGTCTTCTTGCGAAGGATTCCTCCGATGTCGTCCGTGCTCGCTCTCAAGCGTAATTCCACCACCGTCCGATACTGTTTCGAAGCCGACGCCGAACCCGGCGTGCTGCCGCGCGCCCTCGATCTGATCGCCAAGCGCGGCCTCGTGCCGGCGCGCGTCTTCGCTCTGAGCGAAGCCGGCTCCCTGTCGGTCGAGATCGAGGTCGAGGGCCTGTCGGAGGACACAGCCGAGCATGTCGGCCTCTGCCTTTCGCAGATCGTGGGCGTCCGGCAGACGTTTTAGGGCCGTCTCACGAGTCTCACGAGTCTCACGACTCTGCCCCTGCAAAAGCGCCGTTTGGCGTTCAGGGCGCGAGCCGTTCGACGATCGCGTCGATATGCAGGCCCGCCACGTCTATGCAGGGAAAGCCCGCCGTCGCCTCGTCGAAGATCACGGCGAGGTCGGTGCCGGCGAGCAGGATCGCCTCGACCCCGTCGCGCCGCTGGAGATCGGCGGCGATGCGGCGCAGACCCGCGGTGTCGGCCTCGTCGCCCGTCTGGTGGTCGAGGAGGTTCTGGTAGGCACGGCCGATGAAGGCCACCTCGTCGGGCTGCGGCTTCACGATCTCGACGCCGGCGAGCTGGCCCCACAGGCTGCCTTCGACGGTGAACACCGAGCCGAACAATGCCACGCGCCGGATGCCGCGGGCACCAAGCTCGACGGCAATCGGATCGACGATGTTGATCAGCGGCACCGATGTGCGCTGCATCACCTGGGCGATGGCGATATGCGGCGTGACGGCCGGGATCGCCACCACCGTCGCGCCGGCCCGGCCCATGCGGTCGATGAAGCCTGCGAGATAATCGGCCAGCGCGTCGAGCCGGCCCGCCCGCACGAAGCCCTGGGCGATGTTGGCGTCGGCGTGGACGAACACGAGATCGGGGACGATGCCGCGCCCTTTGCAGGCGGCGGCGATCTTCTCGTAATAGTGAACCGTCGCGCCGACACCGAGGCCGCCGACGATGCCGACGCAGGTCATTGGTCGATGCCTCTGCCAATGCCGACAAAAACCTCACCCTGAGGAGGCGCGCAGCGCCGTCTCGAAGGGTGGGCGACCGACGTGCCGTGTGGCCGACCCTTCGAGACGCGGCTTCGCCGCTCCTCAGGGTGAGGTGGTTTCTTCACTCGCTCATCGTGATGTTGTTGTCGCGGATCACCTGGCCCCAGGCCGCGACCTCGCTCTTCGCAAACTTGTCCATCTCGGCCGGGCTCCAGTCCTTCAGCACGGTGCCGAGCTGGTTGGCGCGCTGCTTCGTGACATCCATCTTGGCGATCTTGCGCATGACCTCGTTCAGCTTGGTCACGACATGCTCGGGCGTGCCGGCCGGCGCGAACATCGCGAACCAGCCGTCCAGCGTGAAGCCGGGCAGGCCCGCTTCCGCCGTCGTCGGGATCTCGGCGAAGGCCGGATGCCGTTCGGTGCTGGCCAGCGCCAGCGCCTTCACCGAGCCGCTCCGGATGTGGCCTGCGACCGACGGCGGCGTCACCACCATCAGCTCGACCTGGCCCGCCACCAGATCCTGCGTCGCCGGTCCCGCGCCCTTGTAGGGCACGTGGGTGAGGTCGAGGCCGGCGGCCTTGTTCAGCAGCACGCCGCCCAGATGGGGCACCGAGCCCTGGCCCACCGAGGCATAGTTGAGCTTGCCCTTGTTGGCCTTGGCGTAGGCGATGAAGCTCTTGAGATCGTCGGCCGGCACCTTCTTGGCGATCACGATGACATGCGGCGCGACGGCACCCATGGCGACGCCGACGAAGTCGTCCGGCTTCCAGTTGAGGTCCTTGATCAGCGCCGGGTTGGCCGAATGGTAGGCCGAATACTGCATCAGGATCGTGTAGCCGTCGGGCTTGGCGCGCGCGACGATCGCCGTGCCGACATTGCCATTGCCGCCGCCCTTGTTGTCGACCAGCACCTGCTGGCCGAGCTCCTGGCTCAGCAGGTCGGAATAGAGCCGCGCCACGAGATCGGTGCCGCCGCCGGGCGGCGCCGGGACGACCATGGTGACCGGTCGCTCGGGATAGCCCTGGGCGTGCGCCGGGGCCGCCAGGGTAGCTGTGGAGAGGGCGACGAAGGCGCGACGTTTCATGAGGGCAGGTTCCGTTTCCACATTTCGGTGAGCTGCGGCAGGACGTCGACGCGCCGGGCGATGGCGAAGAGCTTCGGCGTCTCGATCTCGAACCAGCCGCGCCGCGGCCGCCAGCGCGTCATCACGGCGACATAGAGGTCGAGGGCGGAGAAGCGTTCGCCCAGGAACCACGGCGCACGCGCTTCGGTCTCGACCTGGCGCCACAGGCGTTGGGCATAGGCGTCGGCGGCGGCGCGAAACGGATCGCGCGCCGCATTGACCGACACGAAGCGCGCCGGATCGTCGGCATAGGTGAAGGTGGGATAGATGTTGGCCACCAGGAAGACCAGCCAGCGCAGGAATCTCGCCCGCTCCGGCGCGCCCGATCCCGGCACCAGCGATTCCGTGCCGGTGATGTCGGCCAGCAGCAGCGTGATCGCGGCACTCTCGCTCATGATCTCGCCGTTGGGCAGCACCAGCGTCGGCACCTGGGCCAGCGGGTTGACCTTCTCGAGCCGTTGGCGGGCCTCCGGCGACTTGAAGAGATCATCGACAGGCTCGAAGGCGAACGGCAACCCATACCAGTCGAGCTGGGCCTCGACGATCGTCGAGCCCCAGCCGGCGCGTCCGTAGAGCGTGTAGCTGCCGCTCATCGCCCGGCCCTACGGCTTCTGCAGCGGCTGGATCAGGCTCGACGTGTCCCAGCGCCCGCCGCCGCGCTCCTGCACGCGGGCATAGAATTGGTCGACCAGGGCCACCACCGGCATCGCCGCCTTCCAGCGCTTGCCCTCGGCCATGGCGATGCCGAGGTCCTTGCGCATCCAGTCGACGGCGAAGCCGTAGTCGAACTTGCCGGCGATCATGTTCTGCCAGCGATTGTCCATCTGCCAG
>CANIRG010000113.1 GCA_947469635.1 Rhodospirillales bacterium | reverse complement strand
GCAGCAAACGCTGTGCCACGTTGCGAAGACAACGCTGTCGGGGGTTGTGCAGCAGTCATGCTGCACCGCGATCGCCCAAATCTTGACCAGCCGGCCTACTTCTTAATCGACAGACGATACCGTACGCGCTCGCGGTAGCCGATGTAGAGGCCCGAGGCGATGATCACGCCCGCGCCGACCCAGGTCCAGGTGTCGGGCATCTCATGGAAGATGAAGTAGCCCAGGATCGCCGAGCCGATGAGCTGCGTGTAGTTGAAGGGCGAGACCACGGCCGCCGGCGCCTGGCTGTAGGCGATGGTTAGGAAATAGTGGCCGGTGCCGGCCAGCACACCCATGCCGGCGAACAGCGCCATCTCCCAGCCCAGGGGCGGCGTCACCCATTCGAAGGGCACGAACGGGGTCGCCACCAGCGTGCCGACGATGGTGGCGACGGTGGCCGAGGCGTCGGGCCGCTCGGTCTGGCCGTAGCGGCGGGAGAAGATCTGGTAGAAGGCGCTGCACACGGTGCTCGCCACGATCAGCAGCACATGCCAGTCGAAGGCATCGTGCCCCGGCCGCACCACGATCAGCGCGCCCACGAAGCCGACGCCCACCGCCGCCCAGCGTCGCGGCCCCACCGGCTCGCCCAACAGCCGAGCCGACAGCGCCGTCACGATGATCGGGCTGGAGAGCGAGATCGAGGCGGCGGTCGCCAACGGCATATGGGCGATGCCGTGGAAGAACAGGTACGAGGAGAAGAACAGCAGCAGGCCGCGCACGATCTGGGTGTCGAGGCGGCGGATGCTGAACAGCGCCCGGCCGCTGCGCGGCAGGAACATCGCCAACATGAAGATGAAGGCGAAGAAGTAGCGCGCCCAGATGACTTCGAGCACCGGGTAGTGCGCCGACAGGGTCTTGGACGTGGCGTTGAGCGCGGAGAAGCACGTCATCGCCAGGATCGTCGCCAGGATAGCGCGCAGGATGCGATCCGTCGGCGGGGCGGCCGGCGGAGGCGGCACGCTCATTCGGCGGCCTTGGCCATCGCGGCGTGCGGCCTGAACGGCAGGATGCTGACACCGCGCGCCGCCGGCAGCGGCAAGGGCGGCGTCTCGACGCCAAGTGCCCGCGCGGCATTCCAGCCCCAGCGCGGATCGACCAGGAAGGCGCGCGCGTGGGCCGTGCAGTCGGCCTCGCCGGAGGCGATGATCCGCTCCGCCTGCTCCGCCTCGGTGATGATGCCCACCGTCCAGGTCTTGATGCCGGCCTCACGGCGCACGCGGGCCGAGAAGCCGACGTGGTAGCCTGGCCCGACCGCGATCTTCTGCGCCGGCGAGTTGCCGCCCGAGCTCACATCGACGAAGTCGCAGCCCAGCGCCTTGAGCTGGCGCGCCGTCTCGATCGTGTCCTCGATCGTGACACCGCCCTCCACCCATTCCACGGCCGAGAGCCGCATGCCCAGCGCCTTGTCGCGCGGCCACACCGCCCGGCAGGCCTCGAAGATCTCGAGCGGGAAGCGCCGGCGCTTCTCCATCGTGCCGCCGTACTCATCCGTGCGATGGTTGCTGAGCGGGGAGAGGAACTGGCTGAGGCAGTAGCCGTGCGCGCCGTGCAGCTCGACGACGTCGAAGCCCAGCCGCAAGCTGCGCAGCGTGGCATCGACGAAGGCCTGCTTGACGCGCTTCAGGCCGACGGCGTCGAGCGCGACCGGCGTGTGCCACCTGGCGGCGGGATCATAGGGCAATGCCGACGCCGAGACGGTCGTCCATGGCAGGTCCGGCGCATCGGCCTGGCTGAGCGGTCCTCCGCCCTTCCACGGCCGCTGCGCCGAGGCCTTGCGCCCGGCATGGGCGAGCTGGATGCCGAGCTTCACATGGGGCATCCAGGCTCGCGACCATTCGACGACCGACTTGATCGCGGCCTCGTTCTCATCGCTGTAGAGGCCGAGGCAGCCCTGGGTGATGCGGCCCTCGCGCTCGACATGGGTCGCCTCGAGGCAGAGCAGGCCCGCGCCCGACATCGACAGCATGCCGTAGTGCACCTGGTGCCAGGGCTGGGCGCTGCCATCGACGGCGGCGTACTGGCACATCGGCGACACGACGATGCGGTTGGGCAGCGTGACGCCGCCGAGCTCGACGGGCGTGAAGAGTTGGGCGGTCATGGTCTTCCTCGGGAATCAGCCTGCAATCGACGGGCCAGCCTCGTGACCCAGCCATTCCTCGATCAGGCGGCGGGCGATCGAATCGCGGCGCGGCATGAAGAACGAGCCGTCCTTCGGCAGGTTCTCAGGCCGCAGCTCCTCGCGGCTGAGCCAGAGCGCGCTCGCCAGCTCGTCCTCGTTCACCTCGAACTCCAGCGAATCGGTCTCGGCATGGAAGCCGATCATCACCGACGCCGGGAACGGCCAGGGCTGCGAGGAGCGGTAGATGACGTTCTTCACGCGAACCTTCACCTCCTCGTAGACCTCGCGCGCGACAGCATCCTCGAAGCTCTCGCCGGGCTCGACGAAGCCCGCGAGGGTGGAGTGCATGCCGCGTGGGAACTGCTTGCCGCGGCCCAGCAGGCACTTGTCTCCGCAGTGGACCAGCATGATGACGGCGGGATCGGTGCGGGGGAATTGGTCGGTCTTGCAGGAGTCGTTGGTGCAGACGCGGACATGCCCACCGCGCGTGACCTTGGTGCTGGCGCCGCAGACGCCGCAATAGCGGTGACGGCGGTGCCAGTAGGTCATGGCGCGCGCATAGGCCAGGATCGAGCCTTCCTTGGCGAACAGCAGCGCACCCACCTGGCGGAGGTCGACGAACTCGCCCAGTTCGCCCAGCGGCGTTTCCTTGCCGGTGACGTCGACGGCGAAATAGGGCGTGCCGTCGACGTAACCCAGGAAGATGGAATGGTCGGCGGTGCCGGCGACGGCGCGGGCCATCATTCCGTGAAGGAAGACCGCCTCGGGGTTGCCGCCGGTCTTCACCAGGTTCTTCTCGGTGTCGATCGGCACGAAGCGGGCGGCGCCCGACGAGGCGAGCTCGATCATGCGCTCCTCGCTCTCGCGCTCATGGCTGGAGCGGTCGATCTCGGCGCTGGAATAGGGATTTCTGGGGCGTTGGGACATGACTTAATGTGGCCTCAAGCGAGTGCCTGTTCCAGCACTTGTGCAACGTGTATCGCCTGACGGTCGGCGCCATCGGCGATCTGGTGGCGGCAGGACGTGCCGTCGGCCACGACCAGCGTGTCCGCGTCGGCCTTGCGGATCGCGGGCAGCAGCGACAGCTCGGCCATGGCGACCGATGTCTTGAAGTGCTCGGCCTCGTAGCCGAAGCTGCCGGCCATGCCGCAGCAGCTGGTCTCGATGGTCGTGACCGCGAGGTCGGGCACCAGCGCCAGCGCCTCCTGAACGGCGCTCATGGCACCGAAGGCCTTCTGATGGCAATGGCCATGCAGCAGCGCCGTCTTCTGCGGCAGCGGCTTGAGGTCGAGCTGAAGCCGTCCCGCCTTCTTCTCGCGAGCAAGGAACTCCTCGAACAGGAAGGCATTGTCGGCCGTCTGGCGAGCTGCTTCGCCGAGGCCCAGCGCCAGGAACTCGTCGCGCAGCGTGAAAAGGCAGGACGGCTCCAGCCCGATCACGGGCACGCCGCGCGCCACGAACGGCTCGAGCGCCTCGAGCAGCCGCTCGGCCTCGTCCTTCGCCTTGTCGACCTGGCCGGTGGCGAGATAGGTGCGCCCGCAGCACAGGGCGCGCGCACCGATCGTGGGCCAGGCGACGGCGACGCGATGGCCGGCGGCCTCCAGCACGCGGCGCGCCGCATGCAGCACCTCGGGCTCGAAGTTGTTCGAGAAGGTGTCGGCGAAGATCACGACGGTGGCGTCCGTCGCATCGACGTCGGTGGTCGTGAGGAAGGTATCGCCGCGCCACTTGGGCAGGGCGCGCTGCTTGGCGAAGCCAATGAATGGCTGGATGAGCGACGAGAGATTATAGAGCCACGGCATCCGCCGCGCCCAGGGCGCAATGGCGGGCAGATCTCCGATCAGCCGGTCGCGAAAGGAGAGGCCCTTGCTCATGCGCCGTGCGGATTTGGCCTCGATCTTCATGCGCGCCATGTCGACGCCCGTCGGGCAGTCGCGCTTGCAGCCCTTGCAGCTGACGCAGAGATCCAGCGCGCGAGCGACGTCGTCCGACGCCAGCGCCTCCGGCCCGAGTTGGCCCGATAGCGCAAGCCGGAGCGTGTTGGCGCGGCCGCGCGTCAGATGTATCTCGTCGCGCGTCACCCGGAAGGAGGGACACATCGTGCCCGCGTCGAACTTCCGACAGTGGCCGTTGTTGTTGCACATCTCGGCGGCCTTGATGAGGCCACCCGTCGGATCGCCGCCGCTGCCCGGCGGGCTCAGCTCCTCGGTCTGCGGGTCGTTCTGGACGTTCCACGCCGACCAGTCGAGCGCAGGCTTGTAGGGAACGCCCTCGTAGCCCGGCTTGAAGCGGAACAGCGAGCGCTCGTCCATGCGCGTGGGCCGCACGATCTTGCCGGGATTGAGCAGCCCTTGAGGATCGAACAGGTCCTTGACCTGCTCGAATGCCTTGGTGAGGCGCGGACCGAACTGCCAGCCCACCCATTCCGAGCGCACCAGCCCGTCGCCATGCTCGCCCGAGAAGGCGCCCTTGTATTCACGCACCATCGCAGAGGCTTCCTCGGCGATCGCCCGCATCTTGGAGGCACCCTCGCGACGCATGTCGAGGATAGGCCGGACATGCAGCGTGCCGACGCTGGCATGGGCATACCAGGTGCCGCGCGTGCCGTGCTTCTCGAACACCTCGGTGAGGCGCTGCGTATAGTCGGCCAGGTGCTCCAGCGGCACGGCGCAATCCTCAATGAAGGAGACGGGTTTTCCGTCGCCCTTCATCGACATCATGATGTTGAGGCCGGCCTTGCGGACTTCCCACAGCTCGGCCTGCGGCCTGGGCTCGGCCATCTCGACGACGCTGCCCGGCAATCCCAGGTCGGCCATCAGCTCGACCAGGCGCTTGAGGTCGCGCAGCTGGTCCTCGCGCGTCTCGCCCGCGAACTCCACGAGCAGGATTGCCTCGGGGGCGCCGATCAGGGCCCGCTCGATCACAGGACGGAACGCCGGGTTGGCGCGCGCCAGCTCGATCATGGTGCGGTCGACCAGCTCGACGGCGGTCGGCTTCAGCTTGACGATGTGCTGGGCGCTGTCCATCGCCTTGTAGAAGCTGGTGAAGTTCACCACGCCCAGCGTCTTGTGCTTGGGCAGCGGCGCGACCTTGAGAGTGATCCGCTCCGTCACCGCCAGGGTGCCTTCGCTACCCACCAGCAGGTGCGCGAGGTTGACCGAATTGTCGGTGGTGTAGGGCCGCTCCGACTGCGGGAAGAAGATGTCGAGGTTGTAGCCCGCGACGCGGCGCAGGACCTTGGGATACATGCGCTCGATCTCGGCACGCTCGGCGAAGGCCAGCGCCGCCACCCGGTCGGCAATCGCGCGCACGGCCGGCTGCATGTCCTCCGGCCGCTTGGAATCGAAGCGGGCGTGCGTGCCGTCGGCCAGGATGGCGTCGATGGCGGCGACGTTGTGCACCATGTTGCCGTAGCGGATCGAGCGGCTGCCGCAGGAATTGTTGCCCGCCATGCCGCCCAGGGTGCATTGCGCCGAGGTCGAGACGTCGACCGGGTACCACAGGCCCATCGGCCGCAGCCAGGCATTGAGCTGGTCGAGCACGACGCCGGGCTGGACAGTCACCTCGGCGCGATCCGCGTCGAAGCCGACGATCTCGCGCATATACTTGGAGCAGTCCACGACGAGAGCCGCGCCCACGGTCTGCCCGCACTGCGAGGTCCCGGCGCCGCGCGGCAGGATCGCGGCCTTGGCGTCGCGCGCCACGGCCAGCGCCAGCGCGAGGTCGGTCTCGTCGCGCGGCACGACGACGCCCACCGGCTCGATCTGGTAGATCGAGGCATCGGTCGAATAGCGGCCACGCGACGCCGAATCGAAGAGGACGTCGCCCTTGATGGTGCGACGCAGATTTTGCTCGAGGTCGCTCAGTCTATTTTCACTCCGGCGGTAGCCACCACCTTAGCCCATTTTTCGATTTCACTGTGAATACGCTTGGCGAAGGCATCGGGCGTCTCGCCGCCCATCAGCGCCACCTGGTCCTTCCAGATCGCCTTCAGCTTCTCGGTCTTCATCGCCTTCACGCACTCGTCGTACATGCGGTCGACGATCGCCTTGGGCGTCCCCTTGATCGCCCACAGCCCGTACCAGGTCGACACGATCCAGTTCGGCACGCCGACCTCGGCGCCCGTCGGGATGTCGGGGAACTCCGGCAGGCGCTGCGGCGTCGCCACGGCAAGTCCCAGCAGCTTGCCGCCTCTGATCTGCTGCGCCGACGTGCCCATGCCGTCGAACATCATCTCGACATTACCCGCGAGCAAATCCTGCATCGCCGGTCCCGCGCCGCGATAGGGCACGTGGGTGATCTGGACCTTGGCCTCGAGCTTGTAGAGCTCGCCCGCCAGATGATGCGCGGTGCCGGCGCCAGGCGAGGCGTAGTTCACCTTCGCGGGGTTCGCCTTCAGGTACTCGTAGAACTCGGCGTAATTCTTGGCCGGGATGCGCTGGGGATTGATCGAGATCACCTGCGGCACCAGCGCGATCATGGTGATCGGCTCAAAGGCCTTTTCGAGGTCGTAGTCGAGGTTCTTGTAGATCGAGGGTGCGATGGTGTGATGGACCGCGCCCAGGAAGAAGCCGCTGCCATCGGGTTTCATCTTGGCGGCCTGCGAGGCGCCGACCGTGCCGCCCGCACCGCCCTTGTTGTCGACGACGATATTCTGGCCGATCTGGTCGCCGACCTGGGCGGCCAGGGGGCGTCCGAACACATCGACGCCGCCACCCGCCGCAAAGGGATTGAGCCAGTTGATCGGGCCCGAGGGCCAGGCCTGAGCGCGCACGAGGCCGGCCGGAACGATCGCGGGCGCCACGAACGCCGCAGCCAGGCCGAGCTCGAGGGCGCGGCGGCGCGACGTCTTCATTGTAATTTTGTTCATTGCTGTCCTCCCTTACCGGTACACTTCATTCTTATAGGATCGATTGCAGTTCGTGCGCGAGCATAGAGAAAGAGGAAAAAAATGCGGCTGAATTCACACCCCAGCGGACGGCACTTCCTGCAAATTCCCGGCCCCACCAATGTCCCCGACCGCGTCCTTCGCGCGATGGATCATCCGACGATCGACCATCGCGGCCCCGAGTTCAACGCCCTGGCCAAGAAGGTCCTGCGCAGCGTACGTCAGGTCTTCCAGACGAAACAGCCCGTCATCGTCTATCCCGCGTCCGGCACCGGCGCCTGGGAAGCGGCCCTCGTCAATACACTCTCGGCCGGCGATCTCGTCCTGATGTGGGAAACCGGCCATTTCGCCTCCCTGTGGAAGAAGATGGCCGACAAGCTCGGCATCAAGTCGGAGTTCATGGGCGGCGACTGGCGCAAGCCGGCCGACCCGGTGGCCATCGAAGCCCGCCTGAAGGCGGACAAGGACCACGCCATCAAGGCCGTCTGCATCGTCCACAACGAGACCTCGACCGGCGTGGTGAGCGACATCGGCGCCGTCCGTCGCGCCATCGATGCCGCTCGCCACCCCGCCCTGCTGCTGGTCGACACCATCTCCTCGCTGGGCTCGGTCGACTATCGCCACGATGCCTGGGGCGTCGACGTCACCGTCGCCGGCTCGCAGAAGGGCCTGATGCTGCCGCCGGGCCTCTCCTTCAACGCCGTGAGCGAGAAGGCGATCGCGGCCTCCAAGACGTCCAAGATGCTGAAGTCGTTCTGGAGCTGGGACGAGATGCTGGCGGTCAACGCCAACGGCTGGTTCCCCTACACGCCCGCCACCAACCTGCTCTATGGCCTCAGCGAAGCCTGCGACATGCTGCTGGAGGAAGGGCTGGACTCGGTCTTCGCCCGTCATACCCGCCATGGCGAGGCCACGCGCATCGCCGTCACCGCCTGGGGTCTCGAAATCCTGTGCGACGATCCCAAGGCCTACAGCGGCTCGCTGACGGCGATCATGATGCCGGAGGGCCACGACGCCGATGCCTTCCGCAAGATCGCGCTGGAGAATTTCAACATGTCGCTGGGCCAGGGCCTGTCGAAGGTCGCCGGCAAGGTGTTCCGCATCGGTCATCTCGGCGACTTCAACGACCTGATGCTGATGGGCGCGCTCAGCGGCGTCGAGATGTCGCTCGGGCTCGCCAAGGTGCCGCACAAGGCCGGCGGCGTGCAGGCCGCCCTCACCTATCTCCGCGACACCGCGCCTGGCGCGCGGCACGCATAGCCCAAGTCATTTTCCTCCCCAGCGAAGCTGGGGAGGTGCCCGGAGGGCGGAGGGGTCGGAGGCGACAGCACTCTAAGGTTGTATATGATTTCATACTTGCGCCCGAAACTGGTGATGTTCTGTACGGATGATTCACTTCGTCCGCAAACTCCGTCAGAATCTGACCGATGCCGAGCGTCTCCTTTGGAGTCGACTGCGGCGCCGACAGCTCAGCAACGTAAAATTTCGCCGACAACATCAGATCGGTGACTATATCTGCGATTTCGTCTGCTTGGAGATGAACCTGATTATCGAGCTGGACGGCAGCCAGCATCTCGATCAAGCGCCCTATGATGCGCGAAGAGACGCGTTCCTGAGGTCTCGCGGCTTTCGCGTTCTCAGATTCTGGAACGCCGATGTGTTGTTTCGAGTAGACGATATTCTCGAAACAATCTTCGAAGCGCTGCATCGTACAGAGATGGACGGCAGACTCGACCGGACCCTCTGACCCCTCCGCCCCTACGGGGCACCTCCCCAGCAAAGCTGGGGAGGAAAGCTTAGATTACCGCAACAGGCACGCTACGTGGTGGCCGGGCGCTACTTCCTTGAGCGGCGGTGACGTCACCTTGCACTCCGCCACGGCATAGGGGCAGCGGGTATGGAAGTGGCAGCCGGACGGCGGGTTGGCGGGGCTTGGGACGTCGCCCTGGACGATCTTCTTGCCCCGGCGCTTGCGGCGGGGATCGGGGGCGGTCGCGGCGGAGAGCAGCGCCTCGGTGTAGGGGTGAAGCGGGTTCGTGAACAGGGTGCGCTTGTCGGTGATCTCGACGATGCGGCCGAGGTACATCACGGCGATGCGATGGCTGATGTGGCGCATCACGCCGAGATCGTGGCTGATGAAGAGATAGGCGAGCCCCAGTTCCTCCTGCAGGTCGATCAGCAGGTTCAGCACCTGCGCCTGCACCGACACATCGAGCGCCGACACCGGCTCGTCGGCCACGATCAGGTCGGGATTGACCGACAGCGCCTTGGCGATGCCCAGCCGCTGGCGCTGGCCGCCGGAGAACTCGTGGGCGTACTTGCGCATCGAGTCGGGCCGCAGCCCCACCCGCTCGAACAGCCGGACGACGCGGGCCTCGAGGTCCTTGCCCTTGGCGATGCCGAAATTCTCCAGCGGCTCGCCCACGATGGTGCCGGCGGACAGGCGCGGGTTCATCGACGAATAGGGATCCTGGAAGATCGTCTGGATGCGCCGGCGATGCGGCCACATCGCGCCAGGCTTCAGCGCCGTCACATCCTCGCCGCCCAACAGAATCCGTCCGGCCGTGGGCTCGATCAGCTTCAATACCGTCTTGCCGATGGTCGACTTGCCGCAGCCGGACTCGCCCACCAGGCCGAGCGTCTCGCCCTTGGCGATGGCGAAGCTCACGCCATCGACGGCCTTCACCGCGCCGACCCGCCGTTGCAGCAAGCCACCATGGATCGGGAAATGCTTCACGAGGTTCTCGACCTCGAGGACAGGTGCGCCGCTCATGGCTTGGCTTCCCAGCAGGCGACGATGTGCCCGCCCCCGGCATCGACGAAAGGCGGCGGCGTGGTGCGGCAGCGGTCGGTGGCGAGCTCGCAACGCGCGGCGAAGGCGCAGCCTATGATGGGTCGCGTGAGCAATGGCACCAGCCCGGGAATTTCCTGCAGGCGCGGTCGCGTGCCCGCCGCATCGGCCTCGACGTCGAGCCGGGGGATCGCCCGCATCAGGCCGCGCGTATAGGGATGCAGCGGATTGTCGAACAGCGCCTCGACAGGCGCCTCCTCGACCTTGCGGCCGGCATACATCACCACGACGCGCTGGGTGGTCTCGGCCACGACGCCGAGATCATGGGTGATCAGCACGATGGCGGTGCCGGTCTTCTCCTTCAGCTCCAGCATCAGGTCGAGGATCTGCGCCTGCACGGTGACGTCGAGCGCGGTGGTGGGCTCGTCGGCGATCAGCACCTGCGGGTCGCACGACAGAGCCATCGCGATCATCACGCGCTGGCGCATGCCGCCCGAGAGCTGATGCGGATATTCGTAGACGCGGCGCCCCGGATCGGCGATGCGCACCAGGTCGAGCATCTCGACGGCGCGCGCAAGCGCTGCCTTCTTCGGCAGGCCGAGATGGCGCGTCACGTTCTCGGCGATCTGCGTCCCGACCGTCAGCACCGGATTGAGGCTGGTCATCGGCTCCTGGAAGATCATGGAGATGCGATGCCCACGCAGGCGCTTCATCTCCTGCTCGCTGAGGCCGGTGAGCTCCTCGCCCTCGAAGCGGATCGAGGAGCCGGCGGCGATGCGTCCGGTTTCGGGCGGGATCAGGCGCAAGATGGAGAGCGCGGTCACGGATTTGCCGCAGCCTGACTCGCCCACGATGCCAAGCGTCTCGCCGCGCGCGAGATCGAACGACACACCGTCGACCGCACGCACCACGCCGTCCAGCGTGTCGAACTGCGTGCGCAGGTCGCGGACTTCGAGGATCGCGCTCACAGCCGTCGTGCCAGGCGCGGGTCGAGCCGGTCGCGCAAGCCGTCGCCCAAAAGGTTCACGGCAAGGACGGTGAGCGCCAGGAAGCCACCCGGGATCAGGATGCTCCAGGGCGCGATCTGGAAGAAGGTGCGGCCCTGGGCGATGATGTTGCCCCAGCTCGGGACTTCCGGCGGAACGCCGGCGCCGAGGAAGCTCAGCCCCGCTTCCACCAGCATCGCCGAGGCGCAGACGTAGGTCGACTGCACGATCAGCGGCGCCAGCGTGTTGGGCAGCACATGGCGCCACAGAAGCTTGGCGTTCCGGGTGCCGCCGGCGATGGCGCTCTCGATATAGGGCTGGGAGCGGATCGACAGCACCACCGCGCGCACCACGCGCACGATGCGCGGCACCTCGGGAATGACGATGGCCACGATCACGATGAAGAGGCTGGGCCGCGTGAGCGTGATGAGGGCGATGGCGAGCAGGATGGACGGGATCGCCATCAGCCCGTCCATGATGCGCATGACGATGCCGTCGACACGGCGGAAATAGCCGCAGGCAAGGCCCAGCGCCAGGCCCAGCAGGCTCGAGAAGGCCGCGACCGAGAGCCCCACGATCAGCGACACGCGCGAGCCGTAGACGGTGCGCGTGAACAGGTCGCGACCGAACTGGTCGGTGCCGAACCACCAGCGCTCCGACGGCGGGCGCAGGCGGTTCACGGGGGCGATCTTCAGCGGATCGCCCACGAAGGAAGGCCCGAAGATTGCGACGGTGAGCAGCAGCAGCAGCAGGATGCCGCCGAAGGCGATGGTCGGATTGCGTCGTATGGCCGTGCCCAGCGAGAAGCGGCGCGGCGGCAGCGGGAGATCGTCGGCGATGGCGACCATCAGTACCGGATCCTTGGATCAAGGAAGGCGTAGGAGATGTCGATCAGCAGGTTGACCAGCACCTTGGCCGCGGCGAACACCAGGATCAGCCCCTGCACGATCGGATAGTCGCGCTTCAGCACGGCATCGACGGTGAGGCGACCGAGGCCGGGGATGTTGAACACCGTCTCGGTGATGACCACGCCCGAGATCAGCAGCGCGATTCCGATGCCGATCACTGTCACGATCGGCACCGCGGCGTTCTTCAGCGCATGCAGCAGCAGGACACGGTCGGTCGCCAACCCTTTGGCGTTGGCAGTGCGGATATAGTCCTGCTGCAGCACCTCGAGCATCGAGGCACGCGTGATGCGGGCGATCAGCGCCATGTAGGTGATGCCCAGCGCGACCGACGGCAGGATCAGGCTCTCGACGAAGGGCCACAGGCCCTCGGCAATCGGCCGGTAGCCCTGCACCGGCAGCCCAGGCAGCGGCCACCAATCGGTGCGCATGGGAAGCACCGCAAAGATGTAGACCAGTATGTAGGCCAGCACGAACACCGGCATGGCAAAGCCCAGCACGGCAAAGCCCATGACGATGCGGTCGACCAGCTTGCGGGCCTTCCACGCCGCCAGGACCCCGGCGGGAATGGCCAGCGCCAGCGCAACGAACAGAGTTGAGAGCGTGAGCGCCACCGTCGGTTCCAGCCGCTGCGCGATCAGGCGCGTCACCGGCAGGTTGGAGAAGATCGACACGCCCATGTCGCCCTGCATCAGGCCCCACAGCCAGAGGAGGAACTGCTCCACGACCGGCCGGTCGAGCCCGAGCTTGGCGCGGACCGCGGCGATCGATTCGGCCGTGGCGTCGTCGCCGGCGATGATCGCGGCCGGGTCGCCCGGGGCGAAGCGCAGCAGGAAGAACACGAACAGCGCCACCACCGCCATCACCGGCAGCGTCGCGAACAGCCGGCGCACGATATAGGCGGTCATCTGCTGGGAGCGCGCCACTCCAGTGGCGCTCTTGTCATCGGACCCGATACCCCATGAGCGCCACTGGAGTGGCGCGCTCCCAGCAAGCTCACTTCTTCGTAATCCCCCACAGGACCGCGAGGCCGGTGTTGGGCACGATGCCGTCGATCTTGTCGGCGCGATAGGCGAGCGGCGTGTCCCATTGGCCGAACGGCAGGAACACCACGTCCTCCATCGCCAGCGTCTGCAGCTCCTTGGCGATGCGCTTGCGGTCGGTCTCGTTGGAGGCCATGCCGAAGGCGTTGCGCAGCTCCTCGATCTTGGGATCGCACGGCCAGCCGAACAGGCCCTTCTCGCAGGAGGCGCCGATCCAGGTGTGCAGCACCGGATTGGCCGAGCCGACACCGCCGCTGGTGGTGACGAAGATGTTCCAGCCGCCCTGCGCCGGCGGCTCCTTCTTGGCGCGGCGCGACACGACGGAACCCCAATCCATCGCCTGCGCGTCGACATTGAGGCCGGCTTCTCGCATCGCCTGGATCAGCACCTGCGTGGCGGGCGTAATGGTGTTGTGGTCGGTGGCGGTCAGCACGGTGATCGGCTCGCCCTTGTAGCCGGCCTCCTTCATCAGCTGCAGCGCCTTCTTGGGATTGTATTCCTTCATCCACTGCGAGCCGCCGTCGTTCTCGTAGGGACCGCCGCAGGTCAGCAGCGCGGGACAGACCTTGTAGTATTTCGGATCGCCGACGATGGCGCGCAGATAGTCTTCCTGGTTGATCAGGTAATACATCGCCTGCCGCGCCTTGGGATTGTCGAACGGCGGATGCAGGTGGTTGAGCCGGATCATGCCCTGGGTGCTGTCGATCTTGCCGGTCTTCAAGAGCTTCACGCCGCGCGCCTTCTCGAGCAGCGGCAGGAAGTCGTTGTTGGGCGCCTCGTAGAAATCGATCTCGCCGTTGATCAGCGCCGACATCGCCGTCTGCGGATCGGAGATCCACACCAGCTCGATACGGTCGACGCCGGGAATCTTGCCGCCGGCGAAGGACGACGGCGCCTCGGTGCGCGGCACATAGTCCTTGTTCTTGAGATAGACCGCCTTGCTGCCCGGCACCCAAAGGTCCTTGGCGAAGGTGAAGGGGCCGGAGCCGACCGATTCCTTGACCTGCTGCTGCGGGTCGGTGAGCGCATCCTTCTCGCGCATGATGGCGGCGATCGAGCTGCCGCTCTTGCCCAGCGATTCGAGGACCATGCCGTAGGGCTCGCGCAGCACCATGGTGAAGGTGCGGTCATCGGCCGGGGTCATGCTGGTGACATAGCCCATCAGCCGCTGGCCGACGCCGTCCTTGGCGCCCCAGCGCTTCAGCGAGGCGATGACGTCCTTGGTCGTGACGGGGCTGCCGTCATGGAACTTCAGCCCGTCGCGCAGGGTGAAGGTGTAGACCATGCGGTCCGGGCTGATGTCGTACTTGCCGACCATCTGCGGCTGCGGCTTCTGATCGGCGTCGTTGCCGAACAGCGTGTCGTAGATCAGCGCGCCGTGGATGTTGGCGATCGTCTGGGTGGTCCAGATCGGGTCGATGACGCGCACGTCGGCGTGCATCACGGCCCGCAGCACCTTCTCCTGCGCCGATGCGGGGAGTGAAACGCACACAGGCAAGGCAAGCGCCAGCAAGCCGGCGAACAATCGAAACATCATGCTTTCCCCCACGCAGAACCCTTCAGCGAGTATGCGAAACGCGGCGCGCCATTGTCCAGCGATCAGGTGTCGCGAGGATGGAGCCTCTTGCGAGCGACTATCACTTCTTCCTGATGTTCCACAGCACGGCGAGGCCGGTGTTGGGCACGATCCCGTCGAGGCGATCGGACCGGTAGGCGAGCGGCACGGTCCATTGGCCGATCGGAATATAGACGACCTGCTCGATCGCACGGGTCTGCAGCTCGGTGGCGATGCGCTTGCGCTCGCCGTCGGTCTCGGCGACGGCGAAGGCGTTGCGCAGCTCCTCGATCCGGGCATCGCACGGCCAGCCGAACAGACCCTTGTCGCAGGCCGCACCGATCCAGGTGTGCAGCACCGGGTTGGACGATCCGACGCCGCTCGTGCCGGTGATGAAGATGTGCCAGCCGCCCTGCGCCGGCGGCTCCCTCTTGGTGCGGCGCGACACCACAGATCCCCAGTCCATGGCCTGGGCGTCGACATTGATGCCGGCTTCGCGCATCGCCTGGATCAGGACCTGCGTGGCCGGCGTGATGGTGACGTGGTCGGTGGCCTGCAGGACGGTGATCGGCTCGCCCTTGTAGCCGGCCTCCTTCAGGAGCTGCAGCGCCTTCTTCGGATTGTAGTCCTTCATCATCGCGCTGCCGCCGTCATTGGCGAACGGCGCCCCGCAGGTGAGGAGGCCATGGCAGACGGTGTAGTAGGCCGGGTTGCCGATCACGGCGCGCAGGAAATCCTCCTGGTTGACCAGGTGATACATGGCCTGCCGCGCCTTGGGATTGTCGAACGGCGGATGCAGATGGTTCAGCCGGATCAGCCCGACCGTGCTGTCGAGGTCGCCGGTCTTCAGCAGCTTCACCCCGCGGGCCTTCTCCAGCATCGGCAGGAAGTCGATGCTGGGGGCCTCGAAAAAATCGATCTCGCCGGCGACCAGCGCCGACATCGCCGTCTGCGGATCGGAGATCCACAGCAGCTCCACGCGATCGACGCCGGCGAATTTCGAGCCCGCGACGGACGACGCCGGCTCGTTGCCCGGACGCGGCACGTAGTGTG
>CANIRG010000112.1 GCA_947469635.1 Rhodospirillales bacterium | reverse complement strand
GTGATCGTCATGTACCTGGGCAAGGTCGTCGAGGCCGGGCCGACGCGCCAGGTGCTGGGCAATCCGGCGAGCGACTACACCCGCTCGCTGCTGGCGGCCAAGCTGGTCGCCGATCCGCACCTCGCGCGCGCGCGCCGGCTGGCCATGGACTCGGCAGTCGCTTCCGCGACAAACTTCAATCCTTCCGAGCCCAAACCCGACCTTCGAGGAGCACCCCGATGAACGTCACTTTCAGGCCGCTGGCGGCGTTCGCCTGCCTCGCGGCATTCGTTGCCGGCGGGACGGCCATTGCACAGGCCCAGGGCACGCCGCAAACCACACCCAAGCGCGGCGGCACCGCGGTGGTGGGCGTCAGCGTCGCCAGCGCCACGCTCAACACGCAGCTCACCTCGGCGGTGACCCCGCTGATCATCGCCGATATCTGGGCCAGCGGCCTCTTCAAGTACGACAAGACCGGCGCCAAGAAGCCGCAGATCGCCAGCTCCTGGGAAATCTCGCCGGACGGCAAGGTCTACACCTTCCACCTCCGGCCCAACCTGAAATGGTCGGACGGCAAGCCCTTCTCGTCGGCCGACGTTGCCTTCACGCTGAACGCCTTCGCCAAGTACAACACCTATCTCGTGAAGGTGCTGCCCAACATCGATCGCGCCGAGACGCCCGACGCCAACACCTTCGTCGTCCACCTGAAGGAGCCGCAGTCCGCGGCGCTGGAGGCGTTCGACAAGGAAATCTTCCCGCTGATGCCCAAGCACGTCTACGACGGCACCGACATCCCCACCAATGCCGCCAACCGGGCGCCGGTCGGGCTGGGGCCGTTCAGGTTCGTGAAGTGGGAGGAGGGCCGCGGCATCACCTTCGAGCGCAACGAGCATTATTGGGAGCAGGGCAAGCCCTATCTCGACTCGGTCGTCACCGTGTTCATTCCCGCCGTGCAGCAGCAGCAGAACGCGCTCTATCGCGGCGAGATCGACGTGCTGCGGCCGGCGCTGCCGCAGGTCGGCCGCACCATCGAGCAGGCCAAGGCCAAGGGCGCCTTCGAGGTTCGGGAGATCAAGGTCAATGCCGCCGAGCGGCTGTCGCTCGACGTCAACATCACTCGCGAGATCTTCAACAAGCCGCTGGTCCGTCAGGCGCTGCTGGTGGCGATCGACCGCGCGCGCATCTCGAAGGATGTCTACCAGGGGCTGGCTTTCCCCGCGATGAACGCCATCCCGGAGCAGTTCGCCATGCTGACCGATCCGTCGGTCGACTATAACAAGCAGTTCGCCTACGACCCGGCGAGGGCGGGCAAGATGCTCGACGAGGCGGGCTATCCCCTGAAGGACGGCAAGCGCTTCACCATGGACTTCGCGGGCTCGGTCAACGCCGATGCCTTCTATGCCGAGCCGGGCGCGCAGATCATCGCCGCGAACTGGCGGGCGATCGGCATCGACGTGAAATTGAGCCTGCTCGAGGCCCAGCTGTGGAGCAACAAGGTCTTCAAGGAGCGCAACTACGACGTCTCCATGTCGTCGCTGACGGCGCGCACCGACCCGCTGTTCGGCGTCGATCGCTCGTTCCTCTGCAACGCCACCAACGTGCCGTTCGTCAATCCCACCGGCTACTGCAGCAAGGAGCTCGACGAGGTCGCGGCCAAGGCGGCCGCCGTGCCGCTGGAGCAGCGCCGGCAGTGGTACAAGCAGTACGAGGAGATCGTCGCGCGCGACATGCCGCATCTCACGCTCACCAATGCGCGCAAGTTCTTCGCCATCTCGACCCGCTTCGGCGGCATCGAGGAGGAGATGGATCTCGCCTTCAACGGCAATCCCAGCATGGCCAATGTCTGGGTGAAGTAGCGACACGCCATGGACGCGCTCATGACCGCGCTGATCCGGCCGCGCACCATCGCGGTCATCGGCGCCTCGCCCAATCGCCAGACGCTGGGCAACGTCGCGCTCGACAATCTCGCGGCCTACAAGTTCGCGGGCAAAGTGATCCCGGTCCATGCCGAGGCGGCCGAGATCGCGGGCCTCGCCGTCGTCGCGAGCATCGAGGCGTTGCCCGACGATGTCGACGTGACGCTGGCGTCCGTGCCGGCGGCGAGCGTGGCCGACGTCATCCGCCGGCTCGATCGCCGGGGCGTGCGCACGGCGATCATCAACACCGCCGGCTTCTCGGCCGCGCAAGAGGCCGAGCTGCGGTCGGTCGTGGCCAGCAGCCGCCTCCTGATGCACGGCCCCAATTGCATGGGGCTGATCAACCTGTCGGATGCGACGCCGATCTACACCGGCGGCATCACCTCGCGCCTGCGCGCGGGTCCCGTCGCTTTGATCGCGCAGTCGGGCTCGGCCGCCATCTCCGTCATCAATTCCAGCACCGCCGGCTTCTCCAAGGTCGTCACCATCGGCAGCGAGTTCCAGGTGACCGGCGCGGACTATCTGCGCTGGTTCGCCACCGACGACGCCACGACGGTGATCGGGATGGTCCTCGAATCGATCCCCGATCCCGACCGTTTCGCCGACGCCGTCGACCGCGTGCATGCCGCCGGCAAGTCGATGGTCGTGCTCAAGGTCGGCCGATCTGTAACAGGCGCCCGGGCGACGCTGGCGCATACCGGCGCGCTGATCCGCAACGACGATGCTTTCGCGGGCTTCGTCGCACGCTACGGCATTCCCGTCGTTCATGACTACGAGGAGCTGATCGCCACCCTCGAAGCCTTCGCCGTCAGCCGGAAGCGGCCGACGCAGGGACGCGTCGCGCTGATGGGGATCTCGGGCGGCGAGACCGCGCTCGCCTGCGATATCTGCGACGAGATCGGATTGCCTCTGGCGGCTTTCTCCGAGGCGACCGCCGGCACGCTGCGCACCGTCCTGCCGGGCGTCCCCGGCGAGAATCCGCTCGATGTCGGCGCCAGCGTCGGCCGGCAGGCCGGCGCGGTGATGACCGGCATGACCACGATCATGGAGGCGGAAGAAGTCGGGATCGGCGTGGTGCTGCAGGACATGCAGGCGTCCCTGCCGGCCAGCAGCCACCGCAACTATGCCGTCCATCTCGGCACCGTCGCCGAGCTCGGCCGCAAGGTCGCCAAGCCGGTGATCGTGATTTCGCCCACGCCGGAGATCATGAGCGAACGGCTGCTGTCCCATCTCGCGGATACGGACGTGCCGCCGCTGCGCGGCCTGCGGCCGGGGCTCGCCGCGGTGAGGAACATGCTCGACTGGGCCGCGCGCACGCCCGATCCACGCCGTCTCGGCGATCGCAAGCCGACGCTGGAACGCCTGGCCCTGCGGCAGGAAGCGGCCGGCATTCGCGGGCCGTTGCCGTCGGGGCTGATCGGCCGCCTGCTCGCGAGCTACGGGATTCCCACCGTCAAGTCGGCGACGGCGCGCTCGGCGATGGAGGCGCTCGCGCTCGCCGGTCGGGTTGGCTATCCGATGGTGGTGAAGGTCGTGTCCGCCGACGTGCCGCACCGCTCCGACATCGGCGCGGTCCAGCTCGGCATCCGGGACGAGCCGGGGCTGCGCGCCGCGCTGGCGCTGATCGAACGGAATGTGCGCGAGAAGGCGCCGGCCGCCACGATCGACGGATACGAGATGCAGGAGGAGCTGATCGATTGCGTCCAGGCGATGGTCGGGTATCAGGCCGCACCGCCCTATGGGGCGCTCACCATCGTGGGCACCGGTGGCGTCCTGGTCGAGCTCGAAGCCGACAAGGCGCTGAGCCTCTGCCCGGTGACGCCGACGGAGGCCGGCGCGATGCTGGGCACGACCCGGCTCGGCAAGGTGCTCGGCGGCTATCGCAATCTCATTCCCCGCACCGACACCGCGCCGCTTGCCGCGCTGGTGTCGAACCTGTCGGCCCTGGCCGCGGATTTCGCCGATCTCGTGCCCGAGTGTGATCTCAACCCGGTCCTGATCCGCAAGGGGGCGGGTGAGGTGCGGGTGGTCGACGCTCTGTTCGTCGCGTCAGGCGGTCAGTGAAGCGCCAGGAAAAAGAGATGCGCCGCCGAGAAGCTCTGTCGCTCACACACGCCCAGCTCGGGAGGAGTCGTTCGGTCCCGGCCGGCCAGTCCCGGCAGGAAGGAGAGCGTCGTCAGCAGCACTGCAAGGGCCGCGACGACGAGCCAATCGCTCCGCTCGACAGACGGGCGCTGTACAGGGGAGTCGGCCAGGAATGCCATGCCGATCGACAAGCAAGAAGAATACCAGGCGGCCTGCTCATCCGGACCGCGAGCTTCCAGCTCGCTCATGATTCATGTGCACCCAAATGAGGAAGCCGGTCGATGGCAGTTGAGGAGATAGATACGATCGTGATCGGCGGAGGCCAGGCCGGCATCGCCATGAGCGAGCATCTGACGGACTGCGGCGTTCCTCATCTCGTGCTCGAGCGACACAGGATTGCGGAACGCTGGCGCTCGGAGAGATGGGATTCGTTGGCCGCGAACGGTCCGGCGTGGCACGACCGGTTTCCGGGCATGGAGTTCCCGAATGCCCATCCCGACAGCTTTCCGAACAAGGAGGCGGTCGCGGACTATTTCGAGGCCTATGCAAGGAAGATCGCGGCGCCCGTTCGCTGTGGCGTGGACGTGAAGAAAGTGGAGAAGCGAAGGGGTCGGAGTGGTTTTTCGCTCGACACGTCGCAGGGCAGGCTCGACGCCAACAGCGTCGTCGTCGCGACCGGCGCCTTCCAATCCCCGATCGTTCCGCCCATCGTTCCCGCGAGCGCGGGTGTCTTGCAGATACATTCCGCCGCCTACCGCAATCCCGATCAGTTGCCGGAGGGGGCGGTGTTGATCGTCGGCGCGGGCTCCTCGGGCGTGCAGATCGCCGAAGAGCTGTTGCTGGCCGGCAGGCGCGTCTATCTTTCGGTCGGGCCGCACGAGCGTCCCCCCCGGGCCTATCGGTCGCGCGATTATTGCTGGTGGCTCGGCGTGCTCGGCAAATGGGACCTCGAGACGAGGGTGCCGGGCAGGGAGCACATCACGCTCGCCGTGAGTGGAGCGCGCGGCGGACATACCATCGACTTTCGCCGGCTGGCCGTCGCCGGGATGACGCTGCTGGGCATGACCGAGGCCTGCAAGGACGGCACACTGGCCTTCAAGCCGGATCTTGCCGAGAATGTCGCGCAAGGCGATGCCAGCTATCTGGCGGTCCTGGATGAATGCGACGCCTACGTCCTTCACAATGGTCTGGAACTTCCGGAAGAGCCGGACGCTCGGGTGATCGGTTCCGACCCGGAGTGCATGACCAATCCGGTGCTTGGCCTGAACCTGGCCGATGCCGGGGTGAAGACGATCGTCTGGGCGACGGGCTACAGCTCGGACTACAGCTGGCTCAAGATCGATGCCTTCGACGAGCGGGGGCGCCCGAAGCATCAGCGCGGCGTTTCCTCCGAACCCGGGATTTATTTCCTGGGGCTTCCGTGGCAGTCGCGACGGGGATCGGCCTTCATCTGGGGCGTCTGGCACGACGCCAAGCATGTTGCGGACCGCATTGCCACGCAGCGCAGATATCTCGCGTACCATGCTGCAGCGAAGGCCGGGGGTCACTGAACGAGGCTTGGCTGGCCGCGGCTGAACGGGCTGCCGCCAGATAGAGACTGACTATGTTGTGGGTCGGCCTGCAGGACGGGCGAGGCCGAGATGGTCGCGCAGCATTGGCCCCGTATAGTCCTGCCGGTAGACGCCACGTCGTTGCAGGGCTGGCACGACATGGTCGACGAACAGCGCCAGGTCGTGGGGAAACAGCGGCGGCAGGAGGTTGAAGCCGTCGCTGCCGCCTTCGTGCAGCCACTGCGTCATATGGTCGGCGAGCTGATCCGGCGTGCCGACGAAGGATTGATGCACGCGGCTGCGAACCATGATGCGGGCCGCGTCGCGCAGGGTCATCGGTTCGCGCTCCGCACGGTCCATCAGGCCGATGGCGTTTTGGCCCAGCGCCGGATTGGCGGCGCGGATGTCCTTGGTGGGCAGCGGCGCGTCGAGCGAATGGTCGTAGAGGCGGAACTTGGTCATCTCCGACAGCATCCAGACGCCGACCGAGGGGTGCGCCAGCTCGGCGAACTCGGCCTCGCGCCGCAGCGCCGCGGTTTCCGTGTCGCCCAGCACCGGCGACAGGCCGGGCATGATCTTCACCGTGTCGGGCGAACGGCCGCGGGCGATCATGCGGGCATGGATGTCGGCGCGGAACGCCTGCGCGCTCGCGAGCGTGCCCTGGGCGGTGAAGATCGCCTCGCCGATGCGCGCCGCGAAGTCGCGGCCGGGCGGGCTGCCGCCGGCCTGCACCAGCACCGGCCAGCCCTGGGGCGGTCGCGGCATGCCCGAAGGGCCGTCGACGGAGAAGAACGAGCTGCGGTAGTTGATCGGATGGAGTCGCGAGGGCTCGCGAGCGGTCGCGCCGTCCTCCCAGCTGTCCCACAACGCGGTGACGGCTTCCACGAAGGAGGCGGCACGCTCGTAGCGCAGCGACTTCTCCATGGCCTTGACCCGGCTGAAGTTCGGCGCCGAGTTCTCGTCGAGCGTGGTGACGACGTTCCAGCCCGCCCGGCCGCCGCTGAGATGATCGAGCGTGGCGAACTTGGCGGCGATGGCGGCGGGCTCGTTGTAGGTCGTCGACAGGGTCGCGACCAGGCCGATGCGTTCGGTGACGGAAGCCACGACCGACACGATGGACACGGGATCGAGATTGTTGATCGCGATCTCGCCCACGACACGGCCCTCGCGCTCGCGGGCATTGAGGGCGTCGCCGACGAAGAACAGGTCGAACTTGCCGCGCTCGGCGATCCGGGCCGCCTCGCGGTAGTAGTCGAGCTCGGTGATGCGGCCCGCCTGCATGTCGGGATGGCGCCAGGCGGCGATATGGTGCCCGCCGGGATAGATGAAGACGCCGAGGTGAAGCTGCCGGCTCATGCGGCGAACTGGCTGCGGGGGCGGGGCAGTCGCAGGTGCTCGCGCAAGGTGAGGCCTTCGTAGGTGGCGGGGCGCAGGCCGAGCGCGCGCAGTCGCGGCACGGTCTCGTCGACGAACAGGTCGAGGTCGAGCGGCAGCACGGCGGGGGCGATGTCGAAGCCGTCACAGAGCGGCGACAGCTCGGCCAGGCGAGCGGCCAGACCCTCCGGCGTGCCGACGAAGGAGAGACCCGTCGTCGTTCCGCCCAAGGCAGCCGCGCGCGCATCGGCCTCTGCTTGCGTCGGCGCCAGCAGCGGCACGATCGTGGCGAGCAGGCGAGGCCCGTCGCCCAAGGCGCGCCGGATGGCGGCCAGCGTCGACGGGTCCGCCACTGAAGCCGCGAACACATCCGCCGTCTGCCGTGCGAGGGCAAGACCCTCGGGACTGGCATCGCGTTGGAACACCGGCGGATTGCCCTGCAACGGGCGCGGCGCGTTCAGCGGGCCGCGCACGCTGAAGAACGGCCCGGCATGCTCGATGCGATGGACGCGGTCGGGGTTGGAGAAGCGGCCGCCCGGCTTGTCGAGCAGGATGGCCTCGTCCTCCCAGCTGTCCCACAGCTTGCGCACCACGGCGATGCACTCGGCCGCACGTGCCTGGCGCTCCTCGACGGTGCGCGCGGGCGCATGGCCATAGTCCCCGGGCCGGGCGGTTCCGGTGATGGCGATCCAGGCGCTGCGACCCGCCGTGAGCCGGTCGACGGCGGCGAAGGTGCGGGCGATGTTGAAGGGCTCGGCATGATTGAGGGCGATGGCGCCGCCCAGCCCGATGCGCGTGCTGCATTCGGCGAGTGCTGCGACGAGCGGCATCGGGTCGAGCACGTAGGGAGCGCCTGGCCCCCACTGCCCATCGAGCAGGATGGCGTCGAGGCTGCCGCGCTCGGCCGTACGGGTGAGCGCGCGGAACCACGGCAGCGACGGCGCGGGCGGCGCGCTGCTGGCATGCCGTGCCTCGGGATGCGCACCGCAGCCCTGAATCGAGACGGTGAGGATCATCGCCGCTACGTGGTGAGTGGATTGGCCGGCCGCGTGAGGCCGAGATGGTCGCGCAGCGTGGCGCCGGCATACTCGGTGCGGAACATGCCGCGGCGCTGCAGCTCGGGCACCACGAGCGTGACGAAATCCTGCAGGCCGTCGGGGAGCGTCGCGAACTGCATCATGAAGCCGTCGGCGGCGCCCAGGGCAATCCATTCCTCCATCACGTCGGCGATCTGGCTCGGCGTGCCCTTGATCGTCTTGCGGCCGCGCTCGTAGCGCAGGTAGAGCTGGCGCAGCGTCGGGTTCTCCTCGCGGATGATCTTCATGATGCCGTCGAAGAACGCCTTGTGCAGGTTGGCGCTCTTGGGCAGCCGGCTTTCCGGGATCGGCTCGTCGAGCGGCAGGTCCGACAGGTCGGCCTCGAGGTCGGAGCCGAGGCGGAAGCGGCCGACGTCGGGATGGATCATCTCCTGCAGCGCCTGCTGCTTGTCCTCCGCTTCCTGCTGCGAGCGGCCGATCACGACGGGCAGGCCGGCGAGGATCTTCATCGAGGCGGGATCGCGGCCGTGCTTGGCCATGCGGCCCTTGAGATCGTCGTAACCGCGCTTGGCATCCTGCGGGTTGGAGGCGCTGGCGAACACCACCTCCGCCGTGCGCGCCGCCAGCTCGAGCCCGGTGTCGGAGGCTCCGGCCTGGATGATCACCGGCTTGCCCTGCGGCGAGCGGGCGATGTTGAGCGCGCCGTCGACCTTGAAGAATTTGCCCTGGTGATGGACGGCATGCTGGCGCGCGGGATCGAAGAACAGGCCGCTCGAACGGTCGAGGATGAAGGCGTCGTCGTCCCAGCTGTCCCACAACGCATTCACCACGTCGACGAACTCGCTCGCCTTCTCGTAGCGCAGTGCGTGTGGCGGCAGGGTCGCGTGGCCGAAGTTGCGCGCGGCATAGTCGTTGGCGGAGGTGACGACGTTCCACGCCGCGCGGCCGGCCGAGATATGGTCGAGCGAGGCGAACTGGCGGGCGACGTTGTAGGGCTCGGAGAAGCTCGTCGATACAGTGCCGCCGAGCCCGATGCGCCGCGTCGCGCCCGCCAGCGCCGTGAGCAGCGTCACCGGCTCGAGCACGTTCATGAACATCGGGAAGCGGCTCCAGGCGTGAAGATTGTCGGTCCGCGCCGCCGGCGTGTCGGCGATGAAGAACATGTCGAAGCATCCCCGCTCGGCGAGCTGCGCCAGGTCGCGGAAATAGTCGATGCTCGTGGAACCGGCAGCGTTGGTGGAGGGATGCAGCCAGGCCGCGGGATGGCCGCCGGCCGCCTGGCCGATCAACAGGCCGAGGGCGATCTTCTTGGGACTGCTCAAACGCTGAACTCCTGACGATGACGCCCCCATGTTCGCACAGGACTGCGCGCGTGAACAACGAACCGGACATCTCCACTCGCATGGCATGGCCCTTGCGTTGTAAATCCTGAGCGATGCATCTCCTTGTCTCTCTTGCGGCCCACGGCTGGCATCCCGCTGCATGGCGTGTGACGCAAGCCGCTGCCTTCGCCGGCGCCGCGCCCTTCCGCGCAATGGCGCGCACGGCGGAACGCGGCGGGCTCGATGCCGTGCTGCTGGGCCTGCCGACCGCGCCGATGGCGCTGCGTGCGGCCGGCAAGGTCGACGGCATCCGGCTCGATCCGCTGCCGCTGCTGGGCGCGATGATCGGCGCCGCCGAGCGGATCGGCCTCTGCGGCTGGTGGCCGGGCGATGTCGCCGAGCCGTTCCACGTCGCGCGCGTCTTCGCGACCCTCGATCATCTCGCGTCGGGTCGCACCGGCTGGATCGCCGGCCTGGAGGGGCCCGAGGAGCTGGGCACGCGGTTTCGCCACACCAACATGCCTGAGTCGGCGGAGGATCAGGCCGCGCGCCTGATCGAGCTGATCGACGTCGCGCGCCAGCTCTGGGACAGCTGGGAGGATCGCGGCTTCGTGGTCGACCAGTCCACCGGCACCTTCGCCGACCCGGAGCACGTTCATCCGATCAATCATGCCGGCCGCTTCTTCACCGTGCGCGGGCCGCTCAACGTGCCGCGTCCCGTGCAGGGCCAGCCGGTGATCTTCTATCGCGACATGCCGGCAGATGCGGCGCGGATGGGCGCCGCGGCCAGCGTCGAGGTCGTGCTGGCGGAGTGTGCGACCGTCGCCGAGGCAACGACGCGCCGCCAGGAGTGGCGGGCGCTGGCGCAGCAGCACGGCCGCGATCCCGAATCGCTTCGGTTCATCGTGCGCGTGATGCCGGTCCTGGCCGAGTCCGAGCAGGCGGCACAGAAGCGCGCGGCGGAGCTCGATGCCGCGGCGCCGCCCGCGAGCGTGCCGCGCTTCGTGGGCACGCCGGAGCAATTTGTCGAGCGCATCGCCGATTGGCACGGTGCCGGCGCGTGCGATGGCTTCGACATCCTCCCTGCTGTGCTGCCGGTCGATCTCGATCTGGTGGTCGAGACCATGGTGCCGCAGCTGCGCCGCCGCGGATTGAGAGGCGCCGGCTACGAGCATGCGACCCTGCGCGGCCATCTCGGCCTGCAGCGTGCGCCCAGCCGCTTCGCCAGGGAGAGAGTTACGTGAAGATCATCGATGCCCAGGTCCATATCTGGTCGCAGACCGTCATTCCGCCGGGCAGCGGCCATCGCCAGGTCCCCAGCTTCACCGCCGAGGAGCTCCTCTCCGAAATGGACGAAGCCGGCGTCGATGCCGGATTGATCCATCCGCCGGCGAGCTGGGATCCGACCTCCAACGCGCTGGCGATCGAGGCGGCGAAGAAATATCCCGACCGCTTCGCCATCATGGGCCAGTTCCCGCCGGAGAATCCCGACAATGTGCGACTGATCCCTGGCTGGCGCAGCCAGGCCGGCATGAAGGGGTTTCGCTGGACGCTGCTCTATGGCGATCAGCCGAAGCTGCTGGCGGAGGGCAAGCTCGACTGGATCTGGGCCGCCACCGAAAAGGAGGGCGTGCCCGTCTCCCTGCTCGCCGGCAACTTCCTCCAGAAATTCCGCTGGATCGCCGAGACCCATCCGCATCTCAAGCTGATCATCGATCATTGCGGGCTGAGGTCGGGCAGGAAGGATGGCGAGGCCACCGTCCATCTCGACGAGATGCTGGCCCTGGCCAAGCTGCCCAACGTGGCGATGAAGGCCACCGGCGCGCCGGCCTACTCGACCCAGACCTATCCGTTCCCGAACATGCACGACGTCCTGCATCGGATCTTCGACGCCTTCGGACCGAAGCGGATGTTCTGGGGCACCGACGTCACCCGCATGCCCTGCAGCTATCGCCGGTGCGTGACCTTGTTCACCGAGGAGCTGCCATGGCTCAAGGGCCGCGACCTCGAGGACGTGATGGGCCGCGGCGTCGCCGAGTGGATCGGCTGGGACTACGGGTTCTGACGCCCTTCTTTGCTGGAAGCTCGCGGTCCGCAAGACATGAGCGCCACTGGAGTGGCGCGCTCCCGGCAAGGACACTCACCCGTTCCGCCGCTCCCCGCGCAGCGTCGGCAGGCCGACGCCGGCGGCATCGAAGCCGCCATCGACCGCCAGCACCTGACCGGTGATGTAGCTCGCCTGGCTGCCGCACAGGAAGCAGATCGCATTGGCGAGCTCCGTTTCCAGGCCGTAGCGGTTGAGCGGGATATGGTCGTGATAGTCGGCGCGGATCTCCGGCGTATGCACGGCCTTGGCCATGGCGGTGTCGACCGGGCCGGGCGCCACGGCATTGACGCGGATGCCGTACTGGCTGAGCTCGACGGCCTGCTGCTTGGTGAGATGCGCCAGCCCGGCCTTGCTGGTGCCATAGGCGACACGCAGCGTCGAGGCGCGCAGGCCCGAGATCGAGGTGATGTTGACGATGGCGCCACCGCCCTGGTCGCGCATGATCGGCGCCACCGCCTGGGTCATCAGGAAGGGACCGGTGAGGTTGACCGCCAGCACGCGCTGCCACTCCTCCAGCGTCACGTCGAGCATCGGCTTGAACACCGCGATTCCGGCATTGTTGACCAGCGCATCGATGCGGCCGAACCGCCGCTGTGCCTGCTGCACGGCGCCCTGAACCGCCGCCGGGTCGGAGACATCGGCCTCGAGCGCCAAGGTGTCGTCCGTGCGGTCCAGAGAGCCGACGGCCGAGCGCAACGCGTCGCCCAGGATATCCAGCATCGCAACCTGCCAGCCGTCTTCCAGGAAGCGGGTCGCCGCCGCGAGGCCGAGGCCGCGCGCGGCACCAGTGACGAGGGCAACCTTCTTCAACTCAGACGCCATGCCGTTTTCTCTCCGTGCTTGCGACGGCTACCTTGGCGGCAACGACCGGCGGAGGAAAGCAATCATGTCGGCGTTCAGCCGTTCGCGGAGTCCTCGACTGACTCCGCATGCGCATCGAACGACGCAGCTACTTCCTTGCAAGCATGCCGGCGAGGCCGGTGTAAGTCCCGGGGCGGAGCGACTTGAGTCGCGCCTTCGTCTCCGGGTCGATATCGAGACCGTCGATGAAGGTGGCGAGATCCTCCAGCGTGACCTGCTTGCCGCGCGTGAGGGCCTTCAGCTTCTCGTAAGGCATCTCGACGTCGGCGACGCGCAGGACCGTCTGTATCGCTTCGGCGAGGACTTCCGGATGCGCCAGGAGCGCGTCGCCAATGGCCTGTTCGTTCACGCTCACCTTGCCGAAGCCGCGCACGAGGGCGTGGTAGCCGACGAGCGAATGCGCGAAGGCGGTGCCGAAGGTGCGCGCCACGGTGGAGTCCGAGAGGTCGCGCTGCAGGCGCGACACCGGCAGCTTCCGCGAGAGGTGCTCGAACAGCGCGTTGGCGACGCCGAAATTCCCTTCCGCATTCTCGAAGTCGATCGGATTGACCTTGTGCGGCATGGCCGACGAGCCGACCTCGCCCTCCTTCGGCTTCTGCGTGATCCACCCGTCCGAGATGTACCGCCACATGTCCTGCGACAGGTCGAGCAGGATCGTATTGATGCGGCGGAGAGTGTCGAACATCTCGGCGTAGGTGTCGTGCGGCTCGATCTGTGTCGTCACCTCATTGAGCGCGAGGCGAATGGGATGCGTCTTGCCCGCGCTTTCCGCATTCAGGCTCCCGGCAAAGGAATGCGCAAAAGCCAGCCAATCCAGATGCGGAAGGGCCACCATCTGGGCGTTGTAGTTGCCTGAAGGTCCGCCCCACTTCACGAGGATCGAGCTGTTCCTGACGGTCGCGACCTGTCTTTCGAGGCGCTTGGCGAAGACGTTCATCTCCTTGCCGAAGGTCGTCGGTGTCGCGCTCTGGCCATGGGTGCGCGCGAGCATGGCTGAATCGGCATGCGCCCGGGCAAGGCCGACGATCTCGTTCGCCACTCTCCCGAGGGCCGGCAGCATGACCCCTTCGAGCGCTCCGCGGAGCGCGAGCGCGTGGGCGACGCTGTTCACGTCCTCCGAGGTGAGCGCGAAGTGCACCCACTCGAGCACGTCGGCAAGGCTCGAGTCCTTGAGCTTGAGCTTGATGAAATATTCGACCGCCTTCACATCGTGGTTCGTGGCGGGAATGCCGCCATAGCCGTCGCGCTCGATCTTCTTGATGATCTGTGCGTCGTCGACGGTGATATGCGGCAGCGCCCGAAGCATCGTCTTCTCGCCCGCCGTAAGCGGACGCACTCCGACCCCCGTCGTCTCCGTGAGCGCGATGAGATATTCACACTCGACGATAAGGCGCATCTTCAAGAGCGCGTATTCGCTGAAATAACCCGCGAGCGCTTCGGTGGTCGTGCGGTAGCGGCCGTCGACGGGGCTTATGGCGGTGAGCGGTTCGAGATGCATGGTAGTCAACTATTGCGCCGGGCCTGACCTGGCAATCCACGAATTCGTCGCGATATTGCGTCCCTCCGACCCCGGCTATCGGATTCGCACAACTCAGAAGCCTCCCCTTCGCGGAGCCCGCGAAGGGGAGGTGCCCTCGTCATACGAGGGCCGAGGGGTCGGAGGCACCATTTGGCGCTCATGACCCCTCCGTCAGCGTAAGACGCTGACACCTCCCCGCGCTTCGCGCAGGGAGGAAAGGTGCCTCTTTGCGCTGCTCCGCGAAAAGCCCGATGATGGGGCATGGTCTGAGGGGGAGCGTCACGTGGCACCGCGGCAACTGCATCTCGGCCTGTTCACCTATCCCGGCGGCCATCACATCGCGGGATGGCGCCACGGCTCGGTCGATCCGCAGAAGATCCTGGGCTACGAATATTATCGCCGGTCCGCCGTCCTGGCCGAGCGCGGCAAGTTCGACCTGGTCTTCGTCGGCGACATGCTGGCGGCGCGCGAGAAGGACGGGCGCGTCATCGCCCAGGGCGCGCTGAACAACATCGATTCCATCTCGATCACCTCGGCGCTGGCCGGCGTCACCGACCATGTCGGGTTGGTGGCGACGCTGTCGACCACCTACAACGAGCCCTTCGCCATCGCCGAGCGCTTCGCCTCGCTCGACCATATCAGCGGCGGCCGCGCCGGCTGGAACGTCATCACCACCGCCAACGACGACGCGGCCTTCAACTTCAGCCGCAAGTCACACATGGAGAAGACGCTGCGCTACGAGCGCGCCAAGGAATTCGTCGATATCTGCAAGGGGCTGTGGGACGGCTGGGAAGACGATGCCGTGACGGCCGACCGCGCGGGCGGCATCTTCGTCGATCGCTCGAAGGTGAAGGTGCTCGACCACCAGGGCCAGTTCTTCTCCGTGCGCGGTGCGCTCGAGCAGCCGCGGCCGCCGCAGGGCTGGCCGGTGCTGGTGCAGGCCGGCGGCTCGCCGGCCGGGCTGGAGTTCGCCGCGACCATCGGCGAGCTGATCTTCGCCGCGCAGAGCAATCGCGCCGAAGCCACGCGGTTCCGCTCGGCCGTCAAGGCGCGCATGCCGGCGCATGGCCGCGACCCGGAGCTGCTGAGGGTGCTGCCGGGCCTGCTGCCGATCCTGGGCTCGACCGAATCCGAGGCGTTGGAGAAGGAGAAGATGCTGAACGAGCTGCTCCATCCCGCGGTCGGGATCTGGATGCTGAGCGAGCAGATGAACTTCCGGCTCTACGACTATCCGCAGGACGGCCCGCTGCCGACCGGCGACATCCGCGCCACCGGCAGCGCCTTCACGCCGCGCGTGGTCAGCTTGATGGAACGCGCCGATCGCGAGGGCCTGTCGGTGCGCGACTGCGGCGTGCTGGTGGCGGCCAGCCGCAGCCATGGCTCGTTCGTCGGCACGCCCGACCAGCTCGTCGACCATATGCAGCTCTGGCAGGACGAGGGCGCCTGCGACGGCTTCAATATCATGCCGGCCTATTTCCAGGACGAGCTCGAGCTGTTCGTCGACCAGGTCGTGCCGCTCCTCCAGCGGCGCGGCCTCCACCGCACCGACTACACGGGCACGACCCTGCGCGACAATCTCGGCCTCGCAGTGCCGGAGCGCAGCCAGGCGGCTTGAGCCGCCTCATGCGGACCGCGGGCCTCCAGGCCCGCTCATGCTC
>CANIRG010000111.1 GCA_947469635.1 Rhodospirillales bacterium | reverse complement strand
GGATGCGCACCAGCTTCAGCATGGCGATGGCGCGCGCGCGGGCATCGGCGGCGCTGAGGCCCTGGTGCCGGCGGATCGCCTCGACGATCTGGTTGCCGATGGTGAAGCTGGGATTGAGGCTCGTCATCGGCTCCTGGAAGATCATGGCGAGCTGCGCGCCGCGCAGGTCGCTCAGGCTCTGGCCGTCGAGCTTGAGGAGATTGCGGCCCTGGAAATGCACCTCGCCGCTCACCCGCGAGTTCTCCGGCGGCAGCAGGCCCATGATGGCGAGCGACGTCACGCTCTTGCCGCAGCCCGATTCTCCCACCAAGCCCAGCGTGCGGCCGGGGGCGAGCGCAAGGTCGATGCCGTCGACCGCCTGCACGATGCCGTCGTCGGTGGCGAAGTTGACGGCCAGGTTTTTGACGTCGAGCAGCAGGTCGGTCATTCGGCGGCTTGGGCCTTCTCGGTGGCGGCGGCGATGGCCGCATCGATCGTTGCACGGTCGAAGACGCCGGCCGGGTTCTCGCGCGTCGCCAGGAAGCCGCGGAACTCGGTCCAGCGTTCGCGGCTCGCATTCTCCAGGCGGGCGAGCTCCAGCAGCGGCTCGATATGGTCGTCGACGCGCAGGTCGAGCTCGGACCAGTCCTGGTCGCCGTAGATCACCAGCGCCGCCGACTGCTTGCCGCGCTTGTCGCCGCCCGCGCGCTCGCCCGCCTTCATCGCCGCGATCATGCGGCGCGGCAGGTCGAGGTCGGCGCGCTCGCGCAGCACGCGCACGGTCTCGCTCACGACCTGCGGGCCGGCCAGCATGTTGCCGGCGACGGAAAAATCGTCGCCCGTCCAATGGCCGCACCACGGCACGCACTCCGCGCCGGTGTAGCCCGCGAAGCGTCCGTCGGCGCCGAGCACATGGAGCTGGCGATGGGCTCGGCCGTCGTCGGCGTCGGTGAGGAGGCGCACGACATCGGCCGCGCCGACGCCGTCATCGATGAGCCGCAAGCCCCGCGGCCCGTAGAGCGGATTGAGCAGCGCCTGCGTGCAGACGGCACCTTTCCGTGGCGCGACATAGGGCACGCGCGCGCCGACGGCGAAGAACTTGGTGGCCACCGCAACAGCGATGCGCCCGGTGTCCCGTTCACGATAGATGATCGACCAGGTCATTGCTGGGAGCGCGCCATTCCAGTGGCGCTCTTTTCAGAAGACATGAGCGCCACTGGGGTGGCGCGCTCCCAGCAAAGATTCATCATCGGCCAGCCGCGTAGCCCTGCATGCCGCGCGGATTGGCGGCGGCCTTGCGCCACGGATCCTCGCGGCGGGCGGCGGTGAGGCGGCCCTCGGACCAGTCGTCGTTCATCTCGACCTCATGGCCGCGCTTACGCAATTCCTGGGCCGTTTCGGCCGGCACCCGTCCCTCCAGCACCAGCACGCCCGGCCGGGCGGTGCGCGGCCAGAAGGAGGAGGGGAAATGCTCGCTGTGCCAGGCCGGCGCGTCGATCGCCTCCTGCAGGTTCATGCCGCAATGGACGTGGCGCAGGAACATCTGGGTGATCCACTGCTCCTGCTGGTCGCCGCCCGGCGAGCCCCACACCATGTACGGCTCGCCGTCGCGATGGGCGAGGGTCGGCGTCAACGTCGTGCGCGGCCGCTTGCCCGGCGCCAGCGACGAGGGCTGGCCTTCCTCGAGCCAGCAGATCTGCCCACGCGTGCCGATCGGGAAGCCGAGCTCGGGCACGACCGGCGAGCCGTGCAGCCAGCCGCCCGAGGGCGTGGCCGAGATCATGTTGCCCTCGCGGTCGACGATGTCGAAATGCACGGTGTCGCCGCTCATCTGGCCCATGCGGCCGACCGTGGGCTCGCCGGCGCCGCTCGCCGCCACCGCGGCGCGCGAGCCGTCGGCGCGGCGCAGCTTCACCACGCCGCCGTAGCCGTCGACCTTGCCCGGCCGCTGCTCCAGCGATGCCTTCTGCGCATCGATCAGCTTGCGGCGGTCGGCGTTGTAGGCGTCCGACAGCAGCGTCGTCATCGGCACGTCGACGAACTTGGGATCGCCGTAGAAGGCCTCGCGGTCGGCGAAGGCGAGCTTGCTCGCCTCGACGACGGTATGGATGAAGTCGGCGCTCGTGGGATCGGCGCCGTCGAGGTTGAAGCCCTTGAGCAGGGCGAGCTGTTGCAGCGTCACCGGGCTCTGCGCCCACGGCCCCGCCTTGCACACGGTGTAGCGGCCATAGTCATAGGTGAGCGGCGCCTCGACGGTGGCCTGCCACCTCGCCATGTCGTCGCCGCGCAGCAGGCCCTTGTTGCGCTGGCCCGAGACGTCCATCAGCTCTTCATTGGTGTAGAAGCGGTCGATCGCCTCGGCCACGAAGCCCTGGCTCCAGACCTTGCGGGCGCGCTCGATCACGGCCTCGCGACCGCCGCCGCCGGCCTCGGCTTCCTCTAGGATGCGCGTGTAGGTGTTGCCCACGGTCGGGTTGCGGAACAGCGAGGCCGGCTTCGGCACCTTGTTGCCCGGCAGGTACACCGCGGCCGAGGTCGGCCAGTTGTTGCGGAAATTGTCGGCCACGGTGGCGATGGTGGCCGAGGCGCGCTCGACCAGCGGATAGCCGTTCATCCAGTAGCCGATG
This sequence comes from Rhodospirillales bacterium, assembly GCA_947469635.1. GTDB lineage: Bacteria > Pseudomonadota > Alphaproteobacteria > Reyranellales > Reyranellaceae > Reyranella. The sequence continues at coordinate 12,853 of CANIRG010000111.1, read as the reverse complement.
GCGGGCGCCAGCACCTCGGCCAGCGTCATGGTGCCGTAGTCGCGCAGCAGCAGCATGTAGGCATCGAAGGTGCCGGGAACGGCGGCCGGCAGCAGGCCGGTGCCGGGGATCAGGTCGAGGCCCAGCCCCTTGAAGTGGGCGATGGAGGCGAGCGCCGGCATCACGCCCTGGCCGCACATCACCTCGGTCCTGCCCGTCTTCACCGCATTGAAGATCAGCGGCGCGTCGCCGCCCGGCCCGCAGAGATGCGGCTCGCAGACCTGCAGCGTGAAGGCCGTCGCCACCGCCGCGTCGAAGGCATTGCCGCCGCGCTCGAGGATGCCCATGCCGACGGCGGTGGCGATCCAGTGGGTGGAGGTGACGACACCGAACGTGCCGACGATCTCCGGCCGGGTGGTGAACGGATTGGGATTGATGAGCTTCACGGGGCGGCTCCAGGAACCAGGTTGGGAGCAAACCTTATGCCGGCCGCCGGTCCTCGGCCAGCGTTCCATCCCCCCTCGACTTGCGGCCGTCCTTGCAGCGGAGGCGTCTCAACCGTCTCAAACCGTCTCACCCCCCGTGAGACGCCTCCGATGCCGATGGCACAAGGCTTTCAGGCCATTTTGTCTCACGTCTCACGACTCACACCCTTCGAAAAAACACGAGTTCATTCGCGATCTTCGCAGATGTCGAACAGGTCAGTAGCGACCGTATTCGTCCCTTCCGGGGACCCGCGCTTATGGTGATCGCATCAGCGGCGGCGTCCGCCAGAGGGGAGAAATCATGGTCAGCAAGTTCTACGTTCCCGACTGGGCGTTCGCGCCGCCGTCACCGCCCGAGCCGCCGCCGCTGCCGACGGCCACCGACCTCAACATTCCCGTCGAGGCCTATGCCGCCTCCACCTCCTATGCGATCGATCCGAGCCTGGCACTCGGCCCGGAACTCTGGGACGAGGTCGACCGCGCCAATGCCACCCGTGTCGACGAGCTCAACAACCAGTTCATCGACCGGCAGCGCGAAATCCTGCACATCGGCGACGACGCCTTCTTCAAGCAGACCGGCCGCGACGCGATCCTGAATGCGCCGGCAATCCACGCCAGGCTCGAAGCGGCGCGCCAGGAGACGCTGGGCCGCACCGCCAACGACGTGCAGCGGCAGTGGCTCGATGAGACGCTGGGCAAGCACAAGATCGTCGAGCACTTCGACATCGGCGACCACGTCGGTCGCCAGTCTTTGGTGTGGCAGAAGTCCATCAATCGCCGCCGCCTCGACCTGCTGAACCGGCAGGCCGGCATCGACCACGCCGACCCGCGCATGATCGAGGCGCTGGCCAACGCTAGCGAAAGCTCGGCGCGCGACCACGCCCGTGCGTCCGGCCATCGTCCCGATTCTCCCGGAGCACAGGCCGAGGTCGACATCGCGCGTTCCTCCGTCTTCCGTCATGCCATCGAAGGCGCCCTCGCCAAGGGCGCGCACGCGGTGGCGATCAAGCTGCACGAGCGGGCGAAGGAGAAGCTCGTCCTCGGCGACGCCGAGCTTCTCGACAGGATCATCGAGGATGCCCGCGAGAGCGAGATCGGCCGGGATTACGTGGCGAGGATCGCGCCGCCCTCGGCCATGACAAACCGCTCCATCGTCGATCTCGACAAGGCGCAGGCCGAAGCGATTGCGAGGAACAGCGAGGACTGGAAGGACAACGCGAGCCAGCGCGCCACCAACCAGCACTTCATCAACGTGCAGTTCGGCAAGGCCAAGCGCCAGGTCGAGATGGACAAGGCCAAGCTCGCCCGGACCGTGCGCGACTGGCTCACCACGCCCGGCTCCGATGGCCGTCTGCGAACTGCGCGCCCGCCCATCGTGACATGGGCCAAGCTCACGCGGGAGGAGCAGAAGGGCGTGGATAGCGTCCTGAAGATGAATGCGCGACGCGGGAAATCGGCTGAAGAACTGGTGCGGGGCTCCGACATCATCCTGGCCCAGGCAACACTCCCACAGATGCAGGCCGAGGGAAGAAAAGAAGAAAAGAATCGAGGAGCAGAAGAAGAAGGAGCTCGAAACGCAGCTCGAGCCGGATGGAACCAAGAACAGACTGCGGATCAAGCGGATCGACGACCGCAAAAATCCGAGACAGCTCGACATTCAATGGGAGCTGGACCGACCATCGGCAACGGGAGGCTTTATCGTTCAGAAGATCGAAGGAGTGGCGAGAAAAGGCAAACCCTACATATATTGGGAGGCTGGGCCCGTGCGCCGCGGCAGCAAGACACCGCCGCGGGCGAAAGAGAGCGACCGAGATGACACCTTCAGATTCCACAAAGACGCCCTTCCACACGTCAAGGAAGGGCTGGGCCGCAGGACGACAGGGACGGCTCGGTTCTATGAGGGCATGACCGAGGCCGAGCTGAGAGGCAAAGGATTTTCCATCGGTGGGGCCGACGGTGCCGGAACAGATCAGCTCTCTATTCCCATGCAAGACCCGGATTTGCCTACGGGTAACGCGACGCCGGGGGTCATCCGGGAGTGGATGCCGCCTTTCCAGGGGAAAGCCGAGGCCAGCCTGTGATGCTGCCTCACCCCCCCCCTTGCGGGGCAAGGTACGCCATCTCTCCGAACGTCACCGCTCGTCGGCGATAAGGCGTGGCCGTGGGACATGCCGGCCGCGACATTCGACGAGAAACGCCCTGACGCTTTCCACCGCGACGGGCAGGCTGTCCCACTCCTTTGGCGGTTGCTTCGGCGCGTATTCCCCGAGCGCCAGGCGATAGGCCGCGACGGCCTCTTCCAGCCGCGCCGTTCCGCTGCTCCGCGAGCCAAGCGTGGCGTGCTCGTGCGCTCCCAGTTCGGTCAATGCACCGGCCAAGTCGCACTGTATCTGCGCCCATCGCTTCGGCTGCTGTTCGCGAGTGATTTCCTCGAGGGCCAGGCGATACGCCACTACCGCCTCGGCCAGCGATCGGCCGCCGAGCGTGACTAATATATCGCCGAGCTCGCGCTGGATCTGCGCCCAGTCCCACGGCGCCTGCTCGCGCGTATATTCCTGGAGGGCCAGGCGATAGGCCGCCACTACGTCCTTCGGTTGCACCGACGGTCCTCCCAAGGAGCCGGGTTGGCTCAACCTCCATTTCTCTCCGATCGAATTCCGTTTGACCATGAGCCACAGGACAATGCCGAGATTCCGTTGCACGAGCGCCCAGTTCCGAGGCGCTCGCTCGCGGCGGATTTCCTGGAGCGCCAAACGGTAGGCTTCCACCGCTTCCTCGAAGGATGCCGTTCCCGTCCCGCGGCGGCCCAGCGTCACCAGGGCGACGCCGAGATTGTTCTGCCGCTGCGCCCACTTCGGAGCATCCCGTTCGCGGGTTGTCCTTTCCTGCAGGTCCGCGCGATAGAGGTCGATCGCCTTCACAAGCGCGTCACTGTCGCCGCGCTCCCCGCCCTGCGCTTGCAGGACCGTGGCCAGGAGCCATCTCAGCATCCCGCGCTGCTCTCGATCGGCTCGCGGGGTGAACGCGATGGCTATCCTGAGATGCGTGGCTGCGGCGAGGTAGTCGAGGCTGATCATCGCGAGCCGTCCGCGCTCGCTTCGCGTACGGGCGGCACGGCTCCTGTATTCGGTCGCTGCGCCATCTCGCAGGGCCAGATCTAGGTCAAGCCGCTCGGCTTCGTCGAGCAATGCGTCTGCTTTGGCGTAGTCGCCCGCGGCCACGGCTGCCCATGCCTCCAGCGAGATTTTCGTCGGGGCGTCGCCAGAAGCCGGCGGCCCCTGCAGAAACCGGCGATGACGCTCGGCTATCAGGGCAAGCTTCCAATCGAGTTCCTGCGCAAGAATACCGTTCTGCCTCAATATCTTGAAGAGCTGCAGTACAGCTTCCTGCGAGATGTGAAGCTTCTCGCCGGCTTGGCGCACCTCGACCGAGGCGTTCGTCGCATCGTTATCCAGCTTGGCCCAAAGCTCGATCGCCTCGCGCTGTGTCAGGCCACGGTCCATGTCGGCCTGGGCGGGGGCGCCACTGATCCCCAACGTCAGCAGGAGCACCGCGAGGGCTATTACCTTCGACATGGTAGGCAAATCTTTCACGGGCAGAGTGCCGGATCAAGCTACCGATAGTTGCAGAAGGGAATTTCGAAGAAGAGTGCGTCGTCAAGGGGAAGCCTTGAGCATGCGCTCTACGACAGGAAGGCGTTCGGGCCGGGCGGGTCTCCGTGGGGCCCGAGATCGGCTACCGCTGGAGCAACCCGGAGGACGGCTGGCAGCTCGAGCCCTTCCTGGGGCCAGGCTCAACGTCGACTATATCGACCACGGTCAGGTGTTCCTGAACGGTGTGCTTGTCGGCACGCGCGGCCTCGGTGGCGCCCTGTCTCTCCTACGTCGAAGGAGGGCGTATCACCACCCGCATCGAGGGCAGCTACGACTCGATCGGCGTGCAGGGCCTCGATGTCTGGAGTGCCATGCTGCGGCTCGGCCTGCGCTTCTGAGAGGAGGTGCTCACTGAGCGGCGTCCTGGCCGGGCAGCCGCATCCAGCCCGCCGGCTCGGCCACGACGCGGGCGTCGGCCGCGGTGAGGGCCACGCCACGGCTCGCCTCGAGCTGCAGCATGGCGAGCGCGCGATCGCCGGCGCCGGAGCGGATCTCGCCGACCTCCTTGTCACCGTGATGGATGGGCGTGCCGGGCGGGGGCAGCGCGCCCTCGATCCGCACCGGGAACAGGCGCCGCTTGATCAGGCCGCGGTACTTGGTGCGGGCCGTCAGCTCCTGACCCATGTAGCAGCCCTTCTTCCAGTCGACGCCGTTCAGCTCGTCGAAGCCGCTCTCCAGCAGCAGCGCCTTCTCCACGGGCAGGTCGCGGCTGCCGTCGGGCACGCCGAGCTCCAGCCGCCGCCTTTCGTAGGCATCGGGCGGCGCCTCGCCGACGCCGTGCGCCGACAGCAGCGCCGCCGTCCGGCCCACGGGCGCCAGCACGCGCACGCCGAGCTCGGCCAGCCGCGGGTCGACGAACGACGTGGCACCTGCCAGCGGCACGAGCCTGTCGGCGCCGGCTCCGAAGACGACCGCGACTTCCATCGTCGCGCTGCGATCCTCCACCGTCACCTTGGAGCGCAGCGTGTACATCTTGAGCTTCTTCGCCAGCGCCGGCGCGCGCTCGCGCTCGGTCTCCAGCAGGAACGTGTCGGCGCCTTCGCCGGCCACGAACATGTCGTTGAGGAACCGGCCCTGCGGCGTCAGCAGCGCGGCCCACATGGCGCCGCCCGCGACCACCTTGGCGGTGTCGTTGGAGATCAGGCCCTGGAGGAACTCGGCACGGTCCGGTCCGGAGACGGCGATGACGCTGCGATGGGGGAGGAGGCTGAAGGAGAGTGTTGTCATGGTCGCCAAGAGTTGGGGTGTCGGCAGCGGCTTGGCAAGCGGCGCGCCGGGACGGCGCTAACTTTAACGCTTCTTCCAAAGACAACCTCATCCTGAGGAGCGAGCGCAGCGAGCGTCTCGAAGGATGGACCACGGGCGAGGTCGTGGAAAAGCCGAGGTTGCAGCATCCGTTGCGTTGCCTACCTAAGCGCGGGGTAACCCCCGCGCGGATCGAGACGCACGCCTCCGGCGTGCTCCTCAGGATGAGGTCTATATTGAACTGCAGATTAGTTTCATGCATCGGGGTCGGCGCCACCGATGGAGAACTCCTCAGGGTGAGGTTCTTTGCAAAGTCAGCGCCTATGGGGGACGCGCGTCAGCGAGGAGGGTGAGGTGTCGGATTTGCCTGTTTCCGCCTCGAAATTCCAGACGCCATGACCACCTCACCTTCCCATCGCTGCGCGATGGGCCCCTTCCTCTCCCCCGCCGCACGGCGGAGAGGGCTCTCGAAAGATGTGTCCACGCCGTAGCATTCAAATGGGGAGGTGCCCTCGTCTTACGAGGGCGGAGGGGTTATGAGCGGCAAATATGGCCTCCTTCATTGCGGTTCGATGCCGGCGTCCTTCAAGGCGACCTTCCAGACGCCGAGCTGGTCCTTCATGTAGGCGCCGAGCGCTTCGGGCGTCGACGACTTCGGGATGAAGCCGTGCTTTTCCATCGCCTCCTTCACCGCGGGCTTGGCCAGCGCCGCGACCATCGCCTTGTTCATGGTGGTGACGATCTCCGGCGGCAGGCCGGCGGGACCGACCAGGGCGAACCACGGGCCGATCGGGAACCTGGGCTGGCCTGCCTCCACGATCGAGGGCAGCTCGGGCAGCAGCGGGCTGCGCTCGGGGAACGATGCCGCGAGCGCCCGCAGCTTGCCGGCCTTGATATGGGGCATGACGGAGGTCGTGGTGCTGTTCATGAGCTGGACGCGGCCCGACAGCATGTCGGTCATCGCATCGGGCTCCGACTTGTAGCGGATCGCCTCGAGCTGGATGCCGTTGTTCTTCGCCAGCATGGAGATCGAGACGAAGGCATAGGTGTTGCCCGTCGCGTAGTTCAGCGGCTTGGGGCTGGCTTTCGCGAAGGCGATGAGCTCGGCCACCGTCGTCACCGGCAGCGAGGGATGGACGACGATGAAGAAGCTGTTGTCGCCGAGGTAGGTCACCGGCGTGAAGTCGGCGACGACGTCGTAGGGCGGTTCCTTCTGCATGTTGGGCACGACGGCGAGCGGGCTGTTGGTGCCGAACAGGAAGGTGTAGCCGTCGGGCGCCGAGCGCTTCACCTCGCTCGCGGCCAGCGCCCCGTCGGCGCCGGGCTTCGGCACCACGATGATGGGCTGGCCGAGCGTCTGCTCCAGCTCCTGGCCCGCGATACGCGCCAGCGCGTCGGTCGCCGATCCCGCGCCGAACGGGATGACGAACCTGATGGGCTTCGACGGATAGGCCTGGGCCTGCGCCCCGGCCTGCGGCAGCAGCAGCGCCGCCGCCAGGATCGCGGCGATGATCTTCGACATGGACGCCTCCCCGATTTTCTTTTCTTTGTCGAGGCTGCGAGCATACTCCCGCGGCGTTTTCGCGTCGCTTGCCTTTCCTCCCCGCGCTGTGCGCAGGGAGGAAAGCGTATGTCCTGCTACCGCCCCGTCTTCTCGACGCCCCAGAACACCGAGGCCGAGGGCGGGCGGAGCCAGCCCGAGGTGCGGGTGCTGACGGCGGAGGCGCTGAACCATTCACCCAGCGGGTAGTGGGTGCCGAGCTGCAGCCCGCGCACCTGGATTTCCTCGGCGATGGCCTTGCGCTTGGCGGTGTCGGGCGCGAGGGCGAAGGCGTCGCGCAGCTCCTCGAGCTTGGCATCGCACGGCCAGCCGGCACTCGCCTTCTCGCAGGCGGCGTTGAGGAACAGCGAGGTCACGGGGTTGGCGACGTCGAGGATGCCGGTGCTCGACAGCGTCACGTTCCAGCCGCGCTGCCCGGGCGGATCGCGGCGCAGCACGCGCGCGAGATGCGTCTGCCAGTCCGACGAGACCATGTCGACCTTGAAGCCGATCCGCTCGAGCTGCGCCTTGGCGACCGGCGCCAGGCTCGCGAGCACGGCGATGTCGGTGATGTGGAGCAGCACGATGGGCCGGCCGTCGTAGCCCGCCTCCTTCACCAGCTCGCGGGCGCGCGCGAGGTCGCCCTCCAGCAATCCTTCGGTGCCGGCGCCGGTCGCGAGCGGCGTGCCGCAGGCATAGTAGGTCTTGCAGGTGCGGTAGAAGGCGGCATCGCCGATCGCCGACTGGAGATATTCCGTCTGGTCGATGGCATAGGCCAGCGCCAGCCGCAGCTTGGGATTGTCGAACGGCGGATGCAGCCAGTTGGGCCGCAGATTGTACTGGCTGGGATAGGCGCCGCGCGCGACCACGATGCTCTTGTCCTTCGCCAGCAGCGGCAGGAGGTCGTGCGACAAAGATTCGACGGCATCGATCTCGCCGTTGCCGAGCGCGCTGACGGCGGTCTGCGGATCGGCGATCGACAGCCATTCGACGCGATCCACCTTCACCGGCTTGCCCCCGGCGAATCCCGAAGGCGGCTCGGCGCGCGAGACGTATTTCGGATTCTTCACATAGACGACGCGGTCGCCCGGCCGCCATTCGTCCGACTTGAAGATGAAGGGGCCCGAGCCGATCGGCTCCTTGATCTGCTGCGTCGCCGGCACCTCGGCGATGCGCTTGGGCATCATGAAGGGCACGATGCCGGCCGGCTTGGCGAGCGATTCCAGCACCAGCCCGTAAGGCTGCTTCAGCTCCATGCGGATGGTGCGTGCGTCGGGCGCCGACAGCTCCTTGATGTAGGCGGAGAGCTTCAGCCCCATCACGTCGCGGCTGCCCCAGCGGCGCAGCGACACGACGCAATCCTCCGCCGTCACCGGCGCGCCGTCGTGCCAGGCGAGCCCGTCGCGCAGCACGAAGGTGTAGACGAGACCGGCGGGATCGACGGTCCACGAGCCCACCATCTGCGGCTGCGGCTTGAGATCGGGATCGAGGCCGAACAGCGTGTCGTAGACCATGTAGCCGTGCGTGCGGCTGATCTGCGCCGAGGCCCAGATCGGATCGACGATCTTGAGGTCGGAGTGCATGACGATCCTGATCGTCGACTGTGCCCAGGCAGGTGCTGCGATCAGCAGGGCGAGGAGAGTGGCGAGGAGCTTCATGAGGTGTGTCTTTCGAAAGACCTGCGTTGCCATGCTTCGAGACGGTCGCTTCGCGACCTCCTCAGCATGAGGTTGGTGCTTGCTCAAAATAGACCTCATCCTGAGGAGCGCGCGCAGCGCGCGTCTCGAAGGATGGGCACAGTCACGCGCTCAACCCGTTGATCGTCTGCAGCGCGAGCGCGCGGAACTGGCCGAGGATCATGCCCTTCCAGGCGTCGGCGTCGATGTAGAAGGCGTCGCGCGTCGCCTTCCGGATCGCGCGCGCCGTCGCGGGCGGGGCGTCGGGATGGCCGAACAGCCAGGCCTGGCCGCGCAAGGCGCGCCGCACGTCGGGGTTGGGCAGCGTGCCGTACTCCAGCGTCATCGGCGTGATCGCGGCATCCGGGCATTCCTGCGGCGCGCAGCCGGTGATGTGGCCCGTCGTGCGCGGCGACACCGAATCGGCCATCGTGCTCACCATCAGGTCGCGGCCCCACCAATCCTGTGCGCGGGCCAGCGTCTCGGCGCTGTGGCGGCCGAAGATCTTCTCCCCGTGGCCGTAAGGGCCGAGGCCGGTATGGACGTCGATCCAGGCGATGTGCCGGCGATGCGCGCCATGCCGGCGCAGGATCGCGCGCACCGTTGCATTGCTCCAGCTCGGCGCCGTGCCCGCATAGAACAGCCCGTCGGGATGGGTAGCCTGGCCGCTGGAGACGCCCGGTGTCCTGATGCCGGCCACCTTCGCCATCGCCACGGCCAGGTGCGCGTCGTCTTCCGGCGACGGCGGCCAGGTCGCGGGCACGAGCAGCGGATGGACCTGCTCGTAGGTGTCGTTGGCGGGATAGGGCTGGCTGAAGTCGTTGAAGTTGCGGTTGAGGTCGATGTTGTCCTCGTTGGTCCGCATCGTGTGCGAGAAGCCGTAGGGATTGACGGCATGCACCAGCAGCACCGCGATCCCGCCGCGCGCGGCGCGGGCCAGCAGCTCGTCGCCCAGCAGCGCGAGCTGGCAGGCCGATCCAGCGAATCCTTCCGGGCCGTGCGTGCCCGAGCTCACGATGAACAGCGACGGCGCGTCGGCGGCGCCGACCAGCGCCGCATCCATCGCGATCTCCTCGCCCTCCACGCCTTTCAGCGGATGGACCAGCGACTCGACGCCGGCGCCGGCCCTCGATGCCGCGGCCAGGAAGCGGTGCCGCGCCTCGCGATAGCTCTGCGAGAAATGCGCGGCGCTCATGACGCGGGAGCGAAGCCCGGCGGGAACAGCGCCGAGGCGTGTGTCTCCGCATCGAAGGCTTGGGCGAGTGCGATCAGCTCGCCCTCGGCGAACCACGGCGCCACGAAATGGATGCCGATCGGCAGGCCAGCCTTCGAATGGCCGAACGGGATGCTGATCGCGGGATGGCCCGTCATGTTGAAGGGGATGGTGTAGGTGTACCAGGCCGAGCGCAGGTCGCCGATCGGCTTGCCGTCGACCACCAGCGGCTCGAACTGGTTCTGCGACGCCAGCGGCGCCGGCGTGGCGACGGTCGGCGTCAACAGCAGGTCGGCATCGGCGAACAGCCGCTGCACCGAGCGATAGGCCGCGGTGCGGTCGAGCAGGGCGCGGCGCAGCGCCACGACGTCGATCGCCTCGCCCTCGTCGAGTGTCTTTGCGAAGGAGGGATCGAGCTCGCCGCGGCGTGTCTTCAGGGTCTCGCCGAAACGCTCGATCTGGTTGGCGCGCAGGATGATGCGCGCGACGTCGAGCTTCCAGTCGATCTCGCGCCCGTCCATCTCGCGGATGGTCGCTCCGTTCCTGTCGAGGAAGGCCAGCGCCGCATCGAGCCGCGCCTCGGTGTCGGGGTCGAGATAGCCGCCGGTCATGCGGCGGATGACGGTGACGCGCTTGCCCGCGATCGCATGCGCCGCGTCCGGCTGCGGCCAGGCGAAGGGCGTGCGGCCGATGGCGGCCGTCCAGGGATCGCCGGGGTGGCCCAGCGACATCGAGGCGAGGCCGGCGCCGAGGTCGGCGGGATGGCGCGCCATGACGCCGAGATAGGTGAGCTGCCCGAACTGGTCGGGCGGCACCTCGTGCGGCACGCGGCCGAGCGTCGCCTTCAAGCCATAGACGCCGCAGCAGGCGGCGGGAATGCGGCCTGACCCCGCGCCGTCGGTCGACATGGCGATGGGGCCGAGGCCCAGCGCCACCGACACGGCGGCACCGCCGCTCGATCCGCCCGACGTGTGCTCGCGGTTCCACGGGTTGCGCGTGACACCGTGCAGGCGGGAGTCGGTCAGCACCTTGTGGCCGAACTCCGGCGTCGTCGTCTTGGCGAACAGCACGGCGTCGGCCGCGCGCCACTGGCCGATGGCGCTCGCGTCCTCTGCCGGGATGTTGTCCTTCATCGTGAGCGACGCGAAGGCGGTGCGCAGCCCCTTGGTGAGGATCAGGTCCTTGGCAGAGACGGGCACGGCGGCGAGCGAACCGAAGGAGCTGCCGGCTTTCCGCCGCGCATCGAGCGCATCGGCCGCGGCACGGGCGCCGTCGGCATCCAGCGTGGCGATGGGATTGAAGGGCAGGGCGCGCTCGCAACGCGCGAGTACTCCCTCGACGATGTCGCGCGCGGCGACGGTGCCGGTGGTGAAGGAGCGAACGATATCGGCGACCGGGCGCCCGGCAAGATCCTGTGGAGGCATGGCGCGACTATGCCGGGCAGCGGAGGGACCGGGAAATTCTTTCGTTACGCTTGTTCGTTCCGCGAGATTATAAGTCGCCGATAAATCCGGAGGGAGCTTCCATGTCATTCCGCGCGCTGGTCCTGACCCAAGGCGCCGACCGCAAGGTGAGCGGCGTCGTCGAAACCCTCGACGATGCGAAGCTGCCGGCGGGCGACGTCACCGTCGCGGTCGAGTACTCGACGCTGAACTACAAGGACGGGCTGGTGCTGACGAGCGGCGGCGGGCTGGTGAAGGCGTGGCCGCATGTCGGCGGCATCGATTTCGCCGGCACGGTCGAGGCGTCGGACAACGCCTCGTTCGAGCCCGGCGACAAGGTCGTGCTCAACGGCTATCGCGTCGGCGAGCTGCATTGGGGCGGCTACGCCACCAAGGCACGGGTGAAGGGCGACTGGCTGGTGAAGCTGCCGGCCGCGATCTCCGCCAAGCGCGCGATGGCGATCGGCACGGCGGGCTACACCTCGATGCTCTGCGTCATGGCGCTGGAGAAGCATGGCGTCACGCCGGCCAAGGGCGAGGTGCTGGTGACGGGCGCGGCGGGCGGCGTCGGCTCGGTCGCCGTCGCGATCCTGGCCAAGCTGGGCTACAGCGTCGTCGCCGCCACCGGCCGCCCGCAGGAGGGCGAGTATCTGAAGTCGCTGGGCGCGGCCACGATCATGGACCGCAAGGAGCTCGTCGAGGCGCAGGATCGCCCGCTGCTCACGGAGCGCTTCGCCGGCATCGTCGACACCGTCTCCGGCGTGATGTTCGCCCGCGCTCTCGCACAACTGAAGTACGGCGGGGCGGCCGCCGTCTGCGGCCTCGCGGCGGGGCCGGCCTTCCCCGGCTCGATCCTGCCCTTCATCCTGCGCGGCGTGTCGGTCTACGGCATCGACTCGGTGATGCTGCCCATGCCACCGCGCCATGAGGCGTGGAAGCGCCTCGCCACCGACCTGCCGCTCGACCGGCTCGACAGCACGGTGAGCGAGGCCGGATTGGGCGACCTCGCGGCGCTGGCGCCAAAGATCCTCAAGGGCGAGGTGCGCGGCCGCGTGGTCGTCGACGTGAACCGGTAGGTCCCGGGCCTTCCCCCTCCGTCAGGTAAGACGCGCCACCGCCCCCGCATGACGAGGGAGGGCAGGGAGGGGGAAAGCGGCAGTGCCGATCTGCAATTGCAGAGAGCTCAACTCAGCCGAACCGCTCTAGGCCCAGCGTAAATCCGGTGCTAGCCTTTCCCGCAACAAAGAACGCGTGAAGATTAGGGAGAAGTAAAATGCCAATTCGGATGTTCCGGCATTTCGCGGCCATGGTCGTGGCCGGCGTCGCCGCGCTCTCGGGCGCGGCGATGGCGCAGGGCACCATCAAGGTCGCCTACACCGATCCGCTCTCGGGTCCGTTCGCCCAGGTGGGCGACGCCAACCTGAAGCAGATGCAGTACATCATCGACTTCATCAACGCGAAGGGCGGCGCGCTCGGCAAGAAGTTCGAGCTGGTGCCGTTCGACAACAAGTCCCAGCCCTCCGACGCGCTGATTGCGCTCAAGAGCGCCACCGACCAGAACATGCCCTTCATCATGCAGTGCAGCGGCTCCAACATCGCCGCGGCGCTGATCGAGGGCGT
>CANIRG010000110.1 GCA_947469635.1 Rhodospirillales bacterium | reverse complement strand
TCATCAAAGGCGAAACCGGCGACTGGGAGATCGTGCTGGGGCTGGAAGTCCATGCCCAGGTGATCTCCGACGCCAAGCTCTTCTCCGGCGCTCCGACCGTGTTCGGCGCCGATCCCAACACCCAGGTGTCGCTGGTCGATGCCGCCATGCCCGGCATGCTGCCCGTCATCAACGAGCGGTGCGTCGAGCAGGCGGTGCGCACCGGCCTCGGCCTCAATGCCAAGATCAACCTGCGCTCGGTGTTCGACCGCAAGAACTACTTCTATGCCGACCTGCCCGCGGGTTACCAGATCTCGCAGTTCAAGGACCCGATCGTGGGCGAGGGCGAGGTCGAGATCGACCTGGCCGACGGCAAGACCAAGACCATCGGCATCGAGCGGCTGCATCTCGAGCAGGATGCCGGCAAGAGCCTGCACGACCAGCATCCCAGCCAGACCTATGTCGACCTGAACCGCTCGGGCGTGGCGCTGATGGAGATCGTGAGCAGGCCCGACATGCGCAACGCCGACGAAGCGGCGGCCTATCTCACAAAGCTGCGCTCGATCGTGCGCTATCTCGGCACCTGCGACGGCAACATGGACGAAGGCTCGATGCGCTGCGACGTCAACGTCTCGGTGCGCAAGCCCGGCGCCGACCTCGGCACGCGCTGCGAGATCAAGAACGTGAACTCGATCCGCTTCGTGAAGCAGGCCATCGAGGTCGAGGCGCGGCGCCAGGTCGAGATCATCGAAGGCGGCGGACGCATCGTGCAGGAGACGCGGCTGTTCGATCCCGGCCGCGGCGAGACGCGCTCGATGCGCTCGAAGGAGGACGCGCACGACTATCGCTACTTCCCCGATCCCGACCTGCTGCCGCTGGTGTTCACGCAGGAGTATGTCGACAAGATCCGCGCCACCCTGCCCGAGCTGCCCGACGCGCGGAAGAACCGCTTCATCAAGGACTTTGGCCTCTCGCCCTATGATGCGGGCGTGCTGGTCGGGGAGCAGGAGACGGCGGTGTTCTTCGAGACCGTCGCCAAGGGCCGCGACGCCAAGCAGGCGGTTAACCTGGTGACCGGTGACTTCTTCGCCATGCTGAACCGCCGCGGCCTCGGCATCGAGGACTCGCCGATCAGCGCGCAGAGCCTGGGCAAGCTTCTCGACCTGCAGGCCGATGGCACGATCTCGGGCCGAATCGCCAAGGACCTGTTCGTCGCGATGGAGGAGACCGGCAAGGATCCGGCCGTCCTGGTGGAGGAACGCGGCCTGAAGCAGGTCACCGACACCGGCGCCATCGAGGCCGCCATCAAGGCCGTGGTCGACGCCAATCCCGGCCAGGTCACGGCCTACAGGGCCAAGCCCGGCCTGTTCGGCTGGTTCGTCGGCCAGGTGATGAAGTCGACGGGCGGCAAGGCCAATCCCAAGGTCGTCAACGACCTGCTGCGGAAGGCGCTCGACGCCTGATCCGCGTCAGGGAGCGGCGAAGCGCATCAGGCGCATCGCCCGTTCGTCGTCGCGCCACACCACGGCGGCGATCTGGCCGTCCGGCATGCGGGCGATGTCGGTGGCGGTGAGCGGCGCCGTCAGCCAGCGGGCCGTGCCATCGGTCTTCGCTCGAACGACGTGGCAGAGATTTCCTTCCGGCTCCTTGCAGACGATGGCTGCGACACCGTCGCCGTCGGCGATGACTGACCAGGTCCGGGCGTAGGGCCACGGCACGCGGCTTCTGACCTTTCCGGCGTCGTCCACCTGGACGAGCTCATGCTCATCGTCGTCGAGGAAGACCGTCGAACCGGGGAGGATCGCGACCAGGCGACCGTCCCCGACGCGGTCGAGACGCGTCCGGTCGAGAAGCCTTCCGTCTGAGGTGAAGCGCGCGAGGCACCATTCCTCTGCCGCCAGGCCGGGGCGCCGCTCGGAATGGATCGCCACCACGATGCCATCGCTGCGCACTGCGAGCGCGGCGACGTGCTCCCGCGCGCTGGGACCGGGGCCGGCTTGCCACAGACGGCGTCCGTCAGCGGCGAACTTGCCGAACCACCAGCGGTAAGGGTTGGGTCCGTAGGCGCCTCCAACCAGCAGGCCGTTGTCTGAGGTCGGCAGATAGGTTCGCGTCCAGAATATCTGGCGGGAATCGCCGCCGTCGGCCGGAGCCACGGTCGCCACCTGCAGCGCGCTGCCCTGCGAGGACACACGGTACAGTGAATTGTACACCCGGCGGCCTCGCCCGCTGTCGCCGGTGCTGAGGAAGACCATCGTATCCCCGGACGCCAGCACACCGACACCCAGCGCCTCCATGTCGAAGCCGAACGGCTGGCGAGGCAAGGCGACGGGCAGCATGGTCCGGAAGCGCGCCCGGCCGTCGGCGGCGAAAGCATGCAGCTCGACGCGGGCATCGCGCGTGGGCTCGCTGCCTCTCTCGGGGTCGACCAGGAAACTGTTGGCCAGCGCATGAAGGGATCCGTCAGGGGCGATGGCGAGGCGCTTGTGGTTGCCCCAGGACATGTGGATATGGCCGTCGGGGATCGGCACTCCGATATCGAGGGTGATTCGCGGTTGCGGCTGCGCGGCGGCAAGGCCGCAGGACGCCAGCAGCAGGACGAGCGTGAGGCGACTCATCAGATCAGGGAGGATCGTCGTAGCGCACGAGCCTCAGTGTCGCCCGATCCGCCGACCGCAGCACGGCCATCAGCTGGCCGTCCGACGCACGCGCGATGCTGGGCGTGTGGCCGACGGGTGGCGTACGCCAGAGCACGTTCCCGCGGCCATCCACCCGGACTATGAGGTTCGGGGTATCGACAGCGGCGCCTGAGACGACGGCCCAGAAGCCGTCACCAGCCGGCACGATCGACGTTGTGTTGGCGAACGGCCACGGGACCTCGCGCACGCCTCGGCCGAGATCGTTGAAATAGACAAGCTTGTCCTCGATCGGCACGACGCCGCCGTCGCTCAGGATCGCGGCCGCATAGCCGCCCTTGGCCGGCACCTTGACGCGCGACTGCTGCTGTCCGGCCGGAGTGTAGCGGTGGAGATACCAGTCGAGGCCCATGCCCTTGGGATCCATCTCGAGGACCATCGCCAGCCAATGGCCTTGCGGTCGTGCGGCCATGGCGGAAACATTCTCGGGAAATCCCTGGCCGGGTCCGCTCTGGAAGATGCGCACGCCGTCGAGGCTGAACTTGCCCAGCCACCAGCCATAGGGGCCGGAGCCGAAGCCGCCGCTCAGCATGACGGCATTGTCGGCGGTGGGTTGGAAATGCTGGATCTCGTAGTAGCCATACGGCGCGCCGGTGCGCCGCGAGGGCGGCCCGATCTCGCTCTTCTTCTTCAACCGGCCGTCGGGAGCGAACCGGTATAGGGAGGTCGTCACTCCGGGTCTGTCGTCGTTGAAGACGTGCAGCACGCCGACGTCCCCTGAAGGAACGACGGTCGCCTTGAGCGAGCCGGTCGACCGGTCGGCGGTGGCCGGCACGACCACGCGGAATTTCTGAGAGCCGTCGCGGGCGAGGGCAAGAAGGTCGATCCGCACCTTCTTCTCGGTTTCATCCTTCTCGGAGTCATCGACCTGCTTCAGGGCGATGAAGACCGCACCATCGCCTGCCACCGCGAGCGAGGCGGTGAACGCATAGGGCTCGAACTGGAATCCCGCCGAGGCGGTGAGCGGAACGTCGAGGGTGATGCGAGGTTGCGGCTGCGCCGCGGCAGCACCGCACACCGTCATGACGAGGATCAAGGCCAGTCGGATCATGAACCGAGTTTATGGGTTCGACCCACCGTGTGGAAGCGGCATCGACGCCTCGTCAACGTCCGCCGGACGAGGGCGCGGCGCGGCGGCTGAGCTCAGGCGGCGCGGCGACATTCCGGGCATCGCCCTTCGAGGCGCTCTCCATCGGCTCGTGCCCGTCGGCCCGCTGCTCGGCGGGCTTCTTCAGCCGCGTCAGGTTGAAAGCGGTGTTGATCAGGGCGACGTGGCTGAAGGCCTGCGGGAAATTGCCGGTGAAGCGCTTCTCGCGGGGATCGTATTCCTCGGCGAGCAGGCCGAGGTCGTTGCGGATGGCCAGCAGGCGCTCGAACATCTCCTCGGCATCCTCGTGCCGGCCGATCGCGATATAGGCGTCTGCGAGCCAGAAGCTGCAGGCGAGGAACGCCCCTTCGCCCGGTCGCAGCCCGTCGTCGATGCCGTTGGTGTTGTAGCGCTGCACGAAACCGTCGATCAGCAGCTCGCGCTCGATGGCGGCGACCGTACCGATGAAGCGTGGATCGTCGGGCTTCACGAAGCCGGTCTGCACCATCAGCAGCAGGCTGGCGTCGAGATGCGGCTCGTCGTAGGCGGCGCGGAAGGTGTTGCGCTCGGCGTCGAAGCCCTTGGCGCAGACATCGGCATGGATGCTGTCGCGAATCTCCCGCCACTGCTCGACGGGCCCTTTCAGGCGATGCACCTCGACGCCCTTGACGGCGCGGTCGAAGGCCACCCAGGCCATCACCTTGGAATAGACGAAATGGCGCGGCGGCCCGCGCGTCTCCCAGATGCCGTTGTCGGGCCTCTCCCACACTTCGCCGACATGCTCGACCAGGGCGCGCTGCAGGCTCCAGCCTTCCTCGGTCGCCGCCAGCCCGCCTTTGCGCGACTGCTCGAAGGCATCCATCAGCTCGCCATAGACGTCGAGCTGGAACTGCTGATGCGCGGCATTGCCGATGCGCACCGGCTTCGAATCGGCATAGCCCGGCAGCCAATCGATCGTGAGCTCCGTCAGCCGCCGCTCGCCTCGCAGCCCGTACATGATCTGCATCTCGTCCGGAGAGCCGGCGACGGCACGCTGCAGCCAGTCGCGCCAAGCCGCCGCCTCGTCGTAGACGCCGGCATTCATCAGGGCGAGCAGGGTGAGGGTGGCGTCGCGCAGCCAGCACAGGCGATAGTCCCAGTTGCGCTCGCTGCCGAACTGCTCGGGCAGGGACGTCGTCGGTGCCGCCACGATGCCGCCGCTCGGCAGGTAGGTCAGTCCCTTGAGCGTGATCAGCGAGCGCTTGATCGCCTCGGCATGCGGTCCCGCCGTGTTGGTGCGCGCCGTCCAGTCGCGCCAGAATTTTTCGCACTGCTCCAGCGCGCGCTCGGGATCGGTGGCCTTGGGCACCGGCAGGTGCGACGGGCCGTAGCTCAGCGTGAAGGGCATCGTGGCGCCCTTGCCGAGCGTGAACTGCGCCACCGTCTTGAAGTTCTCGCCGCGGATGGCCGCGGGCGTGCGCAGCACCACCATGTCGGGACCGGCCACGGCGCGCAGCGCGCCATCCTCGAGCCGCGTCACCCAGGGCGTGAGGGCGCCGTAGCCGAAGCGCAGCAGCAGCTCCATGCACATCGCCACCTCGCCTTCGTCGCCGCGCACGATGCGCGTGAGATCGGAGGTGGAATCGCGCGGCAGCATGAAGTCGACGAGCGTGGCCGTGCCCGTCGCCGTCTCGAATGTCGTCTCCAGGATCAGCGTGTCGGGCCGATATCGGCGCGACACCGACGTCACCTCGTCCGACGGCGTGATCAGCCAGAAGCCATTGCTCTGGCCCCCCAGGAGCGAAGCAAAGCAGGCATCCGAGTCGAAGCGCGGCCAGCACAGCCAATCGACGGAGCCGTTGAGCCCCACGAGCGCCGCCGTCTGGCAGTCCCCGATCATGCCATAGCTGCCGATGGGAGCGCTCATGCTTGGATGGCGAGCGGGAGAGCGGTGGCATTCATGCGCGCAAGGAAACGCCTTCGTAGTTCCTTCGGTTCCTCTCGGCCCCCGTGCTAGGCTTTCGCCATGACAGCAAAACTCTATGCCATGACCTGCGGGCGTCTCATGGGCCGGCTCAAGGACATGATCGAGGGCGAGGACGGGCAGGTTTCGCTGCCGATCCCGTCCTACCTGATCGAGCATCCCAAGGGGCGCGTGCTGTTCGATTCGGGGATGCATCCGCAGTGCCGCACCGATGCCGCCGGCCGCCTGGGCGAGCGCGTGGCGCGAATCTTCGGATTCCAGCACTTTGGCGACAACGACGACGTGAAGTCGCGGCTCGAGTCGATCGACCGCGACCCCGGCAAGGTCGACTACCTCGTGAACTCGCATCTGCACTTCGATCATGCCGGTGGCAACGAGCTGATCCCCAATGCGACCGTGGTCGTGCAGAAACGCGAATGGCAGGCGGCACAGGATCCCGAGACGGCGGCCAAGGTCGGTTTCTTCAAGGCCGATTTCGATCATGGGCATCCCGTGAAGCAGGTTGACGGTGAGCACGATCTGTTCGGCGACGGCAGCGTCGTCTGCATCCCGACTTACGGCCATACGCCCGATCACCAGTCGCTCAAGGTGCGCACGGACAAGGGCGAGGTCGTGCTCACCGGCGATGCTTGCTATTTCTGCCGCACCTTGAAGGAGCGGCGTCTGCCGCGCTTCGTCTACGATCGGGAGCAGATGCTGGCGTCACTCGATCGGCTGGCGGCGCTGGAGAGAGGCGGAGCGACGCTGTTCTTCGGCCACGACCCCGATTTCTGGAAGGACGTGCCACAAGCACCCGTGGAGGCGTTCTGATGCGTATCTGCTTCGTCGGCGACAGCATGACCAACGGCACGAGCGACCCCGAGTATCTCGGCTGGGTCGGTCGCGTGCTGCGCGAGGAACGCAAGAGCCGACCGGAGCTCACCGGCTACAATCTCGGCGTCCGCCGCGATCGTTCGGACCAGATCCGAGCGCACTGGGGGACGGAGGTCGAGCGGCGCCTGCCGGCCGAATTCGAGGGGCGGGTCGTGTTCTCCTTCGGCGTCAACGATGCCGCGCAAGAGATCGCGCCTCCCGTGACTCTGGGCCATGCCGAGGCGATGCTGACCGAAGCCAAGGCACGGTGGCCGATCTTCATGATCGGCGCCGTGCCCATGCCGGACGACGCCGTTCGCGAGCGCATCCGCGCACTCGACAGGGCGTTCGCGCCGCTCTGCGCGCGCCTCGATGTGCCGTTCCTGTCGGTCTTCGACGGGTTGATGGCGACCACGACCTGGCTCGACGAGGCGCGGGCAGGCGACGGTGCCCATCCCGGCGCGGGCGGCTACACGCTGATGGCGGAGCTTGTGCGCAAGAGCGAGGTGTGGCGCCGTTGGCTCGGCTGAGCGAAGCTGTAACAATCGCGGCCTAAAACAAAAGCGTATCCGGGAGGATAAAATGCAGCCTGTTGATCGCCGTCGCTTCATCGCCGGTGCCGGCCTCGCCGCCGGTGGATTCGCTTTGCCCCGCTTTGCCATCGGCCAGGCCGACGACCGGCCGACCATCACCATCGCCGTGCAGCAGATCGCGACCAGCGCCTCGCTCGAAGTCGTTCGCGAGCGCTCCAATGTCGGCGAGCGGGTGCAGACGCCGATCTTCGAGAACCTGATCGCGCGCAATCTCAAATCGAAGCTGGAGCCGATCCCCGGCCTCGCCGAGAGCTGGAAGCGCATCGACGAGCGCACCGTCGAGCTCGTCCTGCGCAAGGGCGTGAAGTTCCACAACGGCGACGAGATGACCGCCGACGACGTGGTCTTCACCTTCGGCCCCGAGCGCATGTTCGGCACCGGCTACGACAGCAAGTCGGACAAGACGCTCTTCACCACGGTGATGGCGCGCGACAGCATCGAGGGCAAGGCGTTGCCGGCCGAGGTGGTGGGCATCGCCAAGCGCATCTGGCCGTCGCTGGAGAAGATCGAGGCGGTCGACAAATACACTGTGCGCTTCGTCAACCGAGTGCCCGACGTCACGCTGGAGGGCCGCATCGCCGGGCCGGCCAGCGAGATCATCAGCAAGCGCGGCTTCATGGAGGCCAAGACCTGGGTCGAATGGGCGCGCAAGCCGATCGCCACCGGTCCCTACAAGGTGCGCGCCTTCAAGCCCGACGAGAGCCTGATCCTCGACGCGCACGACGATTACTGGGGCGGAAAGCCGCCGATCAAGACCATCCGCTTCATGGTCGTGCCCGAGGTGGCGAGCCGCATCAACGGCCTGCTGAGCGGCCAGTACGAGTTCATCTGCGACGTGCCGCCCGACCAGGTGGCGACTCTGGCGCAGAACCCGAAGTTCGAGGTGCAGGGGGGCCTGGTCACCAACCATCGCATCCTGTGCTTCGACAAGCACTTCCCCGCGCTCGTCGATCCGCGCGTACGCCAGGCGATGACGCATTCGATCGACCGGCAGGCGATCGTCGACAGCCTATGGGCTGGCCGCACGCGCATTCCCCCGGGATTGCAGTGGGAATTCTATGGCCCGATGTTCGTCGAGGGCTGGACCGTGCCCGAGTATGATCTCAAGAAGGCGCAGGCCCTGCTGAAGGCCGCCAACTACAAGGGCGAGCCGATCCCCTTCCGCGTGCTCAACAATTACTACACCAACCAGGTCGGGACGGCGCAGATCGAGGTCGAGATGTGGCGCGCGGCCGGTATCAACGTGCAGATCGAGATGCGCGAGAACTGGCAGCAGATCTTCGAGAACGACGGCAAGCGCGCGCTGCGCGACTGGTCGAACAGCGCGGCCTTCTCCGATCCGATCAGCTCGATGGTTGGCCAGCACGGGCCGCAGGGCCAGCAGCAGCAGGCCAAGGAATGGTCGAACGAGGAGATGAACAAGCTCTCGGGGACGCTCGAGACCGAGACCGACATGGCCAAGCGCAAGGCGATGTTCAAGCGCATGCTCGAGATCTGCGAGCGCGAGGATCCCGCCTACACGGTGTTGCATCAGACCGCGACCTTCACCGCCAAGCGCAAGGACATCGAGTGGAAGGCGGCGCCGGCCTTCGCCATGGATTTCCGCGCCGATAATTTCCGCTGGGTGCGCAAGAGCTGATGGCGGAACCTCTCGTAGCGCTCAGGGGACTGACGGTCGACTTCGACACCGGCAAGCGCGTCATCCGTGCGCTGCACGGCATCGACCTCGACGTGGCGAAGGGTGAGGCGGTCGGGCTCGTGGGCGAATCGGGCTGCGGCAAGAGCGTGACCTGGCTCGCGGCCCTCGGTCTCCTCGGCAAGCAGGCCCATGTCGGCGGCGAGGTGCGCATCGAGGGCGACAATCTCGTCGGCGCGCCCGTTGCCACGCTGGAACGGGTGCGCGGACGGCGCATCGCCATGATCTTCCAGGACCCATCGAGCAGCCTCAATCCGGTGCATCGCATCGGCCGCCAGCTCGGGGAGGCACTCACGCTCCATCGCGGCCTCACCGGCGCTTCGGCGGCGGCGGAAGCGCAGCGGTTGCTCGACCGTGTCGGCATCGCCGATGCGGCGCGTCGCCTTGGCGACTATCCGCACGAACTGTCGGGCGGCATGAACCAGCGTGTCATGATCGCGATCGCCCTTTCGGGTCAGCCGGACCTGCTGGTCGCCGACGAGCCGACCACGGCGCTCGACGCCACCATCCAGGCACAGATCCTCGAACTGCTGGGCGAGATCCGGCGCGAGACAGGCATGGCGTTGGTGCTGATCAGCCACGATCTCGGCGTGGTCGCGGAGAACACCGACCGGGTCTGTGTGATGTATGCCGGCCGTATCGTCGAGGATGCGCCGATTGCCACCATCTTCGGTGGCGCGAGCCATCCCTATACGCGCGGGCTTCTCGCCGCATTGCCCGAGCTGGAAGGACCGCGGCGGCGGCTGGTGCCGATCGCCGGTGTCGTGCCCGAGCCGTGGAATCTGCCGAGCGGCTGCAGCTTCGCGCCGCGCTGCGAGCGAGTCATTGCCGACTGCGAGCGTGCGCCGCCTGCCAGCGAGTTCCTGACGCCGGACCACCGTGTCGCCTGCATCCGTGCCGGCGCATGACGGCGTTGCTCGAGGTCTCGGGATTGGCGCGGCAATTTCGCGTACGGCGCGGGGCCTGGCCGTTCGGCCGCAGCGCCACGCTGCATGCCGTCGACGGCGTCTCGTTCGAGATCGAGGCCGGCCGCACGCTGGGCCTCGTCGGTGAATCGGGCTGCGGCAAGAGCACGACGGCGCGGCTGGTGCTGGGGCTGACGCAAGCAAGCCGCGGCGAGGTGCGCATCGGCGGCGAGAAGCTGCCGCCCACCGGTTCCGCGCCCTGGCGCGCGATGCGGCAGCGGATGCAGATGGTCTACCAGGACCCGCTGTCCGCCCTCGACCGCCGCGTCCGGGTCGGCCGGCAGGTCATGGAGCCGCTGGCGATCCACGGCATCGGCGCGTCCGGGGAGCGGCGGGAGAAGGCGGTCGCCATGATGGAGGCGGTGGGTCTGGCGCCGCATCATTTCGAACGCTTCCCGCACGAGCTGTCGGGCGGCCAGCGCCAGCGCATCGTGCTGGCGCGGGCGCTGATCGTCGATCCGCAGCTGCTGGTCTGCGACGAGCCGATCTCGGCGCTCGACGTGTCGATCCAGGCGCAGGTGGTCAATCTGCTGCTCGACCTGCAGGCGCGGCTGGGGCTGGCCTATCTCTTCATCAGCCACGATCTCCGCATGGTGCGGCAGGTGAGCCATGAGGTCGCTGTGATGTACCTCGGCCGCATCGTCGAGCAGGGCGATCCCGACCAACTGTTCGCCACGCCGGCGCATCCCTATACGCGAGCCCTGGTGTCGGCGATCCCGGTGCCCAACCGCGGCGCCCGCCGCCGGCTGGTGCTGGCGGGCGAGCCGCCCAATCCCGTGGACCGTCCCGCCGGCTGCGCCTTCCATCCGCGCTGTCCTTTCGCCGTCGCGCGCTGCCGCGCCGAGATACCGGAGCTGCGCACGCTGGCCGACGGGCGCCGCGCCGCCTGCCATCTCGTCGAAGAGCTGCCGCAGAGCTGGGCCGCCTGATGCTGCGCTATCTCGCTGCGCGTCTCCTGCGGGCGTTGCTCACGATCTTCCTCGTCGTGACCTTCGCCTTCTTCGTCCTGCATCTGTCGGGCGATCCCGCGATGATGATCCTGTCGGCCGATGCCCCGCCCGAATCGATCGCGGCCTTCCGCGCCGCCTGGGGATTGGATCGGCCTCTGTGGGTCCAATACCTGAACTACATCGCCCATGCCTTGACGGGCGACCTCGGCAATTCCATGCGCGACGGCCGGCCGGCGCTCGATCTCGTGCTGGAGCGCGTGCCGGCCACGCTCTCCATCACCCTGCCGGCCTTCGCGCTGAAGCTCGGCATCGGCATCCCGGCTGGCATCTATGCCGCGCTCCATCGCAACTCGACCGCCGATCGGCTCACCATGCTGCTCTCGGTGGCGGGCTTCACCGTGCCGAGCTTCGTGCTGGCACTGGTGCTGGTCCTGGTCTTTTCGGTTCAGCTCGGCTGGCTACCGTCGGCCGGCAGCGACCAGGCGACGAGCGTCATCCTGCCGATCGTGACGCTGGGCGTGGCCGGGGCCGCGATCCTGGCGCGCTTCACGCGCTCGGCCATGCTCGAGGTGCTGGGCCAGCCCTACATTCGTGCCGCTTCCGCCAAGGGCCTGAGCTGGCGCCGCGTCGTCGTCGAGCATGCGCTGCCCAACGCCGCCATCCCGACCACGACCATCGTGGGCTTCATGGTCGGCACGCTGATCGCCGGCGCCGTCGTGGTCGAGAGCGTGTTCGCCTGGCCCGGCATCGGGCGGCTGCTGGTGTCTGCCGTCTCCAACCGTGATCTCGCGGTGGTGCAGGCGATCCTGATGCTGGTGGCCGCCACCATGGTCACCTCGAACATCCTGGTCGATGTCATCTATGGCTGGATCGATCCCCGGCTGAGGAGCAAGGGCGTTGTCGATGCGAGCTGAGCCCCCAGCCGGCTCCATCGAACGAAGCGCTGTCGCGCGCTTCTTCGTGGCCTGGCCGCCGCTCACGCTGGTGGCGCTGGCCTGGATCGCCCTGATGATCATCGTGGCGGCGGGCGCCGACGTGCTGGCGCCGTACCCTTTCACCAAGCTCGACCTGCGCGCGCGACTCTCGCCGCCGGTGTTCATGGGCGGCACCTGGCCCCATCCGCTGGGCAGCGACGAGCTCGGCCGCGACGTGCTCTCGCGCCTCATCATGTCGATCCGGCTCAGCCTCCTCATCGCCTTCTTCGGCACCCTGATCGCCGCGACCGTCGGCACGGCGATGGGCTTCGTCGCCGCGCACTTCCGCGGCAAGGTCGAGGCCGTGATCCTGGTGCTGATCGATTTCCAGGCCAGCATGCCGTTCCTGATCATCGCGCTCGCGGTGCTGGCCTTCTTCGGCAACAACTTGGTGCTGCTCGTCGTGCTGATGGGCCTCAACTCCTGGGAACGCTACGCCCGCATCGCCCGCGGCCTCACCCTGTCGGCCAACGAGCAGGGCTATGCGTCGGCCGTGCGCCAGCTCGGCGCCTCCAACTTCCGCGTCTATGGGCTGCATGTGCTGCCCAACATCGCCTCGACGCTGATCGTCTCCATGACCATCACCTTTCCCGAGACGATCCTGCTCGAAAGCGGCCTGTCGTTCCTCGGGCTGGGCGTGCAGCCGCCGCTCAGCTCCCTCGGCAACATGGTGGGCTACGGCCGCGAATACCTGACGCGTGCGCCCTGGATCATGCTCTGCCCGGCGTTCGTGATCGTCGTGTCGACGCTGTCGATCAGCATCGTCGGCGACTGGCTGCGCGACCGCCTCGATCCCACCCTTCAGTGAGAGGACAGATGACCGACATCGCATCGCATCGCGGCGGCGCCCTGCTGTGGCCCGAGAACAGCCGCATCTCCTTCGAGCAGACGGCGAAGCTGCCGGTGGAGCAGGTCGAGTTCGACGTCCATCCGACGCGCGACGGAAGGCTGGTCGTCATCCACGACGACACGCTCGACCGCACCACCGACGGCAGCGGCCCCGTGTCGGCGCGGCGCTGGGACGAGCTCAATCGCCTCGTGCTGAAGGGCACGGGCGGCCAGCGCATGCTGCTGCTCGACGAGGTGATCGATATCTTCCGTCACACTGGGATCGTGCTGCGCATCGAGATCAAGGCCGGGCCGGACCGCGTGCCTTATCCAGCGGGCCATGCCGCAGGGGTCGTCGCGGCGCTGAAGCACGCAGGCGTGCTCGATCGCAGCGTCATCACCAGCTTCCAGCTCGGCACCGTCGTCGAGGCGGTGGCCGAATCCAGGCCGATGCGCCATGTTTGGCTGGTGTTGCCGCAGGTCCAGGTCGACGTCGGCATCGACGGGGTGATCGCTGCGGCGAAGGCTCAAAAGGTCCCGATGCTGGGCTTGCGCACCAACATGCTCGACGCCGGAAACGTCGCGGCCGTCCGCGCCGCCGGCCTCGGCATCGGCGGCTGGGCCTGTAACGATGCGGCCGGCATCGCCAAGCTGTTCGACCTCGGCGTCGATGTCTTCACCACGGACCGGCCCGACCTCGCGCTGGCGCGCCGGAACGCCCTCAGGTCTGGGGCATGAACTCGATCATGAGGCCGCCCGACTGCTCGGGCGCCACCAGGACACGGTCGCCTTCGGTAAGCGCGAAAGGGATGTTGTTGGCGCGCAGCAGCGCCTGCAGCGGGCGCGCCCGCTCGACCGCGATGGCGATGCCGACGATGGCCGGCTTGCGCTTGGGCGCCATCGCCTCGATCTCCTTGTACTCGGCCTGGTAGGCCGTAGGGGACCAGATCAGCAATTCGACGGCGCCGGTCTTCACCACGGCGCAGCCATCGAAGATCTCGTCGACCTCGGCCTTCCATACCTTGGCCAGCGCCTTGGCCACGGCCTTGGGATCGTCGGCCACGGCGTGGACGGCCATCATGCCGAGCGCGCCGTTGCCGTGGACGATCCATTCCGGCTCGGCGAAGGCCTCCGGGGTCTTGTGTCGGCAGGCCACCCAAGGCAGGGGCCCGCCGCCGCTGCCCACGGTCAGGGTTGCCTTGACCTTGTCGCCGCCCTCGTTCTCCCAGCCGACGCTGCGCTCCTCGCCGTCGAACTTGGCGGCGTTGACCACCGTGATGATGCCGGAGGTGTCGCTCTCCACCAGCTCCAGATAGTTGGGGATATCGTCCTCGGCCGGCTGGAAGCAGATGAAGCGGGGTTCGCTTTCCGGCGGCGTGAGGTTGAACCCGAGCTTTTGCAGCTTGGCTGCAGCGGCACCCAGGCTGGGCGACATGAGGGTGAGGTGGTCGATATCGCGGGCGGGAGATTTCATGCTCGCGGTCATACATGCTAATCCGCGCGGGTCAAGAATTCGGAGGAACCATGTCGAAGCCCACTCTCTACGGTATCTGGTTGAGCGGCCCCACCTACAAGGCCGGATTGGCCCTGTCGCTGCTGGGCCAGCCCTTTGCCTACAAGCATGTCGACCTGCGGGCAGGCGCCCACAAGCAGCCCGATTACCTCGCCATCAACCGCTTCGGCCAGGTGCCGGCGCTGGTCGACGGCGACCTCAAGCTCTGCCAGTCAGGCTCGATCCTGCTCTATCTCGCTGACAAGTTCGGCAAGATGGGCGGCAAGACGGCCAAGGAGAAGGCGCGGGTGCGGGAGTGGATCTTCTGGGAGTTCGACCGCCTTGCAGCGAACGTCTATCGCCCGCGGGCGATCAAGCGCGGCTTCATGAAGGCCGAGGACAGCGTCTATACGATGTACAGCAACCTGGCGAACGACGCGCTGAAGGTGCTCGATGGCGCCCTCGCCACCTCGCCGTTCCTGGTCGGCAGCGAAGTGACGATGGCCGACGTCGCGGTCTATGGCGACGTCGCCTACACGGAAGAGGCCGCCATCGACATCGGCCCCTATGCCAACATCAAGGCGTGGATGGGCCGGATCGAGAAGCTGCCCGGCTTCAAGAAATACGAAGACGTGCTTCCGAAGGCCGACGCGGCCTAGATCAGGCGTCGAGCGTCTTCTTCATGACGACGAGCCCCTGATCCATCATCGCGGCAACGGCGGGCGCGAGCTCGTTGGGCAGCAGGTCCGCTGTCCACACGACCCGGCTGCCGCCGTTGCCGTCGCCAAGCACCTCGAACGAGGCGTTGTGGTGCGTCGGACGGCCCTCGACGATGCTGTAGACCAGCCGCTTGCCGTCGTCGTCGAGCGTCACCAGCCGTTCGCGGGCGACGAGCCCGTTGAAGAAGGTGACGACCCGGTCGCCGTCCTGCATCTCGAGGCTGGTGAGGAAGCCCGGCGCCACGCGGGCATGAACCTGGCTGAAGTCGCGCACCGCTTCCCACACGTCGTGGGCAGGGGTATCGAGGGAAATCTCGCGGCGGATCGAAGCCATCTGTTGTTCTCCTTGTTGAATGCGGTCTTCTCCCTCGCCGGGCTCTATGCGTCTGGCGGTTTTCGGACGCGGTCGATTATCCATGGACAAGCCCAAGTCGCCTGAGATCGCCGCATTCTGGGAGGCGTTCCGTAGTGCCGCTGGGTTGCCGGCCGACGCGCCGTATGATGTCTGCTGCATGGGCGACAGCTCGGCCATGAGCGAGGAGCTGTTGCAGCTCATCCTCACCGGACCGAAGAGGGCAACCGCCTGCCTGCTGCGCGATGTCGAGCAGGGCGGCGAGACGATGGCGCGGGTCGGCGGCCATGTCGTCGTGCTCGATGGCCGCGACCGGCCGCGCGCGATCT
>CANIRG010000109.1 GCA_947469635.1 Rhodospirillales bacterium | reverse complement strand
TTCCGCCGCCTGCCGATCATCGCGCTCACCGCCAAGGCGATGAAGGGCGATCGCGAGAAGTGCCTGGAGGCGGGCGCCTCCGACTATCTCGCCAAGCCCGTCAACACGGAGCAGCTGTTCAGCGCTCTCCGCCTGTGGCTGCACCGCTAGTGTCCCCCGCCGAGCTCGCCGCCGTGGAGAAGGTGAATATCCTGCTGGTCGACGACCAGCCGGCGAAGTTGTTGAGCTACGAGGTGATCCTGGGGGAGCTCGGCGAGAACCTGATCAAGGCCAACAGCCCGCATGAGGCGCTGGGCGTCCTGCTCAAGACCGAGATCGCCGTGGTGCTGATCGACGTGGTCATGCCCGAGGTCGACGGTTTCGAGCTGGCCGCCATGATCCGCGAGCATCCACGTTTCCAGAAGCTCGCCATGATCTTCGTCTCGGCGGTGCAGATCGCCGAGACCGACCATCTCCGCGGCTATCAGATCGGCGCCGTCGACTATATGAGCGTGCCGGTGGTGCCGGAGGTGCTGCGCGCCAAGGTCAAGGTCTTCATCGAGCTCTACCGCAAGACCCGCCAGCTCGAGGCGCTGAACACCGAATTGGAAGCGCGGGTCGCCGCCCGCACCGCCGAGCTCGAGGCCCAGACGGAGCGCCTGCGCCAGAGCGAGGAGCGGCGCTCGATCGCGCTGTCGGCCGGCGACATGGGTTCCTGGGAGGTCGATGTCGCGAGCGGCAGGATCGACTGGGATGAAGGCCCCTATCGCATCTTCAACGTCGATCCCACGAGCTTCCAGCCGACGGTCGACGGCATCGAGGCGATGATGCATCCCGACGACCGCGAGAGGAGTTCGCTCGCCTCGGTCATCGCTTCGGGCCAGACCCGCTTCCAGCTCGAGTTCCGCATCGTGCGGCCGAGCGGCGAGGTCCGCTGGTGCTACGGCGCCGGCATCGTGTCGCGCGATTCCGATGGCAAGGCCTCGCGCGTGACAGGCGTCACCGTCGACATGACCGAACGCAAGCGGGCGGAGGAGCGGCAGGTGCTGCTGGCGCGCGAGGTCGATCACCGCGCCAAGAACACGCTGGCGGTGGTGCTGTCGATGCTGCGGCTCACCAAGGCGCGGACCATGCCGGAGTTCGTGGCGGCCGTCGAAGGCCGCATCCATGCGCTCGCCGTCACGCACAACCTGCTGTCGGCATCGCGCTGGGAAGGCGCCAACCTCGGCCAGATCGTCGAGGAGGAGCTGGCACCTTACCAGACCCGGCGCCGCAACCGCATCGTGACCGAGGGTCCCTCGATCCTGCTGCAGCCGGCGACGGCGCAGGCGGTGGCGCTCGCCCTGCACGAGCTCGCGACCAATGCCGCCAAGTACGGCGCGCTGTCGAGCGAGGCCGGTACCCTCCAGGTGCAGTGGGCCTTCACCGACAATGCCTTGTCTCTCGACTGGCGCGAAACAGGCGGGCCACCGGCGGTAGCCCCCCAGGCGCTGGGCTTCGGCCTCACCATCGTGCGGTCGAGCATCGAGGAGCAGTTCCTCGGCAGCGTCGCCTACGACTGGAGCCCGCAGGGCCTGCACTGCCGGCTGTCCATCCCGCGCGCCCAGATCGCCGAAGCGGGTCCGGCCGATGGCGCAGAGCCGCAGGCCGAAGCATCGCCCGAGAGCAGCCCCGCGAGTCTCGTCGGCAAGCGCTTCCTGATGGTCGAGGACGAATTCCTGGTGAGCATGCTGGTGGAAAGCATCGTGGGCGATCTCGGCGCCACGATCGTCGGCCCCTACAGCCGGCTCGCCGACGGGCTGGCGGCGGCCCGGACCGAGAATTTTGACGGCGCCATCCTCGATCTCAACCTGCGCGGCGAGGCTGCCGAGCCACTGGCCGACCTGCTGATGGGGCGCGGCGTGCCGTTCCTGTTCGTCACAGGCTATCAGCGCGATGGCATCGACCGTCGCTACGCCAGCATCCCGGTGCTGCAGAAGCCGATCGACGCCGAGGCGCTGAAGCGGATCCTCACCTCCCTCGTCGAGGTCCCGGCCCGGTCGAAGACGGCCCAGGCCTGCTGAGATCTCAGGCCATCCGCCGGTCGATCCAGTCGCGGGTGCGATACCAGGCACCGACGAAGGGCAGCACCCACTCCGGATTGCCGTTGTAGAAGGGCACGGTCGGAAACGGCTGGCCGTCGAAGGCATTGATCGGCGCATTCGAGCCGCCGGCGATCTTGCGCGCCGTCTGGTAGCCAAGATAGCTCATCATGGCGACGCCCGAGCCGTTGCAGGCCATCAGATAGTGCATGCCCTGCTCCATGCCCATGTGCGGCAGGAAGTCGAAGGCAAAGGCGACGTTGCCGGTCCAGGCGTGCGTCACCTTGGTGCCTTTGAGCTGCGGCCATCGCTCCAGCATGTAGCCGTGCAGCACCGGCGCGCTCACCTCGGGCGGCACCTGGGTGAAGCGGGCGCGGCCGCCGAAGATCACGCGCTTGCCGTCGGGCGACTGCCGATAGTAGCAGAGGACGCGCTTGGTATCGCTCACCACGCGGTTCTTCGGGATCAGGCTCTGCACCAGATCGGGGGGCAATTCCTCGGTCGCGATGATGTGGCTCGCGACAGGCACGAGCTTGCGCCGCAGCGTCGGCGTCAGCTCGGTGGTGTAGCCGTTGGTGGCGATCACCACCTCGCGCGCCTCGATCGGCCCTTTGTTGGTGAGCACCCTGAAACCACCCGGCTTGCGCTCGATCTTCTCCGCGTCGCAATTGGCGCAGAGCTTGGCGCCGGCGCGTGACGCTGCCTTCAACAAGCCGCCATAGTAGAGAGCGGGATGGAGCTGGCCGGTGCGTTCCACGACCATGCCGCCATAGTAATAGTCCGACGCGATCTCCTCGCGCTGGCGCTCGCGCGGCACCATGTAGGTGCCGAGCGCCTTGGAATTGTAGGTCGCGATCTTGGCTTCCTGCTCGGCATAGTGGCGCGGCGTGTAGGCGCCGCTGAACCGGCCGTTCATGCGCCAGTAGCACTCGATGCCCTCGCGCTGGATCACCGTCTCGACCTGCTGCAGCGAATCGGCGGCATCGGCCAGCATGCGCTCCATGACCTTCTTCCAGGTCTCTGCATCGCCGCCGACGCCCTTGCCGGAGAAGCCCTTGCCCATGGTCGTGCCGCCGCTGACGCCGCCGCCGTTGCGCGTCGAGGCGCCGACGCCGAAGTCGCCGCGCTCCAGCACCGTCACGTCGACGCCTGAGCGCGCGAGTTCGAGCGCTGTCGACAGGCCGCCGTAGCCCCCGCCCACCACCAGCACGTCGGTCTTGAGCGGCGGATCCTGGCTCAGCTCATTGGAGGGATGCCACCACTCCCACCACCACGGCATGGTCTTGAAGTCCTTGTGGAAGATGCTGTCGGCCATGGCGGTACGCTCCTTGACTATCTTGCCGTCGCGCTGAGGCCGCGGCCGAACCGGCCGATCAGGACCAGCACGATCGTCACCAGCACGATCTGCATCACGGACACCGCCGCGATGGTGGGGTCGATCTCCATCAGGATGTTGTCGAACATCTTCTTGGGCAGCGTCATGTTGGCACCCGACAGGAACAGCGCCACCACGACCTCGTCGAACGAGGTGATGAAGGCCAGCAACCCGGCCGAGACGAGGCTGGGACGCAGCAGCGGCAGGGTCACACGCATCAACGTGCGCAGCCGGCTGGCGCCCAGCCCCTCCGCCGCCTGCTCCAGCCCGCGGTCGAAATCGCGCAGGCCTGCCACCATCACCAGCACCACGAAGGGCAGCGCCAGGACAGTGTGGGCGACGACCAGCCCGTACCACATGCCGATCAGCTTCAGCTTGGCGAACAGGCCATAGACGGCGACGGAAACGATGATGGTGGGCACGATGACCGGCGCCATGGCGATGCGGTCGAGGATGCCGCGGCCGAAGAACTTTCCCCGCACCAGGCTGAAGGCCAGCGGCACGCCCAACGCCAACGCCAGCACCGCCGTCGCCACGCCGACATACAGGGAGCGCCAGGTGGCATCGATCCATTGCGGATCGTCGAGATAGCGCTCGTACCATTGCCACGAGAATCCTGGCGGCGGGAACTGCATGTAGGGCGCCGAGCTGAGCGAGATCGGGAACACCACGAGCAGCGGCAGCATGAGGAAGAAGTAGATGATCGCGCAGGCCGCGATCAGGCCATGGCGTCCCTTCATGAGCTGGCCTTCATCGCGCCGCCTCTGGCCGCATCGCTCTTTGCGCCAGGGCGTAGACGGCAAGCGTGAAGCCCAGCAGCACGGCGGAGAGCGCGGCTGCAAACTGCCAGTTCAGCGTCTCACGCACCTGCTGCTCGATCAGCACGGCGATCATCATGACGCGTCCACCACCCAGCAGCGCCGGCGTGATGTAGAAGCCGAGGGACAGCACGAAGACGATGACCGAGCCTGCGAAGATGCCGTTCAGCGTCAGTGGCAGGTAGATGCGCCAGAAGATCCGCCACGACGAGGCGCCGAGCCCCTGCGCCGCCGCAACGATCGACGGATCGAGCCGCTTCACCGCGCCATAGACCGGCAGCACCATGTAGGGCAGCAGCACGTGCACCATGCCGATCAGCACGCCGGTGAGATTATGCAGCAGCGGCAGCGGATCGGCCACGATGCCAGCATCGATCAGCATGCGGTTGAAGACGCCGTTGCGGCCCAGCAGCACCATCCAGGCGTAGGTGCGCACCAGGACCGAGGTCCAGAGCGGCAGCAGGACGAAGATGAAGCCCATCGTCGCCCAGAAGGGCGTCGTCGTGGCGATCAGGAAGCCCAGCGGATAGCCCAGCAGCAGACAGAAGAAGGTGACGAAAACGGCGATCTGGAAGGTGTTCCAGAATACCTGCAGGTAAAGCCCCTCGCCCAGCGCCTTGGCGTACCAGTCGAGGTTTCCCGTCTCGATGCTGAAGCCCAGCATGCGGATGACGGGATAGAGGAAGAACACGCCCAGCAGCACAAGGGCGGGAATGGCGGGGAGGAAGCCCTTAGACGTCGAAGACATGAATCTCGTCCGGCTCGATGCCGACCGACACGCGCCCGCCGACCGCGGGCAGCTTGCCGCGCGCCGGCAGGCGCACGATGACGGCGAAATCGTCGGCGGTCTTGAGCCGAATCTTGAAGGACGAGCCGAGATAGACCGCCTCGATCACCTCGCCCTCAAAAGCATTGATCGCCGTGTTCGAGAAACGTTCGGGCCGGACCAGCACGCCGACGTTCTTTCCGGCCGGCACCTTGCGGGCCACATTGAGCGTGCGGCCGCCAGCCAGCGTCACCACGCCATCAGCGCCAGCCGTGCCGTAGAAGATATTGCTCTCGCCCACGAAGTCGGCGACGAAGCCGCTGGCCGGTCGCTCGTAGATCTCCGTCGTCGTGGCAATCTGCTGGATCGTGCCCTTGTTCATGACGGCGATGCGGTCGGACAGGACCAGCGCCTCTTCCTGATCGTGGGTGATGAAGATGGTGGTGAGCGCCAGCCGTCGCTGCAGGCGACGCACCTCGAGTTGCATGGTCTCGCGCAGCTTGCGGTCGAGCGCGCCGAACGGCTCGTCGAGCAATAGCAGGCGCGGGTTGAAGACGATGGCGCGGGCGAGCGCCACGCGCTGCTGCTGGCCACCGGAGAGCTGGCGCGGCAGGCGCTCGTCGTATCCCGCGAGCTCGACGAGGGCGAGGGTCTCGCCCACGCGCTTGTCGATCTCGGGCCGCGCGACGTTGCGCATCTCCAGCGGGAAGGCCACGTTCTGCCGCACCGTGAGATGCGGGAAGAGCGCGTAGTTCTGGAACACCATGCCGATGTCGCGCTTGGCCGGCGGCAGGGACGTGATGTCCTGCCCGTCGACCAGCACGCGGCCGCCGTCGGGCTTCTCGAAGCCCGCCACGACCTTGAGCAGCGTCGTCTTGCCCGACCCGCTCGGCCCCAGGATAGTCAGCAGCTCACCCGACTCGACGGCCAAAGACACACCGTCGAGCGCCCGAACCTCGCCGAACCGCCTGAAGACGCTCTCGAGACGCAGCTCTGCAGAAGGCGCCACTTATGCCTTCTTGAGCATCCAGGCGTTCCACAGCTCCTGCGCCTTGGCGCCGTTCTCGGCGTACCAGGCGTCGTCGATCCAGAACTGCTTCTCGACATAGAGCGTCGGCAGGTAGGGCTTCACCTTGGCGTCGACGAAGTTCAGCGATTCGAGATTGAGGCCGGGATAGCCCAGCTCGCTGGCATAGATCGCCTGCTGCTGCGGCACCGACATCTCGTGCAGCATCTTGTTGGCCCAGTAGGGATTCTTGGCGCCCTTGGGGATGACGAAGCTGCCCTGCTTCAGGGCGCCTTCGTTCCACTCGATCTCGACCGGCGCGCCCTTCTTGATGATGTCGTAGAAGCGGCCGTTCCAGCCCGTCGCCAGCACGACTTCCTTGTCGAGCAGGAGCTGCGCCGGCTGCTGGCCGGTCGACCACCACACGGTGACGTGCGGCTTGATCTGGTCGAGCTTCTTGAAGGCGCGGTCAAAGTCGATCGGATAGACCTTGTCCTTGGGCACGCCGTCGGCGATCAGCGCGAACTCGAGATTGTCCGTCGGATGGTTGCGCATCGAGCGCGCGCCGGGGAACTTCTTGACGTCCCACCAGTCGGCCCAGCTCTTGGGATGCGTGCCGCCTTTGAAGACGTCGGTGCGGTAGCCGATGATGGTGGTGTAGACCGACGAGGCGAAGACCGACGGGCTGCGCGCCTTCTCGGGATACTTCGAGCGGTCGACGATCTTCTCGTCGATCTTCTCGATGAGGTCGAGCTTGGTGGCGCGGATGGCGTCCTGGCCGCCGATCTCGGTGATGTCCCATTCGACGTTCTTGGCGTCGACCATGGCGCGCAGCTTGCCGAAATCGGCCGGGCTCGTCTCGACGACGCGGATGCCGTACTTCTTCTCGTAGGTGGCGAAGAAGGCCTTGCGCATCGCCGTGCCCATCGAGCCGCCGGAATGGTTGACCACGATCGACGCGGGCTTGGGCGGCTCGGCCTGGCCGAAGGCCGGACCGGACGCCATGCCGACGGCCGCCGCGCTGCCCAGCAGCGCCATCGTCTCGCGACGCGTGATGTACTTCCGGTCCATGGCTTCCCCCTGTTTCGATTCCGCGGGGACTGTAGAAGTGCGGGCGGGCTCGGGCAAGCGCTTGCTTTTCACACCATTTCCGGCACTATTTCCGGAAATGGCAAAAGCACAGAAAAGCGCGATTGCTAGATTTCGCCGACGTCGCAAGCGTCAGGGCATCGTGCGTGTCGAAGTCCAGGTGCGGGGAGAGGATGCGGCGCTGGTGCGAAGCATCGCCCGGACGCTGCTGGATCCGGCGCGAGAGGCCGAGGCGCGCGCGCTGCTGCGGCACCAATTCGCCAAGCCGCCCGCGGTCGGGCTGAAAGCCCTGCTCGCGACGGCGCCGCTCGACGGCATCGATCTCGATCGTGTCCGCGACGAGGGTCGGGCAGTCGATCTGTGAGTTTTCTGATCGACACCAACATCATTTCCGAGGTGCGCAAGGGAGCCCGGTGCAATGCAAATGTCGCGGCTTGGTATGCCACGATCGACGATGGGGAACTCTATCTCAGCGTACTGGTGACAGGCGAGATTCGCAAAGGCATCGAGCTCGTCCGATCGCGCGATGCAGGTCGCGCCGAAGCGCTTGAGAAGTGGCTTGCCATGATCGAAGCAGCATTCGACGATCGCATTCTGCCGGTCGATCGCGCCGTCACCGACGAGTGGGGCCGCATGGGAGCGCTTCGAACGATCCCGAACGTCGATGGGCTGCTGGCGGC
Organism: Rhodospirillales bacterium; assembly: GCA_947469635.1. Lineage (GTDB taxonomy): Bacteria > Pseudomonadota > Alphaproteobacteria > Reyranellales > Reyranellaceae > Reyranella. The sequence goes on along the minus strand of CANIRG010000109.1, from coordinate 7,796 downwards.
GACGGCAAAAGTGCATCGCATGACCTTCGTCACCCGCAACGAAGCCGATGTCGTCGGGCTCGGCGCGAAAACTCTAAATCCGTTCAACGCATCGGCGACTACTCGAACTTGATGCCGCGCTCCTTGATGATGCGGCCCCATTTGGCTGAATCGGCCTTTTGGAACGCGGCAAGGTCGGCGGGCGGGCCGCCGACCGGCTCGACGCCTTGCACCTTGAGGATGCGCTTCACGTCATCGGTCGCCAGCGCCTTGTCGATCTCCTTGGCGACACGCTCGGCGATGGCGGGCGGCGTGCCGGCAGGGGCGAACATGGCGAAAGCGGTCATCGATTCAAAGCCGGGAAGGCCTGCCTCGGCAATCGTCGGCAGATCGGGCATCACCGAGATGCGCCTGGCCGTGCTTGTCGCGAGCGGGCGCAGCTTGCCCGCCGTGGCATGCGGCACTGCCGAGGAGATGTCGACGAAGGACATCTTGGTCTCGCCCGCGAGCACCGCCTGCAGCGAGGGATCGCCCCCCTTGTAGGGCACGTGGGTCATCTTGATGCCGGCCATGGCCATCAGGAGCTCGGTCGCGAGATGGCTGGTCGAGCCGATGCCGGCGGTGGAGAAATTGATCTCGCCCGGCTTGGCCTTGGCCATTGCCACCAGCTCGGCGTAGCTCTTCACCGGCACGCTGGGATGCACCGACAGGATCTGGGCGTTGAAGCCCGCCCACGACACCGGCGTGAACGACTTCACGTCGTCGTAGGTGAGATCCTTATAGAGGTGGCTGGCGATCGAGAAGGTGCTGTTGGAGGCGAAAAGGAAGGTGTAGCCGTCCGGCATCGCGCGCGCGGCGACGGCATGGCCGATGGTGCCGGTGGCGCCCGGCTTGTTCTCGATGACCCAGAGCTGGCCCATCTGCTCCGAGAGCTTTTGCGCCAGGATCCGGCCCAGCGAATCGGTCGAGCCACCCGGGGCCCACGGCACGATCAGCTTGATCGGACGGTTGGGATAATCCTGCGCTACGGCGGCGAGCGGCAGCAGGAGCGCGGCGAGGGAGGCGGCAAGGAGGCGGATCAGCATGCCGTCACTCTAGCTGTCGACGCCGTCCGCGCAAAGCAAAGGGCCCGGCCGGCCCTGAGGCCGCCGGGCCCTCTCCTACCGATAGCGCTTACGGCTGAACGGCGCGGGGCGAAATCACCTTGCCTTGGCCATTGAGGCGGTTGCCCTGCTCGTCGTAGCGGAAGCCGTACTCGTCCTTGAACGCCGTCTCATGGCTCCGGCGGCTGCGCGGCGCCGTGGCCTCCTGGTCGGTGCGCGGCTGCGGGCCAGGCCCGTAGCCATAGTCACCGGGACCCGGATGGGCGTTCCGGGAACCGATGAAGGGGCGACCGTTCGGGTCGAGCGGCCGGTCCTCGGCAGCGGCAGCGCCCACGATGCTCACCAGGGCGAGCGCGAGCAGCGGCAAAGTCTTCTTCATCACATCCTCCTGCGCGGTTGGTGTGGTGGAGTAACGCCCCATGCCGCCGGGGTGTTGCCGCCGCCTTTCCGCCGCAAAGACATCAGGCTCAGCGCCAGAACGGCTTGCCGAGGCTGAACTGGTCGGAGCTGGTGATCGCGCCAGCACCGGCGCCCAAGGCGCCGCCGACCAGGGCACCGGTCAACGGCGAGCCGGCGAAGGAGCCCGCAAGCAGGCCGGCGCCCGCACCGAGACCGCCGCCGCTCAAGGCGCGATCACCCATCGTGTCGCCGCAAGCTCCGAGGGTCAGCGCGGGAAGCACGGCCAAAACTACAAGGAAGCGTTTCATGGTCCTGTCCTTCGCAAAGAGAGACTTCATGAGGAGCAGTACGGGAGGCATTGTGGCGGTTTGCGGCGGCGGCGCGCTCACATCGTGATAAGTTTCTCCCTAACCAAAGAGGAGGAAACGATGCGACGGAAAGCGAGCCTGCTGACGGCATTTCTCGGCGTCCTGGCGTCTCAGCCAGCCACCGCCCAGGAGGCCTATCCGACGCGGCCGATCCAGATGGTCGTGCCCTTCCCGCCGGGCGGCGTGGCCGACATCACCGGCCGGCCGACCGCGCAGGTGATGGGGCGGCTGCTCAAGCAATCCGTCGTGGTGGTGAACAAGCCCGGCGCCGGCGGCTCGGTCGGCGCCGCGTCGGCGGCACGCGCGACGCCGGATGGTTACACGATCCTGATGGCGCTGTCGTCGATCTCGGTCCTGCCCGTCGCGGATCGCCTGCAGGGCCGGCCGCCGGCCTATGAGCTCGACCAGTTCGCGCCGCTGGCGCTGATCAGCGCCGATCCCACCGTGCTCGTGGTGCGCGCCGACGGCCCCTACAGGACGTTGAAGGACTTCGTCGAGGCCGCCAAGGCCAAGCCCGGCACGATCAACTACGGCTCGTCGGGCGTCTACGGCACGCTGCACGTCGCGATGGAGATCCTCGCAGGTGCCGCCGACATCAAGCTGTTCCATATCCCCTACCAGGGCGGCGGCCCGGCCGTGGCGGCGCTGCTCGGCGGGCAGATCGAGGCGCTGGCCTCGGGACCGTCGGCGGCGATCGGCCAGATCAAGGCGGGCAAGATGAGGGCGCTCGCGGTCTGGGGCGACAAGCGGCTGGCCTCGATGCCCGACGTGCCCAGCATGAAGGAGCTGGGCTACGACGCCACCTTCTATATCTGGTCGGGCCTGTTCGCGCCGGCCGCCACGCCGCCCGCGATCCTCGCCACCTTGCGCGACGCCGCGCGCCGCACGGCCGAGGATGCCGAGTTCAAGGAGATCATGGCCAAGGTCGAGACGCCGATCGCCTATCTCGATGCGCCCGAGTTCAAGACCTTCCTCGACCGCGACGCCGCCCGCCTGAAGACTGCCGTCGAACGGATTGGCAAGGTGCCGGAGAATTGACGGCGAGGGCTGTCAACTGAAAACCTGTCACAAGGCCTCAAAAAGAGACGGCAACTCCTTCGTTCGGCGGGTCGTTTTCTCCACAGCGTCGGCCATTCCGGCCGTCGCCTGCGAACCTGGAGGATCTCGTGAACCAGCAGAACAACCAGAACCCGTCGCAGCAGCAGCGCGAACAGCAGCAGCGTGAGCAACAGCAACGCGAGCAGCAGCGCGAGCGCGAGAATCAGAGCCAGAAGCCGGGTCAGAAGCCCGGCACGGACAAGGACGACAAGCCCGGCTCCTACAGCCGCGAAAGCTAGCGCCGTCCATTCACCCCTTCAATTCAACAGGGAATGGGAGTGTCCGCCGCAAGGCGGGCATTTCCGTTTGGGAGAATTCAATGACCGGCAACCCGGATCGCCCCATCGACCCCGTCCCGTCCGTGCCGCCAGAGCCTGGCAAGGCCCAGCCCATCCCGCCGGAAATGCCGACGCTGCCCGGACCCGAGGACATGCCGCCGCCGACGCCGCATCCCTCCGGACCGCCGGCCCCGGTGGCGTAGGGCGCTATTCCGGATCGTCGGTCTCGACGCCGCCTTTGCCGAACAGCAGGCGATCGAGATAGAGGCCGAGGACAAGGACAATGAGCACCAGCGCGGTGGCGGCCCCTGCGAGCAGGAGCGCGCCCAGGCCGCACAGCACGCCGATGCCGGTCGTCACCCACAGCGAAGCCGCGGTGACGAGATGATAGACGCGCTTGCCGTCCGGGCCGCGCAGGATCACGCCGGCACCCAGGAAGCCGATGCCGGCGATGATTCCCTGGATGACCCGGCTCGTCGCATCGGGATGATCCGCGCCCAGCAGCAACCCGCCGCCGGCGATCGTGAGGATCGCCGCACCCAGCGACACCAGCGCATGCGCGCGGATGCCGGTGGGCTTGCCGTGCATGTCGCGATTGAGCCCGATCACGCCACCGCACACCACGGACGCCAGCATACGCAGGAAGGAGTCGAGGTCGATCGCCATGACGGCGGAGGACAAGGCTATTCCTTCACCGCGCCGGTGAGCGACGACACGTAATAGTCCACGAAGAACGAGTAGAAGATCGCCACCGGCAGCGAGCCCAGCAGCGAGCCCGCCATCAGCGAGCCCCACTGATAGACGTCGCCCGAGACGAGCTCGGTCAGGATGGCCACCGACACGGTCTTCTTCTCGCTGCTCTGGATGAAAGCCAGCGCATAGACGAACTCGTTCCACGAGAGCGTGAAGGAGAAGATGCCGGCCGAGATCAGGCCGGGCACCGCCAACGGGAGCGTGATGCGGCGCAGGATCTGCAGGCGCGTCGCCCCGTCGATCAGCGCGCATTCCTCCAGCTCGTAGGGGATGGACTTGAAGTAGCCGATCAGCAGCCAGGTGCTGAACGGCACCAGGAAGGTCGGATAGGTCAGGATCAGCGCCAGCGGCGAGTCGAACAGGCCGAACTGGTGGATGGTGGTCGCCAGCGGAATGAACAGGATCGACGGCGGCACGAGATAGGCGAGATAGATGCCGAGACCGACATACTGGCTGCCCTTGAAGCGCAGGCGCTGGATGGCGTAGGCCGCGAGCACGCTGGAGAACAGCGACAGCGTCGTGGAGCACACCGCCACGATCATGGTGGTGACCAGCCAGCTCGGATAGGCCGTGCCGAACAGCAGGTGCTTGATGTGCTGCAGCGTCGGGCTGCCGATCAGGAACGGATTGTACTTCTTGTAATCGTACAGCTCGGCGTTCGGCTTGAACGACGTGATCGCCATCCAATAGAACGGGAACAGCAGCACGATCACGAACAGCGCGAGCGGCACATAGATCGTGACCACGCGCCGGCTCCGGCTGTCCCACGTCATCTGGTCCGGCGTGACGGTCGCCTTCGACTGCGCGTCGACCTGCGTCGTTGTGACGTCAGTCATTGGCCTCTCCCTGCTGCCACTTGCGACGTGCGAGGGCGAAGTAACTGAACAGCGTGGCCGCGACCAGGAACGGGATCATGGAGACGGCGATCGCCGCGCCCTCGCCCAGCTCGCCGCCGGAAATACCGCGCTGGAAGGCCAAGGTGGCCATGAGATGGGTGGAGTTCAGCGGGCCGCCGCGCGTGATCGCGTAGACCAGCTGGAAGTCGGTGAAGGTGAAGATGATCGAGAACGTCATCACGATCGCCAGGATCGGCAGCAGCAGCGGGAAGGTGATGTAGCGGAAGCGCTGCCAGGCGCTGGAACCGTCGAGCAGTGCCGCCTCGTAGAGCGAGGGCGAGATGGTCTGCAGGCCGGCCAGCAGCGAGATCGCCACGAAGGGGATGCCGCGCCAGATGTTGGCCGCGATCAACGACCAGCGCGCGGGCCAGATCGTGCTCAGGAAGTCGAAGGGCTTGTCCCGGATGTGCAGCACGTCGACGGCGAGATAGGAGAAGATCGAGAATTGCGGATCGTAGAGCCACCAGAACGCCAGCGCCGAGAGAACCGTCGGCACGATCCACGGCAGCAGGATGATGGCGCGCAGCAGGCTCTTGAACGGGACGTGGTTGTTCAGCAGTAGCGCGAGCCACAGGCCCAGCGCGAATTTTCCGAAGGTCGCCACGCTCGTATAGAAGACGCTGTAGAAGACGGCGCTCCAGAACTGCGGATCCTCGGCCAGGTATTCGAAGTTGTCGAGGCCGACGAACTTGCCGGCACCACCGATCTTGGTGTCGGTGAAGGAGAGCCAGATGCCGAGGCCGAGCGGATAGGTGAGGAAGACCAGCAGCAGGCCGAGTGCCGGCAGCAGGCACATGAAGATGAGGAACGGCTTGTAGTCGAACAAGCGCGCGAGCCAGTTGGGCTGCGGTCGGGCGCGGGTCCAATCGGTCATCGTGGCGACGGTCATCTTTCCTCCGAAGCGAGGGAAAAGGCGGCGCGGCCCGCGGAGGCCGCGCCGTCCCGTTGTCGGTTAGCGGTAGTAGCGCTTGGTGCGACGCTCGGCTTCCTTGACAGCATCCTCGGGCGTTGCCTGCCCCGACGCCACGGAGGCGAACATCTGGACCATGATGTACTCGGCCTGGACGGTGCCGGCGGCCTGCGTGATCGGGCCCTTGTAGCCAGTCCAGTACTTGTTATCCATGGTGTTGCGGAAGATCGCGATCTTGGGATCGCTCTCCCACACCTTGCTCTTGTCGTAGGCCTTGAGCGGATGCGCCCAGTAGCCGAGGCAACCGGTCAGCCAGGGATCGTACTGCTCGGCTTCCATCATGAAGGCGAGATAGGCCTTGGCGGCGTTCGGGAACTTGGTGTGCTTGAGCACCATGCCGTTCAGCACGGTGGCCGACATCGGCGCCGACGTCGCGACACCCTGCACGAGATTTCCGTGCATGGTGTCGTCGGCGATCTCCTTGGTCGCCGGATCGTTCTTCAGGGCGAAGTACAGCGACACGCCATTCGCGGTGAAGAAGAGCTCCTTCGACGCATAGGCGCGGTTGTTGCTGATGTCGTTCCACGACATCGTGCCCGGGATGAACGTCGGAAAGAGTTCCTTGACGAACTTCAGCGCGTTGACCGTCTCCTTGCTGTTCAACGTGACCTTGCCCTCTTCATCGACGAGGCTCGCGCCGTGGCTCCACAGCATCCAGTTCGCGAAGCCGTTGGCGTCGCCGACGGCGTTGCCGAGCGCGAAACCCGCCGGCTTGTTGATCTTCTTGAGGTCCTGGCAAAGCTTCAGCAGGCCGGCATGATCGGTCGGGAGCTTGTCGTGGCCCGCTTCCTTGAGCGCGGAGGGACGATAGACCAGCGGGCCGCCCGAGCCGCCCATCGGCAGGCCGATCCAGTTGTTGGTCTTGGCCTTCTTGCCGTACTTCTCGCCGAGGAACTGCCAGCCGCCGTACTTCTTGCCCAGATACTCGGCGATGTCGCTGAGCTCGAGCACCTTGTCGGCATAGATGTGAGGGCTTTCCGCCCAGCCGATGATGATGTCCGGGCCGGCGCCGGTGTTGGCGGAGACGGCGGTCTGCTGGGTGATGTCTTCCCAGCCCACGAGGTCGACCTTGACGTCGACGCCGAACTCCTTGGCGAACTTGGCGGAGTTGGCGCGGAAGATCACCTCGTCGGGCTCGACGAACTTCGCCGGGCGGATCAGGCGCAGCGACGCGCCCTTCTCGATGGGGAGCTTCGGCATGGCCGCGTCGCCCTTGGGAATCGCCTGCGCGTTGGCATGGCCCGCGGCCATGATCGCGGCCGCACTGGCGCCGAGCTTCAGGGCTTCGCGCCTCTTGATGATGAATGCCATTTTCGTTTCCTCCTCTACGCTTACTTGTTGAACTAGAGACGTTGACCCGATTGCTGGTCGAACAGATGGACGAGCGCCGGGTCGGGCAGCACCGGCAGGATCTCGCCGGGTCGGGCGGTGACGCGCTCGCGGAAGGCGCCGGTCATCGTCTGGTTGCCGATCTTCATCATCACCTGGGTCTCCGAGCCGGTCGGCTCGACGAGCTGGACGGTGGCGGGGATGCCGTCGGCCGCGATGCGCAGATGCTCGGGCCGAACGCCGTAGATGGCAGGGCCTTCCTTGGCCGACTTGATGTGCGTCGGCAGCGGCCAGTCAGTGCCGTCGTCGGTGCGCAGCTTGCCGTTGATGACGTTGCCCTTCAGGATGTTCATCGCCGGCGAGCCGATGAAGCCCGCGACGAAGACATTGGCGGGCCGGTCGTAGAGTTCCAGCGGCGCGCCGATCTGCTCGATGTTGCCGCTGTTCATGACGACGATCTTGTCGGCCATGGTCATGGCCTCGATCTGGTCGTGGGTCACGTAGACCGTCGTCACCTTGAGCCGCTGGTGCAGCTCCTTGATCTCCGAGCGCATCTGCACGCGCAGCTTGGCGTCGAGGTTGGAGAGCGGCTCGTCGAACAGGAAGACCTGCGGGTTGCGCAC
>CANIRG010000108.1 GCA_947469635.1 Rhodospirillales bacterium | reverse complement strand
ATCGAGGCCGACCTCGCGCAGGGCCTCGTCGGAGTTGGCGTAGTCCATCTGGTAGGTCTTCTTGTCGCCTTTGAGGGCGCCCGAGCTGCCGATGGCGTCGCGGAACGGGTTGTAGAAAGCCGAGGCGTATTTCGCCGCGTAGCTCATGATCTGGGCGTGGACGAAACCCTTGCCGTCGAGCGCCTTGCGGATGGCGCCGATGCGGCCATCCATCATGTCGGAGGGTGCCTGGATGTCGGCGCCGGCCTCGGTCTGCACGATCGCCTGCTTGATCAGCGCCTCGAGCGTCTCGTCGTTCTGCACATAGCCGTCGACGACGATGCCGTCATGGCCGTCGCTGTTGAAAGGATCGAGCGCCACGTCGCAGACCACGCCGATACCGGGCACGGCTTTCTTGACGGCCGTGATGGCGCGGCACACCAGGTTGCCCGGATTGTAGGCTTCGCGACCGTCCGGCGTCTTCGACGCGGGATCGGTCTCGGGAAAGATCGCCATGGCAGGAATGCCGAGATCGCGCGCCTCTTTCACCGCTTCGACCAGGAGGTCGATCGACAGCCGGTCTACGCCCGGCATCGACGAAACAGGCGTGCGTGCGTTGGAGCCCTCCTGGACGAAGACCGGCCAGATCAGGTCGTCGACCGAGAGCCTGTTCTCGGCGACGAGACGTCGTGACCAATCCTCGCGCCGGTTGCGGCGGAGGCGGGTTGTCGGGAAGCGGCCGAGCGTGCTGAATCGTTTCGCCATGGGCCGGTCTTATAGCCGTTCAGGCCCTGGCAACGCGACGGCGATAATAGATGTTGGGCCGCCGGCCCGAGGCCATATAGCCGCAGAAGGCGGCCGCGAGGATGATCTCGCCCAGGACGGTGACGGCAAAAGGCCAGTCGCGGATCATCGCTTCACCCAATGGAATCTTGAGGGCTGCCGCGCCTGCCGAGGCCTGGTAGACGAAGGCCACGCCAGCGCGCAGGAGCGCCCACAACACGATCCCGACGCTCGCGATGGTCGGGGTCGATCGTGCCCGACCCAGGGTCATGACGATGAACAGCAGCGACCAGGCCATGAGGAAGGCCACCGGAATCATATAGATGACTCCGAGCTCGACCGGCTTTTCGAGCCAGCTGAAGAGATAGCCCGCGAGGTTCGTCCGGATGGCGGGGAAACGGGGTGCCGCATACTCGAGCGTCACGCCGATCGCCGGCACGAGAAAGGCGATGAGGGCGCCAAGGAACATCCAGAGCAGGGCGCCGCGCAGCCGTGTCTCGGGAAGGTCGGCGAGCTCGGCCGCCGTCAGGTTTCTCCAATTCATGGGCCCACTATAGCACCAGCTGTGGTTGACCGAGAAAGGCCCCCCGATATGATCCGGCCGCCATGGATTTTACCCTCAGCGAAGACCAGCAGGCCTTCCGCGACACAGCGCGCCAATTCGCGACCGACCGTATGTTGCCGCAAGCCGCCAGATGGGACGCCGAGAAGATCTTCCCTGGGGAAACGCTGCGCGAGGCGGCTGCATTGGGATTCGGCGGCATCTATGTCGCCGAGGATGTCGGCGGCAGCGGCCTGTCGCGCTTCGATGCGGCCCTGATCATGGAGGAGCTGGCGGCGGCCTGCCCCAGCACGGCGGCCTATGTTTCCATCCACAACATGGCCGCCTGGATGATCGACGCCTTTGGTGATGCCGAGCAGCGCCGGCGTTTCCTGCCCAGGCTCTGCTCGATGGAGCATTTCGCCAGCTACTGCCTTACCGAACCGGGCGCCGGCTCCGACGCCGCGGCGCTGGCGACACGGGCCGAGCTGCAGGGCGATCATTACGTCCTGAACGGCAGCAAGGCCTTCATCTCGGGCGGCGGCCGCAGTGACATCTATGTCGTGATGCTGCGCACCGGCGGGTCGGGAGCAGGGGGCGTCTCGACCCTGGTGGTTGAAGCCGGCACGCCCGGCCTGTCGTTCGGCAAGCAGGAAAGCAAGCTGGGCTGGAACAGCCAGCCGACGGCCGCGGTGATCTTCGAGAATTGCCGGGTGCCGGTTGCCAACCGGCTCGGTCCCGAAGGCCATGGCTTCAAGATCGCGATGATGGGGCTCGACGGCGGGCGCATCAACATCGGCGCCTGCTCGCTGGGCGGTGCGCGGGCCTGCCTGGAGACGGCGTCGCGCTACGTCGTGGAGCGCAAGCAGTTCGGCAAGCCCCTGGCCGATTTCCAGGCGACGCAGTTCAAGCTCGCCGACATGGCGACCGATCTGGAGGCCGCGCGGCTGATGATCTGGCGGGCTGCCTGGCTGCTCGACGCCAAGTCGCCCGAGGCCACGCAGGCCGCCGCGATGGGCAAGCGGCTGGCGACCGACACCGGCTTTCGCGTGGTCAACGAAGCGCTGCAATTGCATGGCGGCTACGGCTACTTGAAGGACTTTCCCATCGAGCGTTATTTGCGCGACCTGCGCGTGCACCAGATCCTCGAGGGCACCAACGAGATCATGCGCGTCATCATTTCCAGGCGTTTGTTGGTTGGTTAGACGGAGCTTGAATGTCCGACGCTGAAATCCTGTTCGAGATCAAAGATGGCCTCGGCCTCATCACGCTCAATCGACCCAAGGCGCTCAATGCGCTGACCCACGGCATGATCGTGGAACTGGAGCGGGTCATTCCGGGTTGGGAGAAGGACCCGGCGATCAAGGCGGTGGTGCTGCGCGGCGCCGGTGATCGCGCCTTCTGCGCCGGCGGCGACGTCACCAACCTCTATCGCGAGAGCCGCGACAATCCTTCCGGCACCCTGCGGCGCGATTTCTTCCGCGACGAATACATCGTCAACCGCCGGATCCATCGCTACGCCAAGCCCTGGATCTCGCTGATCGACGGCATCGACATGGGGGGCGGCGTCGGCCTCTCGGTTCACGGCTCGCATTCAGTGGCGAGCGAGAAGTTCCTGTTCGCCATGCCCGAGACGACCATCGGCCTCTTCCCTGATGTCGGCGGCGGCTATTTCCTGACGCGCCTGCCGGGCGCGCTGGGGACCTTCCTGGCGCTCACCAGCCACAGGCTGAAGGTGGCCGACGCAGTGTGGGCCGGCATCGTCGATGCCCATGTCCCCAGTGCCAGGATGAACGAGCTGCAGGCCGCCCTCGGTGCGGCCGATCTTGCGGGGCCCGACGCCAACCGCAAGGTCGATGCCGTGATCGCCGGCTTCACAGCCGATGAAGGAGCGCCTGGACTGCCGGCGATGATGGCCGACATCGATCGCTGCTTCTCGGCCGAATCGGTGGGCGAGATCCAGGCGAACCTCAAGAACCACCCCGGCGAATGGGCGCAGAAGCAGCTTGCGGCGTTGATGAAACTCTCGCCCCTCGCGATGGCGATCACGCTGGAGCAGCTCAAGCGCTGCGCCAACCGCTCGTTCGAGGATTCGATGACCATCGAGTACCGCATGTCGCAGGCGGCCATGCGGCCCGACCACGATTTCTTCGAAGGCGTGCGGGCGCTGCTGATCGACAAGGACCAGAAGCCGAAATGGAACCCGCCCTCGATCGACGGCGTGACGCAGGCCATGGTCGAGGCGCATTTCAAGCCTGTTTCGAACGACCTCACATTCGGCTGATCGGGGAGAGCAAGATGGCGAAGATCGCCTTCATCGGACTGGGCAACATGGGCGGGCCGATGGCCGCCAACCTCTGCAAGGCGCAGCATCACGTCACCGCCTTCGATCTTTCCGATTCGGCCCTTGCCGCAGCGGTCGAGAAGGGCGCGCACAAGGCTGCATCGGCGGCGGAAGCGGTGAAGGATGCCGAGATCGTCGTCACCATGCTGCCGGCGGGCAAGCATGTGCGTGAGGTCTACGAGAAGGACGTGCTGCCCAACGTCGCCAAGGGCGCGCTGCTGATCGACTGCTCCACCATCGATGTCGACAGCGCCCGCCACGTCGCGGGCCTGGCCCAGAAGGCGGGGCTGGAGATGATCGATGCGCCTGTATCGGGCGGCGTCGGCGGCGCCACGGCCGGCACGCTCACCTTCATGGTCGGCGGCTCGGATGCGGACTTCGCCAAGGCCAGGCCCATCCTGGAGAAGATGGGCCGGAACATCGTCCATGCCGGCGGCAGCGGCAACGGCCAGGCGGCCAAGATCTGCAACAACATGATCCTCGGCATCTCGATGATCGCCGTCAGCGAAGGCTTCATGCTGGGCAAGCGCCTGGGCCTCGATGCGCAGAAGCTGTTCGACGTGGTGTCGACGGCTTCTGGCTCCTGTTGGTCGCTGATCAACTACTGCCCGGTGCCGGGCCCCGTGCCGGCGTCGCCCGCCAATCGCGACTACCAGGCGGGCTTCACCGCGGCAATGATGCTGAAGGACCTGCTGCTCGCCCAGCAGGCATCGGCCGGCGCCGGGGCGGCAACGCCGCTCGGCGCCGAGGCGGCGCAGCTTTTCAGCCTCTACGTCAACGCCGGCAATTCGGCGAAGGACTTCTCGGGCATCATCAAGATGCTGGACGGCAAATGATCACTCTCTACGACTTGGTCTTCGACAAGGATCTGCGACCAAGCCCCTTTTGCTGGCGCACCAAACTGGCACTGAAGCACAAGGGTCTTCCGTGGCGCGACGAGCCCATGGGCTTCACCGAGAAGCAGAAGATCGCCTTCGCCCAATCGACCGCCGTGCCGGTGCTCCATGACGGCACCAAGGTGGTGAAGGACAGTTGGGCGATCGCGCTGCACCTCGACCAGGCCTATCCCGACAAGCCGCTGTTCCCCAACGATCCGGCGAAGGCCTATGCGCGCTTCGTCAACGGCTGGGCCGACACGGCGATCAATCCGCTGCTCTTTCAGTTGGTGGTTGGCGACCTGGTCGAGGCGGTGCGTCCGCAGGACAGGGCCTATATCGTCGAATCGCGCGGCAAGCGGCTTGGCACGACCGACTTCGCTGCTTTCCAGAAGAACGCCCGCGAGAAGGGCCCCGCGGGCTTACGGGCGGCACTGGAGCCGGCGCGACGGGTGCTGAAGGAGCAGCCGTTCCTATCGGGCAGCGCGCCCGCCTATTCCGACCATATCCTGTACGGCAGCCTGCTATGGCCGCACACGATCAGTCCAGACTACGAGCTTCTGGAGAAGGACGACCCGGTCTATGCTTGGCGCGAGCGGATGCTCGACTTCAAGCCGTGAAATACGACGCTGTCGTCTTCGATCTGCTGACGGCACTGATCGATTCCTGGACGTTGTGGAACGACGTCGCCGGCAATGCCGAGGACGGCATGCATTGGCGCCGCCGCTATCTCCAGATCACCTACGGATGCGGCAGTTACAGACCGTATGAAACGCTGGTGCGGGAAGCGGCCCGCGATGTCGGCCTGCCCGAGCGTCTCGGCATGGAATTGGAGCGGCGGTGGGACGAGCTGCAGCCCTGGCCTGAGGTGACTACGGTGCTTTCGACGATCAGCCTGCCGCTCGCCGTCGCGACCAATTGCTCGATCCGGCTGGGACAACGCGCCGCCAAGCGGGTCGGCGTGACGTTCGCCAGGGTCGAAACCGCCGAAAGCATCGGCTTCTACAAGCCGCGCCCCGAGGTCTATCGCGCCGTCCTGCGGACGCTGGGCACGGCGCCGGAACGCACGCTGTTCGTGGCCGGGTCGCCCTCCGATGTGCCGGGGGCGAAGGGTATCGGCATGCCGGTCTACTGGCACAATCGCATCGGCCTGCCGCCACGCGACGATGCGACACCGGACTTCCTCGAAACGTCGCTAAAGCCGTTGGGTGATTTGCTGGCATCGGGCTAAGCTCCGCTCCAAACGAGGAGCAGGTGTTGGCGGAGACGGCGAAGTTCAATCCGGCGGAACACCGCTTCGGGCCCGCGCACTGGTTCGAGGACCTCCATGTGGGGCAGCGCTTCTATATCAACTCGCGCACCCAGACCGAGGCGCTGTTCTCGGCCTTCCAGCTGGCGAGCGGCGACAATCATCCAATCCATTACGACCGGGAATACTGCAAGGCGCTGGGCCATCGGGACATGCTGGCTCACGGGCTGCAGGTGGCGATCCAGGGCGCGGCGGGCGGCGGCATCTTCCCGCATATCGTGGGCGAGGCGCTGATCGGCTTTCTCGAGCAGTCCTCGCGGTTCCTCAAGCCGGTCTATGTTGGCGACACGCTCTATCCGATGCTGGAGGTGAGCGAGCTCAAGCCCGGCCGCACCACCGGCGTCGTGGTGCTGACGCTCACCATCCATAACCAGTCGGGTGAGCTGGTCTGCGACGGCGAGCACAAGTACCTGCTGAAGAAGAGGCCGCTGTCATGAGCCTTACAGGCAAGGTCGCGTGGGTGACCGGCGGCGGTACCGGTATCGGCCGGGCCGGCGCGCTGGAACTCGCCAAGATGGGCGCCAGGGTCGTCGTGTCGGGCCGGTCGATGCAGACGCTGGAGGAGACGGCGGCACTCGTGAAGAAGGCCGACGGCAAGGTCGAGATCCGCAAGCTCGACGTCGCCGACAAGAAGGCGGTCGCGAGGGCGGCCGCAGCGATCGAGAAGAAGCACGGCCGCATCGACATATTGGTCAACAGCGCCGGCACCAATGTGCCCAACCGCAGCTGGGACGCAGTGACGATCGAGGCCTGGGAGAGCGTCGTTCGCACCAATCTCGACGGCATGTTCTATTGCTGCCATGCCGTGCTGCCGGGCATGCGCACGCGCCGCGACGGGCTGGTGATCAACGTCTCGAGCTGGTTCGGCAAGGTCGTGCTGCCCTTGTCGGGGCCGAGCTATACAGCCTCCAAGTTCGGCGCCGCTGCGCTCACCGAGAGCATCAATGCCGAGGAGGGAGGCAACGGCATACGGGCCTGCGTCATCTGCCCCGCCGAGGTGGCGACGCCGATCCTGCTCAAGCGCCCGGTCGTGCCGCCCAAGGAGGAGCAGGACCGCATGCTGCAGGAGGAGGACCTCGGCCGCACCATCGCTTTCGTCGCCGCCATGCCGGCCCGCGCCTGCGTCAACGAGATCATCATCAGCCCGACGCACAACCGCTTCTATGCGTCCGGCCGCGTCATCGACCAGAAGAAGAAATAGGGGAGAGACATGATCGGCGTCATCGCGAAGCTCACCATCAAATCGGGCACCAACGCCGACTTCGAGGCGACAATGAAGGCGCTGCAGGCCAAGGTGCAGGCCGACGAGCCGGGCAATAAGCTCTACGCGCTGCACAAGACGGCCGACATCAATGTCTATGTCATGTTGGAGCGTTACGATGACGAAGCTGCGCTGACGGCTCATCGCGCCGCGCCGCATTTCAAGAAACTCGGCCGCAAGCTCGGGGACTATCTCGACGGTCGTCCCGACGTGCAGGTCATGCAGGAAGTCTGAAGGTTCGAATGGACGGCATTTTCCATCGCCACACCAAGCCAGGGACCGCGCCCGGCACGCTCACCGGCCGCGCGCCGGTGCCCGACGAGGCGCTCGACTTCACGCTGGTGGAATATACGCAGGAGGACTGCCAGGTCCTGCATGGCGTGGAAATGGACGAATGCCGCTTCCATCTCGGCACGCCCAGCAAGACCTGGATCGACGTCGCGGGGCGTCCGAGCTCGGAGATGCTGCGCGACCTCGGCATGGCCTTCAATCTTCATCCTTTGGCGCTGGAGGACGTGTTCCACGCCAACCAGCGCAGCAAGCTCGACATCTACGACGGCCAGGGCTTCATCGTCCTGAACGATCCCGAGTACGACGAAGGCCAGCTCCGCAGCCGCCAGGTCAGCATCTTCTTCGGCGAGAACTACGTGATCTCCTTCCACGAGCACAAGAAGGACATCTTCAAGCCGGTGCGCGAGCGCCTGCGCACCTCGGGGTCGCGGCTGCGCAGCTTCGGCATCGACTATCTCGTCTACGCGCTGATCGACATGGTCGTCGACCGCAAGTTCCCGCTGATCGAGACCCTGTCCGCCCATCTCGAGGAGCTCGAGGACGAGGCGCTGGGCGAGCCGACCGACGCAACGCTCAACCACATCCACCAGGCGCGGCGCGCGCTGATCGCCTTCCATCGCATCGAATGGGCCGAACGCGAGACCGTGCTGGCGATCATGCGGCCCGAGACGCCCTTCATCATGCCGGAGACGCGCACCTACCTGCGCGACTGCTTCGACCATGCGGTAGGCGTGCTGGAGCTCGTCGAGAGCTACCGTGAAATGACCAACGGCTTGATGGAAGTCTATCTCATGCATTCCTCGAACCGCATGTCCGAGGTCATGAAGACGATGGCGCTCATCACCGTCTTCTTCATGCCGCTGAGCTTCCTGGCCGGCATCTACGGCATGAATTTCGATCGCGGCAGCGGCAACATGCCCGAGCTCGGCTGGAAATACGGCTATGAGTTCTTCTGGGTGCTGGTTGCCCTGGTCGTTGCCGGCCTGCTGTTCTGGCTGAAGCGCAAGCGCTGGATCTGACCATGAACCGTATCTTCGGCTCGGAGCTGTCGCCCTATTCGGTCAAGGTGCGCTCCTATTTCCGCTTCAAGGGCCTGCCGCACGAATGGCTGCTGCGCTCGCCGGCCAACCAGCCCGAGTTCCAGAAATACGCCAAGCTGCCGCTGGTCCCCATGGTCGTGACGGCGGAGGGCGAAGGCATCCAGGACTCGACGCCGATCATGGAGCGCTTCGAGAAGGAATATGCCGAGCCGTCGCTCCTGCCCGCCGATCCCGCGCTCGCCTTCCTCTCGGCGCTGATCGAGGAATATGGCGACGAGTGGCTGAACAAGCCGATGTTCCATTATCGCTGGTCCTATCAGCCGGACGTCTGGTCGACGGCGGAGCGTATCGCGGTCCAGATGGTTGGCCCCCAAGGCACGCTCGCGGTCGCGCAGGCGCGTGCCGCGGTGGCCGAGCGCATGGTCCCGCGCGTGGGCTTCGTGGGTTCGAACGAGACGACGAAGCCGGTGATCGAGGACTCCTTCACGCGCGCGCTCGGCTTCCTCGAAGCGCATTTCATCAGCCGGCCCTACTTGTTGGGCGCGCGGCCGTCGATGGGCGATTTCGGCATCTGGGGCCAGCTCTACGAGGCCGCGACCGACCCGACTCCCGGCGCGATCATGCGAGCGTCGTCGCCGCACGTCGTCGGATGGATCGAACGCATGCTGCACCCCAAGGTCGAGGGCGACTTCGAAACCTGGGAGACGCTGGAGCCGACCCTGTCGCCACTGCTGGCCGAGGAGGTCGGGACCATGTTCCTGCCGTGGTCGACAGCCAATGCCCATGCAATCGTGCGCGAGGACAAGGAGTTCTCCGTCACGCTGCGCGGGGCGGCGTGGACGCAGGTGCCGCAGAAGTATCACGCCCGGTCGCTGGCCGAGATCCGCCGCAAGTACGTCGCTGCCAGGGACGCCACCGGGCTCGACGAGATACTGGCGAAGGCCGACTGCCTGCGTTGGTTAACCGACTGAGGTCGCGATCAGGACCACGCCGGAAAGGCCGAGCATCGCCAGCACGATCTTGCGGAACTGCAGGTCGTTGACGCGGCCGTAAAGCATCAATCCGAGGCGTGTGCCCACCAGCGATATCGGCAGGCTCATCGTGGCCCAGAACAGCCACGTCCGGTCGAGCAGGCCGCTCACGGCCGCCGATACCAGCGCGAGGAAGAGGATGGCCATGTTGTAGGGCTGGTTGACGCCGCGCTGTTCATCCCTCGACCAGTTGCGCAACTGCACCCAGGTGACGGGCACGGGGCCGCTGAGGCTCGCCATGCCGCCCAGCACGCCGCCCGTGAAGCCCGCCGCTCCGTCGGCGATGCGGCCCCCCCAGGTGGCGATCACCGGCGGGCGTCGTACCAAGAAGATCCAGGACACATAGACGATCAGCAGGGTGCCGACGCCGAGTTTCAAGGGCTGAACCCGGATGTGCTGCAGCAGCATCGTACCGAGCGGAACACCGATCAGTCCGCACGCCAGGAACGGCCAGAGGCGCGGCCAACGCACACCGCGCCAGATCGAGGGCAGGGCCTGGATATGGCCACCGACCGCACACAGGGCCACAAGGGGTGCAGCGGCAATGGGCGACATGGCGTGCAGCCAGAAGCCCATCGCTGCCAGCGCATAGCCGGTGCCGGTCAGCCCGTTGACGAAGCCCGCAACCAGCGCGCCGGCGGCGACCACGACGATGTCGCCGACCGGCGGAAGGTCCACGTTTCCTAGGCTCCGGACGAGAAGGCCTGGATGCCGGTCATGGCGCGGCCGAGGATCAGGGCATGGACGTCGTGCGTGCCCTCGTAGGTGTTGACCGCCTCGAGGTTCATGACGTGGCGGATGACGTGATATTCGTCCGACACGCCGTTGCCGCCGTGCATGTCGCGGGCCTGGCGGGCGACATCGAGGGCCTTGCCGCAGTTGTTGCGCTTGATCAGCGAGATCATCTCCGGCTGGGCGTGGCCTTCGTCCTTGAGGCGGCCGACGCGCAGGCAGGCCTGGAGGCCCAGCGCGATCTCGGTCTGCATGTCGGCGAGCTTCTTCTGGATCAGCTGGTTGGCGGCGAGCGGCCGGCCGAACTGCTTGCGGTCGAGCGTGTAGTTGCGCGCCTGCATCCAGCAGAACTCGGCCGCACCCATGGCGCCCCAGGCGATGCCGTAGCGGGCGTTGTTGAGGCAGCCGAACGGACCGCCGAGACCGGAGACGTTGGGCAGCATGTTTTCGACCGGCACCATGACCTCGTCCATCATGATGGCGCCGGTGACCGAGGCGCGCAGGCTGAACTTGCCTTCGATCTTCGGTGTCGTGAGGCCCTTCATGCCGCGCTCCAGCACGAAGCCGCGGATGGCGCCGCCGTCGAGCTTGGCCCACACCACCATCACGTCGGCGATCGGCGAGTTGGTGATCCACATCTTGGAGCCGGAGACGCTGAAGCCGCCGGGCACCGTCACCGCGCGGGTCTTCATGCCGCCGGGGTCGGAGCCATGGTCGGGCTCGGTGAGGCCGAAGCAGCCGACCCATTCGCCGGTCGCGAGCTTGGGCAGGTATTTCATGCGCTGCTCTTCGGTGCCGTAGGCATAGATCGGATGCATGACGAGCGAGGACTGCACGCTCATCGCCGAGCGGTAGCCCGAATCGACACGCTCCACTTCACGGGCGACCAGGCCGTAGGTCGTGTAGTTGGCGCCGGCGCAGCCATACTTCTCGGGCAGGGTGGAGCCCAGCAGGCCGAGCGCACCCATCTCGTTCATGATCTCGCGATGGAACTTCTCGTGCCGGTTGGCTTCCAGCACGCGGGTCATCAGCTTTTCCTGGCAGTAGTCGCGCGCGGCGTCGCGGATGGCGCGCTCGTCCTCGGTGAGCTGGTCGTCGAGGAAGAACGGGTCCTCCCAATTGAAAGGCTTGGCATCGGTGCGCGTGCCCTTGGCGGCGCCCTTCATCGGTGTGGCAGCAACGGACATGGTTCCTCCGGACTTTGTCCGGGGGTCTTATCAGGACGAGGTGACCCCGCCAACCGTGCGCCCCGTCAAGGTGCGGAAAATCTCCAGGCTGAGGCGGCCGAAGGCTTCGGCGGCGCGGGCTTCGACCGTGCGGGGGCGTGGCAGGTCGATGGGCATGTCCGCGGCGATGCGGCCGGGGCGGGCGGTCATGACGACCACGCGGTCGGACAGGAACACGGCCTCGGCGATCGAGTGGGTCACGAACAGCACCGTCTTGCGCGGGACCTGGGCGCTACCGGTCTCGCCCCAGATGCGCAGCAGCTCGAGCGCCATGTCGTCGCGTGTCATGGCGTCGAGGGCACCGAACGGCTCGTCCATGAGGAGAAGGGGCGGATCGAGGAGCAGGGCGCGGCAGAGCGCGGCGCGCTGCTGCATGCCGCCCGACAGCTCACGTGGCAGCTTCTCGGCGAAGCCACCGAGGCCGGTCATCTCGATCAGCTCCTGCGCGCGCTTGCGGAAGGCGCGCGGATCCTTGCCGGCGAGCTCGGCGGGCAGCAGCACATTGTCGAGGATCGAGCGCCACTTCAGCAGGATCGGCGCCTGGAAGACCATGCCGATGTCGGGAATCGGCCGCATCACCTTGCGGCCGTTGACCTGCACCGTTCCGCATGTGGCGGGCCGCAGCCCCGCCACGATGCGCAAAAGGGTCGATTTCCCACAGCCACTGGGACCGACCAGCGAGACGAACTCGCCCCGCCCCACCTTGAGCGAGATGTCGGCGAGCGCCTCGACCGGGCCGCTCGCCGCCTCGTAGGTCATGCCGACCCTGTCGAGGTCGATCAGTTCCTTGTTCACGATTGCCGAGACGTCAGTTCTTCGGCATCTCGACCTTGGTGTAGAACTCGTTCGAGTAGATCGCCTTGCACTCGACCTTCTTCGACAGGCCCATATAGGTGTTCACCAGGTCGACCGAATCGCACATCTTCTTCTCGTCCATCCAGCCGATGCCGTTCTTGGCGTAGCGTTCGGTCTTCATCAGGCCCAGCCCGATCGCCATGTTGGGCGTCATCACCTCGACATCGACCTCGGGCACGCGCTTCTTCAGGATGGCCATGGCGGCCGCCGGATCGGCCATGACGTCGCGCCAGCCCATATAGGAAGCCTCCAGGAATGCCTTAAGCTGCTTGGGCTTCTCCTTCATGGTCTTCTCGCTGGCCATGATCGACATCGAGTACATGTCGAAGCCGAAATCGGCCCACGGCATCATCACGATGTTGCCTTTGCCGGCGGCCTTCTCGAACAACGGGAGGCCGGTGCTGTAGTCGCCGACGCCGTCCATGCGCTTCTCGGCCACGGCAGCCATCTTGGCGGCCGGTTCGATATTGACCCAGGACACCTTGCCGGCATCGATGCCGTTCACCTTGGCGAAGGCCGGGAACATCTGGCGCTGGCTGTCGCCCGGAGGCGCGCCCAGCGTCTTGCCCTCGAGATCCTTCGGCTTGGCGAGAGGATTGCTCTTGAGGCTGAAGATGTTGAGCGGCGTCTTGTCGAACACCATGCCCACGACCTTCACCGTCGTGCCGCGCGCGTTCGAGGCGATGACGACGGCGGCATCGGCGAGACCGGCATCGGCGCGGTTGGTATCGACCTTGGCGATCGAATCGCCCGAGCCCTTGCCGTTCTCGAGGGTCACGTCGAGACCCTTGTCCTTGTAGTAACCCTTCTCCAGCGCCACCCAGTAGGCGGCGTGATCGCCGACCGCGTACCAATTGAGCGAGAAGGTGAACTTCTCCTGTGCCGCGGCGCTGCCCGCGGCCGCGAGAAGCGCGGCGAGGGCCAGAGACAGAGTGCGAGTCATGACAATTCTCCCTTCAATCGATGCCTTCGGCCCACGGCGCCCACAGATGGGCGAGCAGGACGACGGCGCCATAGAGCAACAGCCCCACGGCGGAAATCCAGACCAGCGCGGCGAACGCCACGGAGGTGTTCATGCTGCTCTGGGTGGTGACGATGACGTAGCCCAGGCCCCGCTGCGAGGCGGCGAACTCGCCCACGATGGCGCCGACCACGGCCGCCGTCGCGGTGATCTTGAGGGCGCTCAGGATATAGGGCAGCGCGTTGGGGATGCGGATCTTGAGGAAGATCTTCCATTTCGGCGCGGAGAAGACGCGCCCGAGATCGAGCATGTCGGCTTCGACCTGGGAGAGGCCCACGGCGGTGTTGATGACCACCGGGAAGAAGCCGATCAGCGAACCCATCAGCATGTTCGGGAACAGGCCGTAGCCCATCCAGATCAGGAGAAGGGGGGCGATCGCGACCTTGGGCAGCGTGTTCACGAACACGAGGAACGGCACGAGCGCGTTGGCCACCAGGGGCGACCAGGCGATGGCGACGCCCAGCGCCACGCCGACCACGGCTGCCATCACGAAGGCGCCGACGATCTCGAATGTGGTCGCCCACAGATGCTGTCCCCAGGCAATGTCGCCATACCACAGCGCATTCCATACCGACAAAGGCGCCGGCAGCAGATATTCGCGGATGCCGCCCGCGCTGACGGCCAGTTGCCACAGGCCGAGCAGCGCCGCAAACAACGCGACGGTCGGCCAGTACTGGCGAAGGAGGGACTGGAATTTAATCATGCGCAGACGCACATTCAGGCACACTGGCGAAGCGTCGAAATACCGTCAAGCTGAGGATCATTCGTGAAACTGTCCCTGTGCAACGAAGTGATCCGCGAACTGCCGTTCCCGCGACAATGCGCGCTGGCGGCGGGTCTCGGCTACACCGGTCTGGAAGTAGCACCTTTCACCTTCGGCAACGATGGCTGGCGCATGCCGGCCTCCCAAAGGGCGGGAATTCGCAGGGCCTGCTCCGATACGGGCATCGCCGTCAGCGGGCTGCACTGGCTGCTGGCGGCGCCGGCCGGGCTTTCGATCACCACTTCCGACCGGAAGGTCTGGCAGAAAAGCGTGGATGTGCTGACGGCATCGGTCGAGCTCTGCGCGGAACTGGGTGGCGACTACCTGGTCCATGGCTCGCCTGCGCAGCGCCGTGTGTCCCATCCCGACGATGCGAAGCGTGCAGAGGAAGCGTGGCGTGTCGCGGCGACGGAGGCAGGCCAGGCCGGCGTCACCTATTGCGTGGAGGCGCTCGCGCGGCCCGATTGCAACTTCGTCAATACGCTTGCCGAGGCATCGGAGGTGGTGAAGCGCAACGGCAATCCGGCGCTGCGGCTCATGATCGACACCCTGGCGGCGAGCCTGGAAGAGACGGAGTCGGTGGCGGATGCCGTACGGCGCTGGATGCCGACCGGTCTGATGGCCCACGTCCAGCTCAACGACCGCAACAAGCGCGGGCCGGGGCAGGGCGACGACAAATTCGCCCCTGTGGTGCGAGCGCTCAAGGAAACCGGCTACTCCGGCTGGATCGCCATGGAACCCTTCGTCTACGAGCCCGATGGTTCGACATGCGCGGCGCGCATGATCGGCTACGTGGCCGGCCTGCTGGAGACCCAATCGTGAAAGTGAAACTGGAGACCGTCGATCGGTTCGAGCGCGACGTTCGTTTGCGCCTGCCCTTCCGCTTCGGCGTCATCACGGTCACCGAGAGCATCCACGCCATCATCCGTGTGCGTATCGCCCTTGAAGATGGCCGCACCAGCGAGGGCGTCGCGGCTGAGGCGCTGGGCGCCAAGTGGTTCGAGAAGAGCCCGGCCTTCACCGACGCGCAGAATCTCGACCAGCTCCGGCAGGCGCTCGAAATCGCCATCGAGCACTACATGGCGCGGGGCTTCGACACTCCCTTCGGCCTGTTCGCCAACACCTATCGGCAGCAGCATGCGCGCGGAGCGGAGCTGGGACTCAATCCGCTGGTCGCCTCCTATGGTCCAGCGCTGCTCGACCGCGCCGTTCTCGACGCGCTGGGCAAGGCGACCGGCCAGTCTTTCGCGCAGATGATCGCGACCAACGTGCCGGGCATCGCGGCCACCGACCTCACGCCGGACGTCAAAGACGAACAGCTCCAGCCGTTCCTCAAAGGACTGAAGCCCGGCGACACGATCGATCTTCGCCACACCGTGGGCCTGGTCGATCCTCTGACGACGGCCGAGCGGCCGGCCTCCGAACGCGTGAACGACGGGCTGCCAGAGACGCTTGAAGAGGTCGTCTCCTACTATCGGGGCCGGTACTACAAGCTGAAGGTGGGTGGCGACATCGCGGCTGATCTCGATCGGCTTTCGCGCATCGCCGCCGTGCTCGATGCGGGTGCCGGAGACTATCGCGTCACCTTCGACGGCAACGAGCAGTACGACGACGTCGAGGGTATCGTCGAGCT
>CANIRG010000107.1 GCA_947469635.1 Rhodospirillales bacterium | reverse complement strand
TGGCGAAGGAGGGACTGGAATTTAATCATGCGCAGACGCACATTCAGGCACACTGGCGAAGCGTCGAAATACCGTCAAGCTGAGGATCATTCGTGAAACTGTCCCTGTGCAACGAAGTGATCCGCGAGCTGCCGTTCCCGCGACAATGCGCGCTGGCGGCGGGTCTCGGCTACGCCGGTCTGGAAGTAGCACCTTTCACCTTCGGCAGCGATGCATGGCGCATGCCGGCTTCCCAAAGGGCGGGAATCCGCAGGGCCTGCTCCGATACGGGCATCGCCGTCAGCGGGCTGCACTGGCTGCTGGCGGCGCCGGCCGGGCTTTCGATCACCACTTCCGACCGGAAGGTCTGGCAGAAAAGCGTGGATGTGCTGACGGCCTCGGTCGAGCTCTGCGCGGAGCTGGGCGGCGACTACCTGGTCCATGGCTCGCCGGCGCAACGCCGCGTGTCCAATCCTGACGATGCAAAGCGCGCCGAGGATGCCTGGCGCATCGCGGCGACGGAGGCAGGGCAGGCTGGCGTCACCTATTGCGTGGAAGCGCTCGCCCGGCCCGATTGCAACTTCATCAATACGCTTGCCGAGGCATCGGAGGTGGTGAAGCGCAACGGCAATCCGGCGCTGCGGCTCATGATCGACACTCTGGCGGCGAGCCTGGAAGAGACGGAGTCGGTGGCGGATGCCGTGCGGCGCTGGATGCCGACCGGGCTGATGGCCCACGTCCAGTTCAACGACCGCAACAAGCGTGGGCCCGGGCAGGGCGCCGACAAATTCGCCCCTGTCGTGCGAGCGCTCAAGGAAACCGGCTACACCGGCTGGATCGCCATGGAACCCTTCGTCTATGAGCCCGATGGTTCGACATGCGCGGCGCGCATGATCGGCTACGTCGCCGGCCTGCTGGAGCCTGAATCGTGAAAGTGAAACTGGAGACCGTCGATCGTTTCGAGCGCGACGTCCGCTTGCGTCTGCCGTTCCGCTTCGGCGTCATTACCGTGACCGAAAGCATCCACGCCATCATCCGCGTCCGCATCGCCCTTCAAGACGGTCGCATCAGCGAGGGCGTCGCCGCCGAGGCGCTGGGCGCCAAATGGTTCGAGAAGAGCCCGGCCTTCACCGACGCGCAGAACCTCGACCAGCTCCGGCAGGCGCTCGATGTCGCCATCGAGCACTACACCGCGCGGGGCTTCGACACGCCCTTCGGCCTGTTCGCCAACACCTATCGGCAGCAACACGCGCGCGGCGCGGAGCTAGGCCTCAATCCGCTGGTGGCCTCCTATGGGCCTGCGCTGCTCGACCGCGCCATCCTCGACGCGCTGGGCAAGGCCACGGGGCAATCCTTCGCCCGAATGATCGCGGGCAATGTGCCGGGAATCGCGGCCACCGATCTCACGCCGGATGTCGAAGACGACCAGCTCCAGCCGTTCCTCAAAGGGCTGAAGCCCGGCGAGACGATTGATCTTCGCCACACCGTGGGCCTGGTCGATCCTCTGACGACAGCCGAGCGGCCAGCCTCCGAACGCGTGAACGACGGGTTGCCTGAAACGCTCGAAGAGGTCGTCTCCTACTACCGGGGTCGGTACTACAAGCTGAAGGTGGGCGGCGACATCGCGGCTGATCTCGACCGGCTTTCGCGCATCGCCGCCGTGCTCGATGCGGGCGCCGGAGACTATCGCGTCACCTTCGACGGCAACGAGCAGTACGACGACGTCGAGGGTATCGTCGAGCTGTGGCGCAAGGTGGAGGAGACGCCGAATCTCCGACGCATGGTCGAAGCGACACTGTTCATCGAGCAGCCGATCAAGCGCGCCGCTGCGCTCAGCCGCCCGGTTACGGCGCTCGCCAGATATAGACCGGTGATCGTCGACGAATCGGATGGCGAGCTCTCGACCTTTCCGACCGCGCTGTCGCTCGGCTACTCCGGTGTCTCGAGCAAGAACTGCAAGGGCTTCTACAAGTCGATCCTGAACGCCTCGCGTGTGGCGCGGCTCAACGCAGAGGCGGGCAGCGCGCGCTACTTCATGTCGGCGGAGGATCTGACCACAGGGCCAGGGACCAGCGTGCAGCAGGATCTGGCGCTGGTGTCGCTGCTTGGCCTCACCCATGTCGAGCGCAATGCCCATCACTTCATCGACGGCATGTCGGGCGTGCCCGAAGGCGAGCAGAACGCCTTTGTGGCGGCCCATTCCGCGCTCTACGAGAAATTGCCCGGCAAGCCCGCCCGGCTGCGCGCCAGGGGCGGCAAGATCGCGCTGGGGTCGCTCGGCTGTCCCGGCTTTGCCGTCGGTGTCGATCTCGATTTCAAGTCAATGCGGCCGATGCCGGCCGCGCCTCGGGAACGGTTGAAGGCCTCGACATGAGCAAGCTGCCCGATCGCTTCGAGTCCGTCGAAGCGCTGGAAGATTTCATGACCCGGCCGACCGACACGCTGGTGGCCGATCTTGCCCGCACGCCGGGCGACATTCTTGTCCTCGGCGTCGGCGGCAAGATGGGACCGACCCTTGCCCGCATGGCCAAGCGTGCCGCGCCGGGCAAGCGCGTGGTCGGCGTGGCGCGCTTCAGCGAGCCCGGCGTACGCGAGGCGCTCGACAAGGCGGGTGTCGAGGCCTGGCCGGCGGATCTGCTGGATCGTGCCGCGCTGGAGAAGATCCCGAAGCTCGCCAATGTCGTCTTCATGGCCGGCCGCAAGTTCGGCGCGGCGGGCAATGTGCCGCTCACCTGGGCGATGAACGTGCAGGTGCCGGCGATGGTGGCGGAGGTCTTCAAGGCCTCGCGAATCGTCGCCTTCTCGACGGGCTGTGTCTATCCCTTCGTGCCCGTGGAGAGCGGCGGCGCCACCGAGGAGACGCCGCCCATCCCGCCGCCAGGCGACTATGCCAATTCGTGCGCCGGTCGCGAACGCATGTTCGAATACTTCTCGGCCCAGCACGGCACGCCGGGCCGGCTGTTCCGGCTGAACTACGCCATCGACATGCGCTACGGCGTTCTGCACGACGTCGGCCGCAAGGTGCGCGACGGCGAGGAAATCGACCTGTCGATGGGGCACGTCAACGTGATCTGGCAGGGTGATGCCAATTCAATGGCGCTGCGCTGCCTCACTCACGCGACGACACCGACCACACCGATCAACGTCACCGGACCCGAGACGATCGAAGTCGCCAACCTTGCCCGGGAGTTCGCCAAGCTGCTGGGCAAGACGGCGAAGCTCACCGGCACGCCGGCACCGACCGGGTGGCTCAACAATGCCGGGCGCATGGTGAAGGAATTCGGCCCGCCCGACGTACCGTTGCAGAAGATGGTCGAATGGACCGCCGACTGGCTGCAGCACGACATGGCCACGCTCAACAAGCCCACGCACTACGAGGTGCGCGATGGCCAATACTGACGGCTCGCCGGTCATCCACAACATCGAGCCGGGCGATGCCGACGATGTCTGGCCGCTGTCGATTGAGGCCGGGTGGAACCAGAACCTCAAGGACTGGCGTTTCATGCTGGGGGCGGGCCGCGGCTTCGGCGTCTTGAATGCCGACGACAGATGGGACGCGTCCTCGCTCGTCCTGCCGCTCGGCCAGAAGCTCGCCTGGATCAGCATGGTGCTGGTGACCAAGGATCGTCGCCGCCTTGGCCTCGGCACCACGCTGCTCAAGCGCTGCATTGCCGAGGTGCGGGAAAGCGGCGCGGTCGCTGGTCTCGACGCCACGGAGCAGGGCCGTCCGATCTATCTGCCGCTGGGTTTTCACGACCTCTACCGCATCTCGCGTTGGCATCTCGACGATGTCAAAGGCCCGAAGGTGCCGCCGCCGTCACATGTCACGCTGCGGCCCTTCGCTCTGTCGGATCTGCAACGCCTCGCCACCTACGACCGACCCTTGAGCGGCATGGAGCGGCCGACATTGCTCGCGCATCTCGCCACGCGCCTGCCGAGCATCGCCTGGGTGGCGGAAGCGAGATCGGGTGCGCTCGTGGGATATGTGCTGGGCAGGGAAGGCCGCACCGCGACCTCCATCGGGCCGGCGATCGCCGACGACGAGGAGACGGGGCTGGCCCTGATCGCCAGGGCGGCCACCTCGGTTGCGGGTCCCTTCATTCTCGACGTGCCGGACCGGCATCTGCGCCTTCGGCTTTGGTTGCAGGAGCAGGGTGCCGTCACGCCGCGAGCCTATATGAGGATGACGCTCGGCACCGCCAAGGACCTGGACGATCCCACCCACGTCTTTGCTTTGGCAGGCCCCGAGCTTGGCTAGGGATGCGAATTTTCCAGGGCAACCACGCGCAAGCAGATTGGTCGGCCCGTTCCTCGACTGACACCATCATGCGGCTGCCCTCGTGCCGACCACGGACAGAAGCAAGTGCCCGGCGATTGAATCGGCCCTCGAATGGGATCGACTCAAACCCGCCCGTTACAGAAGCGCCCGTAATAGGGCCCCGGCGGCGACGCGCCTATGGTGAATGGCGACAGTCATTCATCCAGGAGCACGACATGTCGGATCCTATCCCTGAAAGGCCCGCGCTCTGGCAAGCCGGCGGTTTATCGTCCGATTAGCCGCCGCTTTCAGCCGTTTGTTCTCGCGGCACGACGCCAAAACCACAGCGTCGTCAATGCATTGGCGGCCAAACGGAGCCAATTGCCGTTTGAAAACCGATAAACGGTGCCTCACTGAAGGCATGGTCGTGCGTGCGATCGATACCGGAGCAGAGATCCCTCGCTAAAGCGCGGGGCCCCGCGCCGACTCAGGATGACACCATTTCTCTGGCTCCTCTAGGATGACCCCATGACCCAAACCAATGCCCTGCACTGGCGCGACCTTCCGGCGCCTGTCCTGTCGATCCTGCGCAAGGGCGCCGTGATCCCGGCGCATCCCCTGGCGCTCGATGCGGAGCGCAAGTTCGACGCGGCCTCGCAACGCGCCATCGGCCGCTACTATGTCGATGCAGGCTCGGGCGGCCTGGCGGTTGGCGTGCACTCCACGCAGTTCGCGATACGCGAGGTCGGGCTGTACAAGCCGGTGCTCCAGCTCGCCATCGAGACGGCGCGCGAATGGACCGACCGGCCGCTGGTCATGATCGCCGGTGCCGTGGGCAAGACCGCGCAAGCCGTCGAGGAGGCACGCATCGCCCGGGCCATGGGCTATCACGCCGTCCTGCTCTCGCTGGCGGCGCTAAGGGGCGCGTCGGAAGACGAGCTGATCGACCATTGCACGGCCGTGTCCAAGGAGATGCCGCTGATCGGCTTCTACCTTCAGACGGCGGTGGGCGGCATTCCCTTGTCGCGCGGCTTCTGGAGCCGCTTCGCCGCCATCGACAATGTCGTGGCCATCAAGGTCGCGCCCTTCAACCGCTACCGCACGCTCGACGTCGCCTTTGGCATCGCCAATGCGCATGCCGAGGAGCGCATCACGCTCTATACCGGCAACGACGATCACATCGTCGCCGACCTGGTGACGCCGCTGGTCGTGCGCACCGGCAACCGCGAGGTGACGCTGCGCTTCCAGGGTGGCCTGCTGGGGCATTGGAGTGTCTGGGCTCGTGGCGCGGTGAACCTCCTCGAGAAGCTCAAGCTCGCCGTGGCGAGCGGGCCGGTGACGCCGGAAATCCTGGCACTCGATTCGTTCGTGACCGACTGCAATTCGGTGGTATTCGACGTCGACCACGATTTCGCCGGCTGCATTCCCGGCTGCCACGAGATCCTGCGCCGGCAGGGGCTGATGCAGACGATCAACTGTCTCGATCCGCATGAGAAGCTGAGCCCCGGCCAGAGCGAAGGAATCGACCGACTCTATGCGATCTATCCCGAACTGAACGACGATGCCTTCGTTGCCGCCAACCTCGACCGGTGGCGGAACTAATGGACGATCTGTTCGCGACCCTTGATGCGCTGGCCGTGGGCGAACTGGTCAGGACCCGCAAGCTCGGCGCCCGCGAGTTGCTCGACGGCACATTGGCCAATCTGCGAGCGCTGAATGCCGAGTTGAACGCCATCACCGATTTCTACGACGATGTGCCGTCGGCGGCTGAAGGGCCGTTCCAGGGCGTGCCCTTCGTCGTGAAGCAGCTCATGGCCGATTGCGCCGGCCATCCGACGACGCTGGGCTCGAGGTTCTTTGCAGCACAGCCGGTCGCGGCGGCCGATAGTGCCGCCGTCGCGCGCATGCGCAAGGCGGGGCTGGTGATCGTCGGCCGCACCAACACCAGCGAGTTCGGCCTCGCGCCGACGACGGAGCCGGTGTTTGGAGGTCCGACGCGGAATCCGTGGCGCCACGACCTCTCGCCCGGCGGTTCGTCGGGCGGCTCGGCGGCCATCGTCGCGGCGCGCGGATTGCCGATGGCCCATGCGACCGACGGCGGCGGCTCGATCCGCATTCCGGCCAGCCTCTGCGGTCTGTTCGGGCTGAAGCCGTCGCGCGGCCGCATCAGCATGGCGCCGATCGGCGAGACGCTGGCCGGAGCCGGGGCACAGCTCTGCAATTCGATCTCGGTTCGCGACAGCGCCGCCCTGCTCGACGCGTTGGCCGGTGGCGAGCCCGGCGATCCGTATGTTTCGCCACCTGCAGGGGGCACGTTCCTCGACGCCACGAAGCGCGAGCCGGGCCGTGTGCGCGTCGCCTTCATGCGCAAGCCGGTGGGCGGCGAAACGCTCGATCCGGTCCTGGTCGCGGCCGTGGAGGCGACGGCGAAGAAGCTGGAAGCCTTGGGACATCATGTCGAGGAAGCCGCGCCGGAGTACGATGCAGCGGCAACCGGCGCCGCTTTCTGGACGGTGATGTGCGCCAATACCTGGACCAACATTCAGGTGCGCGCGAATGGCCGTGTGCCAGGGCCCGACGATCTCGAGCCGGTGACGCGTCTCTATGCGGAGCGTGGCCGGCAGGTGAGCGCGCACGACTATATCCGCTCGGTGCAGACCTTCCATCGCACCGGCCGGGCGCTCGGACAGTTCTTCACCAAGCACGACATCCTTCTCTCGCCGACCATCGCACGCATGTCATTGCCATTGGGCGTCGTGCGTATGGATGGTTCGGCCGAGGACTACGAGCGCGAGCTTGCGCCGATGGTGCCATTCACGTCGGTCTGCAACGCCGCCGGCGTGCCTGCCATGTCGGTGCCGCTGGAATGGACCGCCGACGGCCTGCCGATCGGCATGCATTTCGTCGGTCGCTTCGGCGTGGAGGAGAGGCTGTTCTCGCTGGCCGCTCAATTGGAACGGGCCCATCCCTGGGCGCAACGCAAGCCGGGCAGGCAGACATGAAGATCGTCGATTCACAGGTTCACATCTGGGGCGCCGATACGCCCGAGCGCCCGTGGCCTGCGCGCCACCCGCCGCATCGCGAGCCGCTCGACAAGCTCGAGCTGGCGGCCGAGATGGACAAGGCCGGCGTGCATCGCGCGGTCATCGTGCCGCCCTCGTGGGAGGGCGACCGCAACGACCTCGCAAACGATGCGGCAACGACCCATCCCGATCGCTTCGCCACCATGGGACGCTTCGATCCCGACGCGCCCGGCGCGCGCGAGACGATCAAGGATTGGAAGAAGCAGCCCGGCATGCTCGGCATGCGATTCACCTTCCATACCGACGTGCTGCGCCAGCCGCTGATCGATGGCCGCTTCGACTGGGTGTGGGGTGAGATGGAGAAGCTCGGCATCCCGGCGATGGTGCTGTTCCATCACGAATACATGCACCTCGCCGACCAGCTGGCCGGACGCTATCCCGGCCTGCGCCTGGTGCTCGACCATCTGGGGCTGAAGAGCGCCAAGGACGTGAGCGAGGCCACCAACTTCGCCACCCTCGACAATGTTCTGGCCTTGGCGAAGCGTCCCAACGTCGCCGCCAAGGTCTCGGCCATGCCGTGCTACGCCGACGACAAGACCTATCCCTTCAAGTCGGTGCATCCCCACATCCGGCGCGTGTTCGACGCCTTCGGCCCGCGGCGCACCTTCTGGGGCACCGACTGGTCGCGCCTGCCCTGCAGCTACCGGCAGGGCGTCACGATGTTCACCGAGGAGATGCCGTGGCTGAAAGGCCAGGACCTCGACTGGGTGATGGGGCGCGGCGTCTGTGAATGGCTGGGGTGGAAACTCTAAGCGGCAATAACTATTATTGCCCTACCATAACGGTTCCGATGGCGAAGGAATGGCAATGGCAAGCAGCGTCGAACTCAGTCGCCAACTGGAGAAGTTCGTTTCGTCCCTCGTGACGAGCGGCCGTTACAATTCGAAGAGCGAAGTCCTGCGTGAAGGATTGCGCCTCTTGCAGGAGCGCGAGAAGAAATTAGCCGCGCTCGATGTTGCGATTGCCCGCGGACGCGCCGACGTCAAAGCGGGACGGGTAAGCGGGATCGACGACGTCTTCGCCCGGCTCGACGGCAGATATCGCGATAAGGTCAAGCTCCACCCGTGAAGGTTGTCCTTTCGCATAATGCGGAAGAAGATCTCGAAGCGATCGGAAGGGCGCCGAAGGCCTATCCATTTGCCGATCGTCAGGGCGATTCTGCCTTGAGGCGCCGCATCTATCGGAACTATTTGATCTTCTTCGACGTAGGAGCAACGGAGGTCGAAATCCTCCATGTGCTCCACGGCGCGCGCGACTCTGAGCAGATCATCTTTCCTGAAGAACCTGCATAGCCTCACAGGGGTCGCGTCACTGTCTGCGAGCCGCCGCCCCAGATCGGGAGGTAGGTCATCTTGTAGCCGGCGCCGCCGGTGACGATGGGATGGATGGCCTCGGGCGCGCGGGCGACGCCGTCGCCTTGTTCGAACAGGTAGCGCTGGACGCGCCCCAGATCCCAACTCTCGTGACGCACGATCTTGGTGGCCATCTCGAGCGGCAGCAGGACGACCTGCTCGCCGCGCTCGTTCTTGCGGATGATGCCCGACATCACGATTTCAGCCTTCATGGCCGTCACGATAGGCGAGAGGATCGCCTCGGGGGTGGCACCTTCGCCATCGCCGGGAAGCACCTCGGCCGTGCCGGAGACGCCCATGACCGTGAAGGCGCTGACATCGGCGCCGAGGCCGCGCCGAGCCGTCAGGGCGGGGAAGGGGCCGTCATTGCGCTCGGCGAAGCAGAAGCTGTACTTGCCGGGCTGGCCCATGGTCGCCATGTCGCCGACATCGGAACGCGCGCCGCCGATGTTGCGGATCACCAGCTGCAGCGCCCGGCCGATGCTGGCGTTGGCGCGGTTGCCGG
Organism: Rhodospirillales bacterium; assembly: GCA_947469635.1. Classification (GTDB taxonomy): domain Bacteria; phylum Pseudomonadota; class Alphaproteobacteria; order Reyranellales; family Reyranellaceae; genus Reyranella. The sequence goes on along the minus strand of CANIRG010000107.1, from coordinate 6,565 downwards.
GGCCGAGGCAGTTGGTGCCCGCATTGATGTCGAGCCGTCGCGCGATCGGGCCGTGCACGCAGAGCGCCACGCAGGCCGTTCCCGTCGTGGTGGCGATGCCGAGGATATTGAAGTCGGGTTCGAGGATGGCCTCGGCGGCGGCCAGCACGACCGGCAGCTCGGCCGGCCGGGCGCCCGCGATCACGCACTGATAGGCGACGGCCTCTGGTGAAAGCTCGCCGAACATCGGCGGCAGCATGCCGCGCGACTCGCTGCGGTTGGCGATGCCTGCGACCATCGCCTCGAGGCGTCGTTGCGTTGGCGGCACCAGTGGCAGGCCGTCGCTCAGCTCGGCGTCGGTCAGGATCTGCTGGGCGCTCTCCCAGCCCGTCGACTCGGCGACGACGGGCCAGCCGCACCACTCGCTCATCTGGCGATGCGCACGCAGGCGACGGTCGTGCCGCCGAACGACGGGATGAACGCCGAGTGCTTGCCCGGGCCACCGGCCACCGTAATGTGGATGTCGTCGGGATTGCGCCCGATGGTCAGCCAATCGCCGTCCGGCTTGTGACCGGTCGTGGTGTAGGTGTTCAAGTTCTCGGCTGAAACCCGCGAGACGTGGACACGCGAGCGCTGCCACAGCTCCTGGCGGATGCTGTCGATGGTGAAGCCGTCGCGCTTCAAGGTCGCGGCGTGCTCGGGGCCGATCACGATGAACATCGGTCCCTTGCCGTAGATCGTGTTGGCGCCAGGATTGGCCATGCCGCCGGCAAAGGTCGTCAGCAGGCCGTCGCCGGTGGTGCTGCCATGGTCGTTGAGATTGTGCGGGCCTTCGCCCGACATCACCGTGACAACCGAGTCGGTCGGCGCGAAGCCGCGCTGCACGTGATAGGGCGCCCAGGGATTCTCTTCCTCGTTCTCGCCGAAGCAGAAGGTGTACTTGGCGGGATTGCCCTGGGTCGAGCGGTCCATCTCGCCCGGCTTGGCTCCGGCGACGTTGAGCAGCATCAGCCCCAGCGCCCGGCCGATCGTGGCATTGGCCTGCCAGCCCTGGCCGAAGCAGTTGGAGCCGCAGTTGATGTTGAGCTCCTGGCGGATCGGCCCGCTCACCATGACCATCGGTGCGCAAGAGTGAGTCGTCGCGAGCGTGCCGTGCAGATTGTACTCGGGGTCGAGCACGGCCCGCATCGCCGCGGTCGCCACCGGGAAGTATTCCGGCTTGCAGCCGGCCATCACGGCATTCGCGGCAAGAGCCTGGATGGTGGGCACGACCTGCCGGGGCGGCACGGGGGCGTAGGGGCGGTTATCGCCCCGCACGGTCTCGACGAACCGCGCTACCTTGGCTTCGGTCGGCACGTAGAGCGGCATGCCGTCGCTCCAGCCCTGCTGGGAGGCGAACTCGTTGAAGGCCTCGACGTCCATGTCGTCGAGGTCGATCACTTCCTGTTCGGCGATGTCCTTCATTTCTTCGTCGCCTCGGCCAGTCCCTGGGTTGCCGCTTCGATGCGCTCGCGCAGTTCCTCGGCGTTGAGGCCGCCGATCGGATGTTTCACGACGATCAGCCTGGCCTCGACCTTGCGGGCTTTCGCCTGGGCAAGGACCAGCGGCTTGAAGGTCTCGGTGGCGATCACGTAGGCCGTGATGCCGAGCTTCTCGAGTTCGATGCTGTCGTGGAAACTCCACGATGAACAACTCCCTCAATCGGCTATGGCGAGCAACGCTCCCCGGTAGTTCGCCGCCACTTTCGCGAGCAGGTCCTTGGGCGCGCCCTGGCTGGCGCTGTTCTTGGCCAGGAAGTCGATATTGTCGACCGGCCGGAAGGCGCCGAGCTTGGTGCGGATGCCGTCGAGCAGCTCGCGGGCGTTGGGCTTGGAGTTGGAGACAAGGGCGATGGCGTCGGTCGCCCAGTTCACCGGCTTCAGCGACACGGCAGAGCCGGTGGTCGCGGAAAGGCCGAAGGTCGGATTGATGATACGCATGGAGATGTCTCCTCAATTGGCCTTGCTGAGGGCCGTCACGATGGCTCGGGCCGCCCGCTGTCCGTCGGCGATCGCCTCCGACAGCAGGACGTGGGCGCCGGCTCTCACATCGCCCACGGCAAAGGCCGTCGGTGCCGAGCAGCGCCCGTCTTCATCGACAACGATATGCCCGGTGGCGTCGCGTGCAAGCGAATCCGGCAGGAATTCCGCAGCGGGAGATTGGCCCACGTAGACGAACACAGCGCTGGCCGGAATGGATTTCCTCTCGCCACCGGATTCGACCGTGACCGACTCGAGCCCATTGGCGCCTTCCAACCCTACGATATGTCCTTCGATGCGGGCGACGCTCGGAGGAGTCTCGGCAGCGCCGCTTTCCACGACGGTGACGTCGCTGGCGATGCCGGAAAGTTCGAGCGCCTCCAGGGCGGCCCAACCCGCGGCACCAGCGACGACAACCGGCAAGCCCGCATACAGCGGACCGTCGCAGGTGGCGCAATGCGAGAGGCCGCGGCCTTCGTAGGCATCTTCGTTGGGTACGCCGAGACGGCCCTTGTTGAGCCCGGTCGCGATCACGAGGGCACGTCCGACATGATGGTCGCCCTCGGCTGTCTCCACTGTCCAGGGGCCGTCGCCCGAGATGCGGACGGCTTCACCGAAGCCCAGTTCCACGCCTTCGACGGTCGCCTCGTTGGTGAGGCGCGCCGCCATATCCGCGCCGCCCCATGGTTCGTCGAAATCGTGCAACGCGCCGAGATTGATCAAGGCGCCACCAGGGGCGAGCTTGTCGAAGCAGAAGGCTTTGAGGCCGGCGCGGGCGGCTTCGGTGGCTGCGGTGAGGCCGGCAGGGCCGGCACCGATGACGATGACGTCAAAAGTTGGCGAATTCATTGTCGTAGTAATCGTTGCTCGCGTGCGCGAACGCAAGTCACTTGACGGCGCATGGACATATACCTAGATATGCTAGGTATGGAAGCTGAGATGCTCAAAGGGCACCTGGATGCCATTGTGCTGGCCGCGCTCGAAGGCGGACCGGCGCACGGCTATGCCATCATCGAGGCGATCAAAAGGCGCAGCGGATCTACCTTCGATTTGCCGGAAGGCACGGTTTACCCGGCCCTGCATCGGCTGGAGCAGGCGGGATTGCTCGCCAGCACCTGGATGACTCCCCCGAGCGGCCGCAAGCGCCGGGTCTATTCCCTCACCAGGAGCGGGACGGCGGCGCTCGCCGACCGGCGCAGGGCCTGGAGCCGCTTCTCGCAAGCCGTCGAGACACTGCTGAAAGGGGGCCACACATGGCCGGCCTGATCGACGATTACGTGGCGAGGCTCCGGCGTGACCTTGATTTCGACCCATCGTTGGCGGGGCGGATGGCCGACGAGGTCGAATCACACCTGTGGGAGGCGGCGGAAGCAGACCCCGCCTGGCCGTTGCCGGAAGCGCAACGTCGCGCCGTCGAACGCTTTGGCCTCGCTCGCGAGTTCGCTGGTCAATTCGCGGTCGATGCGGTGAACCGCCAGGCCAAGCGCACCTGGGGAGCCTTGCTGGCAACGCTGGTCGTGACCTTCATCGCCATGCGGCTTCGCGTCATATGGCTGGGCGAGGTCGGCGACACGCTGTCGACGCTCGCACCGCTGATCGATCGCTATGCCTTTGTCGCTGCCATCACGCTCGGCACGATCGGCTGGCTTGCGTTCCGATGTTCGGTGGTGACGCTGGCGCTGTGCCTGAGCGCGCTCGCGGCCTCGATCGTTGCCGGAATCGTCCGCGCCGACCTCTTCGTCGAGGGGGCACCGCTGCATGTCCTGCTCGCCGCGGCCGGCGAGATCGCCCTGATCGGACTATTGTCGTTTCACGTCGTGAGCTTGGGCCGGCGCCTGCGGCGCACGGCATCGCTGAGGAGGATCTCATGATTACGGGCTGGCGTTTGACCGGTTTGCTATCGCTGCTTCTGGTCGCGATGTCGTTCTGCCTCCTGACCAATCATGCCTGGGACATCGAGGGAATTCGGCAGGTCATCCGGGCGACGGCCAGGACCTCGCTCGTTCTCTTCGTGCTCGCCTTCACTGCCAGCGCGATGGCGGCCCTGGCGCCGAATGCCGCGACGCGCTGGCAACGGCAGAACCGGCGCTATCTCGGCGTCTCCTTCGCTGTGTCGCACCTCATCCATCTCGGTGCGATCCTTGCGCTGGCCTCCGTGGACCGTTCGCTGTTCTGGCAGCTCACCAACATCATGACGATCCTGCTCGCCGGCGCGGCCTATCTCTTCATCGCCGCCATGGCCGCGACCTCGTTCGACGCCGCAGCGGCGTGGCTCGGCCCACGCAACTGGCGCCGGCTGCATCTGATCGGCGCCTGGTACATCTGGATCAGCTTCGCGGTAGCCGTCGGCAAGCGCGTGCCGTTCGACAGCTTCTACTGGCCAATGGCCGCGCTGGTCCTGGCCGCCGCTGCCGTTCGCCTGATCGCGATGTTCCGGAGAGGAGGGAAAGCCGCCGCTTTCGGTGCCTCTGAAGCTCGGGGGTGAGATAAGGCAGAGATCCCTATCATCCGGTTCGATCGATCAATGTGCTTCGTCGCCGGCAATGTGGTCCGCCGTTTGCACCTCATCCTGGGGGCGGGCGACATCTTGAGGTCTTCCATTTCGTTCCCCCTGCATTACTGTCGTAGGATCGGAGGTCGGGGGATGACGGGCGGATGGCGTATTTTTCGCAGCAGCTGATCAATGCCGTCACGCTCGGGGCCATCTACGGCCTGATCGCCATCGGCTATACGATGGTCTACGGCATCATCGGCATGATCAATTTCGCCCACGGCGAAGTCTTCATGATCGGCGCCTTCATTTCCCTCATCGGATTCATGATCTGCAGCATGCTCGGCATCGGTTCGGCGCCCGTGGCGATCCTGCTGGTGCTGCTGATGGCAATGGCCTTCACCGCCGTCTACGGCTGGGCGATCGAGCGAACGGCGTATAGACCATTGCGCGGGTCGTTCAGGCTCGCGCCGCTCATTTCGGCCATCGGCGTCTCCATCCTGCTGCAGAACTACGTGCAGCTCGCACAGGGGGCCCGGCCAAAGCCTGGCGCCCATATCGTCGAAGGTGGCTTCACCCTGTTCACCCAAGACGGCTTCGACGTCAGGATGACCTGGCTGCAGATCATCATCGTCATCGTGACGGTCGTGCTGATGGGCGGGTTCACCTGGCTGATCGCCGCGACCTCGCTTGGCCGCCAGCAACGCGCTTGCGAGCAGGACATGAAGATGGCGGCGCTGCTGGGCGTCAATGTCGACCGCACCATCTCGCTCACCTTCGTGATGGGGGCGGCCCTGGCCGCCGTCGCCGGCATGCTGTTCCTCATGTACTACGGCGTCATCGACTTCTTCATCGGCTTCCTCGCCGGCATCAAGGCCTTCACTGCCGCCGTTCTGGGCGGCATCGGCTCGCTGGCCGGCGCCATGCTGGGCGGCCTGCTGATCGGCGTGATCGAGGTCTTCTGGGCGGGCTACTTCTCGAGCGAGTACAAGGACGTCGCGGTCTTCTCGATCCTGGTCCTGGTGCTGATCTTCCGGCCGACCGGCCTGCTCGGCAAGCCGGAGATCGAGAAGGTCTGAGACGATGGATCCGCGTGTCATACCGATGCTGAAGGACGCAGGGCTCACCGCGTTCGTGGCGTCCGCCCTCGGCGTCTTCATCGTCGGCTTCCGCACGATCGACTACGGCAAGGGCATCGAGTTCGACTACCAGTTCGTCGACCTCGCCATTGCCGTGGTGACGATCTTCTTCGGCAGGCTCGGCCTCTCGTTGGCTGCTTCGGGCGTGCGTTGGCCGGCCTTTACGCTCGGCGTGGTGCTGGGCGCCATCGGTGCCGCGCCGCTCAAGCTGCCCTCGACCTTCCTGCACTGGTTCATCGTGATCGCCGGCGTGCTGATCATCCTGCGCACGATCTGGCCGTGGGTGAACGACGCAGCCGGCAAGGCGCGTCATTCGGCAGGCGGCACGCTGCTGGGCGAGGCCGCGGTCAAATGGTTCGGTGGCCTGCTGCTCGCGGCGGCGGCCCTCATGCCGTTCATGCCCTTCGCCGATCAGAAGACCATGGACCTCAGCGTGCTGATGCTCACCTACATCATGCTGGGCTGGGGCCTCAACATCGTGGTCGGCCTGGCCGGCCTGCTCGACCTCGGCTACGTCGCCTTCTATGCCGTCGGCGCCTACGCCTACGCGCTGCTCAGCACGCAGTACGGCCTGAGCTTCTGGGTCGTGCTGCCGCTCGCCGGCATGATGGCGGCCGCCTTCGGCGTGCTGCTGGGCTTTCCGGTGCTGCGCCTGCGGGGCGACTACCTCGCCATCGTGACCATGGGGTTCGGCGAGATTATCCGTCTGGTCCTGCTGAACTGGGTCGATCTCACAGGTGGTCCGGCCGGCATCGGTTCGATCCCCGGCCCGAGTCTGTTCGGCGCGACCTTCACTGAAACGGCCCGGCCGGGGGGCCAGACCTTCTCGGAGATGATGGGCATCCCCTTCAGCTCCAACCATCGGCTGATCTTCCTCTACTACATCATCCTCGTGCTGGCGCTCATCACCAACCTGTTCACCCACCGCGTGCGCAGCC
>CANIRG010000106.1 GCA_947469635.1 Rhodospirillales bacterium | reverse complement strand
CGCGGTCAACCTGCCGGAAGTTGCTCATCTACGCTGCGCTCTCGTTGCTTGATCGAAGCGCGATTCTAACAAAAACTACCTGAGGACGCTAAGTCCGACAGGCTGCTAGGCTGCCGGCCGCTCCTTGGGCAGGGCGGACCATTCGCGAAACAGCCGGCCACCGTCCTGGTCGAAATGCTCGTCGAGCACCTTGGAGGACTGGATGCGCTCTACCCGGAAATTCCGGTAATCCCCGCGCAGCTCGCACCACGCGCCGACGAGCGTCACATCGACATAGTAGGCCATGGCGATGGGCCAGATCGTGCGGTTGGTGCGGCGGCCCTTCTCATCGGCGTAGGAGATGTAGAGCTTGGCCGAGTTGCGGATGGCGGCCCGCACCGCGGCGAGATCGGCGCCGTGCGCCTCGGCCGTCATGCCGGACGAGACCCAGATCGGCGCATCGGCGATGTGCGGTCGCAGGCGCTCCGGCACCACGGCCGTCACCTTGGCGAGCACGGCGTTCGCGGCCTCCTGCAGCTTGGGATCGCGCAGGCGGCGGACCAGGCGAGCGCCCACGGCGATGGCCTCGACCTCGTCGATGGTGAACATCAGCGGCGGCAGATCGAAGCCCTTGCGCAGGACGTAGCCGACACCCGCAGCGCCATCGATGGGCACACGGCGTGCCTGCAGCGTGGCGATGTCGCGATAGACGGTGCGCGGCGTCACTTCGAGCTCTTGGGCCAGCATCGCGGCCGTCGTCGGCTTGGTGGCCGTGCGCAGGCGCTGGATGATGTCGAACAGACGGTCGGAGCGGCGCATGCGGCAGCTCTATCACTACTGACACAACGCTGTCAGCAGAGGCTGCTTAAGGTCCCTCCATGATCGAAATATCCAAACCCCACGTCCCCGCGCTGGCGAAATTCGCCGAGCGCAATTCTGTCCCGACCTCTCCCGTCGTTCGCGCCGGCGAATGGGTCTATGTCTCGGGCATGCCACCGGTGAATCCCGAAACCGGCGCCTACGACATCCTGCCGATCGACGCGCAGGCCCGTCGGGTGCTGGAGCATCTCAAGAGCTGCCTGGAGGCCGCAGGCTCCGGCCTCGAGCGAGTCGTGAAGTGCACGGTCTATTGCTCGAATCCGGCCTACTTCGCGACCGTGAATGCGATCTACGCCGAGTATCTCGGCGCGCATAAGCCCGCGCGAACGTTCTTCTGTCCGGGCGGCTGGTTCGGCCCGTTCGACCTCGAGATCGATTGCGTCGCACTGGTTCGATGACCAGGGCCTGGCTCGGCACGCTTCTGCTCACCGCATCGGCCGTCGCCTATTCGAGCGCCGGCTTCTACACGCGGCTCATCCCGGTCGATGCCTGGACGCTGCTGTTCTGGCGGGGATTGTTCGGTGGCCTTTTCCTCGCCGTCGTGGTGGGGGTGCAGGAGAGGGGACGGTTCGTTCAGTCGTTTCGCGCCATCGGCAGGGATGGCCTGCTGATAGCAGTCTGCTCAGCCCTGGCCACGATCTGCTTCCTGACTGCCATGCGCCTGACCAGCGTCGCCGACGTGATGGTGATCGATGCCGCCATCCCCTTTGTCACTGCGGCCATCGCTTGGGTCGTGCTCGGCGAACGGGAGAGTGCCCGGACCCTGGCAGCGACGGTTGCCGCCTTCGCCGGCATGGCGGTCATGGCCGGCCCGGCGATGCTCGACGGGCGGATTGTCGGCGATCTGCTGGCCTTTGCCATGGCGGCGCTGATGGCGCTGGTGATCGTGCTGATCCGCCGCCAGCGCGATATCAACATGGTACCGGCGGTCTGCGCCTCGGCGCTGCTGTGCGCGGCGCTCGTGCTGCCCTTCGCCTCGCCGCTCGGCGTGACGCTGGCCGAGCTGGGGCTCCTGGTCCTGTTCGGCGTGACCCAGTTCGGCCTCGGCCTCCTGCTGCTGGCCTTCGGCACGCCGCTGGTCTCGGCCACGCGCGGGGCGCTGATCGGCGTGCTGCAGACGCCGCTCGCCACGCTCTGGGTGTGGCTCGCCTTCGCCGAGCAGCCTGCGGTGCTCACCCTGATCGGCGGAGCGATCGTGCTGGCTGCCGTGGTCGCCGACATGGCGCACAGCCGCCCTTGACATCGGGATGACTCGGTACGACATTTGAACAGATATTCAAATGTCGAAAGCTAAGAAAACCGTCCTGTCCGACGACCACGCGGTGGCGCTGGCCGACCTGTTCCGCCTGCTGGGTGATCCCAGCCGGCTGAAGATCGTCGTCGCCTGCCTGCGCACGCCGCTCGCCGTATCGGATATCGCCGAGCGGCTGGGCCTCTCGGTGTCGCTGGTCAGCCATCATCTGCGCCTGCTGAAGGGGGCGCGGCTGGTGCGGGCGGATCGGCAGGGTAAGCAGATCTTCTACGGTGCCGACGATATGCACGTGCGGCGCATGGTCGAGGACATGGTCACTCATATCGGAGAACAGTGAGATGAGCTGCCAACACGATCACGGACTTTCCGCATCGTCGTCGCCAGCCTACCGCCGCATCCTGTGGGTCGCGCTGGCCGTGAATTTCGCGATGTTCGCCGTCGAGATCGGCTCCGGCCTTGCGGCACAGTCGGTGTCGCTGCTGGCCGATTCGCTCGACTTCCTGGGCGATGCCGCAAACTACGGCATCAGCCTGTTCGTGCTGGGTCTCGCCCTGCGCTGGCGGGCGCGGGCGTCGCTGGTGAAGGCGGCCAGCATGGGCGCCTTCGGCCTGTGGGTGGCGATCACCACGGTCCAGCACGCGATGGCCGGAACGGTGCCGGCGGCTCCGGTCATGGGCGCCATCGGCGCGCTGGCCTTTGCCGCCAATCTCGGCGTGGCGGTGTTGCTCTACCGTTGGCGCGACGGCGACAGCAACATGCGGTCGGTCTGGCTCTGCACGCGCAACGACGCGATCGGCAATCTCGCCGTGCTGGCGGCGGCTGCCGGGGTCTTCGGCTCGGGCACGGGATGGCCGGACTATGCCGTCGCGGCCGTCATGTCGGGGTTGGCGTTATGGGGCGCGGTCCAGGTCGTGCGTCAGGCGGTGGGCGAATTGCGCCAGCCGCCTCACGACCATGATTCCCACGACCATCACCACCCTCACGCCGTCGGCAGCTTGTAGCTCTCGAACTGCTTGCGCAGCGCGGTCTTCAGGATCTTGCCGGTGGCGCCGTGCGGGATGGCGTCGATGAACTGCACGTCGTCGGGCATCCACCACTTGGCGATCTTGCCGTCGAGGAACTTCAGCAGGTCGTCCTTGGTGACGTCGGCCTCGGGGCGGCGCACGACGATCAGCAGCGGCCGCTCGTCCCACTTGGGGTGGGCGACGCCGATCACGGCGGCCTCGGCCACGCCGGGGCAGCCCATGGCGGCGTTCTCCAGGTCGATCGAGCTGATCCACTCGCCGCCCGACTTGATCACGTCCTTGGAGCGGTCGGTGATGACTACCGAGCCGTCCGACTCGATCTTGCAGACGTCGCCGGTCTGGAACCAGTCGTCCTTGCCGAACTGGCTGCGGCCGTCGCCCTTCATGTACCCTTTCACGATCCACGGACCGCGCACCACCATGTTGCCGGAGACGCTGCCGTCCTGCGGCAGGTCGTTGCCGGCATCGTCGACGATCTTCATCTCGCAGCCGAACACCGGCCGGCCCTGCTTGGCGGTGATGGCGAAACGCGCCTCGTCCGGCAGGTCGCGCTCGCCCTTGTTGAAGCGCGTCAGCGTGCCGAGCGGGCTCATCTCGGTCATGCCCCAGCCCTGCGCCACCTCGATGCCGTGCTCCTTCCAGAAGCGCGAGATCATCGCCAGCGGCACGGCCGAGCCGCCGATCAGCGTACGCCGGACAGACGACATCTTGAGCTTGTTCTGGGCGCAATAATCGAGGAGCGCGAGCCACACGGTCGGCACGCCGGCCGACAGCGTCACCTTCTCCGTGTCGAGCAGCTCGTAGACGCTGGCGCCGTCGAGCTTGGGGCCGGGGAACACCAGCTTGCAGCCGCAGATCGGGGCGGCATAGACGAGGCCCCAGGCATTGGCGTGGAACATCGGCACCACCGGCAGGATGGCGTCGTCCGGCGTCATGCCGAGCACCGGGCCCGAGCACATCATCATGGAATGGATGACGGTGGAGCGGTGCGAGTAGAGCACGCCCTTGGGATTGCCCGTGGTCCCCGAGGTGTAGCAGAGCGACGAGGCCGTCTTCTCGTCGAACACCGGCCATTCGATCGTGCCGGGCTTGTCGGCGATCAGCTCCTCGTAGCAGAGCAGGTTGGGGATCTTGCTCCCCGCCGGCATGTGGGCGCGGTCGGTCATGACCACGACATGCTTCACGGTCTTGAGCTGGCTGAACACGCCCTCGACGATCGGCAGCAGGTTGAGGTCGACAAAGATGATCTCGTCCTCGGCATGGTTGGCGATATAGGCGACATGCTCGGGCGCGAGGCGCGGGTTGATCGTGTGGAGCACCGCGCCGATGCCGGAGATGCCGAAGTAGAGCTCGAAATGCCGATAGGTGTTCCAGGCGATGGTGCCGACGCGGTCGCCGAGCTTGATGCCCAGCCCCTGCAACGCCTCGGCCACCTTCTTGGAGCGCTTGGCGGCGTCCCGGTAGCCGTAGCGGTGGATCGGTCCCTCCACCGTGCGGGTGACGATCTCGACTTCCGGGTAATAGGCGGCGGCGAAATCGATCATCTGCGAGATCAGCAGCGGGCGGTCTTGCATCAGGCCGAGCATGGCGTTCCCTCTATTCTTCTAGGCGCGGCGCTCCAGATGCAGGGTCCTGAGAGCGGCGAGCGATTTGATGTCCGGTTCTAGCCCGAGACCCTGTCCGCCGGGAAGCGCGACCGACCCTTCGCGCACGGTCATAAGGTCGCCCAGCAGACCTTCGCGCAGCGGATTGGCGTTGGCGTCGACCTCCAAGAGGCCTGGCCCGCGCACGGCCGCCAGCAGATGGAGCGAATGGATCAGCCCCAGCGCGCCGCCCAGGAAGTGCGGGCAATAGGTGCGGCCTGCGGCGAGCGCGGCCTTCGCGACGGGCAGGCAGCCCGAATGTCCGCCCCATTTGGCAGCGTCGGGCTGGACCACGCCCAGCAGCCCCGAGTCGATCGCCTCCTGAAACCCGCCCGCGCCGCGTAAATTCTCACCGCCGGCAAGCTGCGTGGGTGCAGCGGCAGCGACCTGCGCCCACTCGCGGAGCGGCCGGTCGGCCATCAGCGGCTCCTCGATCCAGCCCAGGCCGAACTCGGCGAGCTTGGGCAGCATGGCGCAGGCGCTGCGCAGGTCCCAGCCCTGGTTGGCATCGACCATCAGCCGCTCGTCCGCGTTCAACGACTTGGCCGCCGGCCGCAACGAAGCGAGGTCCGTCTCCTCGCCAAAGCCCACCTTGATCTTGAAGGCGCGATAGCCCGCGTCGCGCAGCCGCGCCACCGTGTCGACGGCGCCAGGCCCCGGATTGATACCGCTGCCATAGACCGGCACTGGCCGGTCGTCCGTGCCGCCAAGCGCGCGCCATAGCGGCAGGCCGCGCTTGCGCGCCCTCAAGTCATGGAGGGCGAGGTCGAGCCCGGCGGCGGCGGCCGACAGGGCACCGGCGTCGCCGCTCTGGATGCGCAGCACATGGAGCGCGCGGTCGATCTCGCCCCACAGCGCCACCGGATCGTCGATCGGCTTGCCCAGCGCCCGCGGTGCCACGATGTCGGCGAAGAGGAGCGCGCGATGCTCCGCCGCGGCGTTGGGGAAGTTGCACCAGACCTCGCCCCAGCCGCGCGCGCCGTCGCTGTCCTCGGCGCTCACGAACACCGCCACGCGCTCGGTCATGGTGCCGAAGGAGGTGCGAACGGGATCCTTGATCGGCGTGCGGAAGACGTGGGCTTCGACGCGGGTGAGGGCGGCCATCTATTTCTTTTCGATCGGCTCGGCGAAGGTCAGGCGGTTGCCGAACGGGTCGGTGACCATGATGGTGCGCGCGCCCCACGGTTGTTCCTCGAGGCCGGGCTTGGCGTAGCGATAGTCGGTCGCGGTGATCTCGCGATGAAGGGCGTCGATGCCCTGCATCATGATCATCACCGCAGCGCCGGGACAGGCGTCGCCATGATGCTCGCTGAGATGCAGCGCGAAGCCGCCGCGCGACACCTGCGCATAAAGCGGGAAGTTCTCGCCGAAGCGATGCTCCCAGTCGAAGGTGAAGCCGAGGAAGCCGACATAGAACTCCTTGGCCTTGTCGACCGAGAAGATGCGCAGGATCGGGATGGCTGTCCGCAGCTCGACTGGCGTGCCCATCGGCTCAGTCCGCCGCCTGCTGGTCGGTGTTGAGCACGTCGTAGTTCCGCTTCTGGTACCAGGCCATGTAGTCGCTGTACCAGGTTGTCGGATACTTCGGCGGCTTGTCGAGGCCGACCGTGGTCGGCACGGCCGCGACCGGCCAGTCGATGTTGCTGTCGCAGAAGAACGGAATGGCATAGCGCTCGCCGCCGGTGCTGTTGATGGCGCGGTGCGGCGTCGCGAGGAAAAGGTCGTTGGTCCAGCGCTGCAGCATCTGGCCGCCGTTCACCACATAGGCGTCGGCGATGGCCGGCGCTTCGATCCACTTGCCGCTCTGGCTGCGGATGGACAGGCCCGGCACGTCGTTGGGCGCGAGCAGGGTGAGGAAGCTCGTATCGGTGTGTGGCGCCAGGCCGAACTCGTCGAGCGCCGGTCCTTCCTGGTGCGGATAGTGCGTCATGCGCAGCGTGTACTGGCAGTCCTCGAACGGCCCGTCGAAGTAGACCGCCGGCAGGTCGAGCGCGCGGGCGTAAAGCCGCACCATCTTCTTCACCAGCCGCTCCATCGTGTCGCAATAGGCGATGATGGTGGGCCGGAAGTCGGGGAGTTCGGCATCGGGCCAGCGGTTGAGGCCACGATAGCGCCGGCCGGCCAGCACGTCGGGATGGTCGGGGGCGAGCTCGCGCTTGACGAAGAACGCCTCGTTGAGGTTGGGCCGCGTGCCGGTCTGCACGGTCGAGGTCCGGAGCGTGTTGCCGCGCATCGGCAGGTAGCCGGTGTTGTGGTTGTCGAGCTTGAACCTGGCCTTGGCCTCGACCGGCAGGTCATGGAGGCGTTTCACCGCCTCGAACACGCCGTCGATCTGCGTCCGCGGGACGCCGTGATTGACGATGAAGTAGAAGCCGATCTCGGTGAGCGCAAAGCGCAGCTCCTTCGCGGTCCGGTCGAGCGCGCCCGGCTCGCCGGCGAGACAGGGGCCGAGGTCGATGACGGGAATGGTTTCGGTGCTGGCCATCGGATCGCTCCTTGCAGCCGGATTTCACAGAGAGGCCACGATAGAACGCGGCCCTTCGGCCGGCAATTAATTGCTCTTAGTGGCCGGGATGCATCGCTACGGTTCGCCGGTGCCCATCCTCACGGCCAACCGCCTTTGCTTCCGCTACCAGGACCAGCCCGTGCTGAGCGACGCCTCGTTCAGCCTGGAAGCCGGCGAGTTCGTCTGCCTGCTGGGGCCATCGGGCTGCGGGAAGACGACGCTGCTCAATCTGATTGCCGGCTTCCTGATGCCGAGCGATGGCGAGCTTGCCTTCGAAGGTCGGCCGATCACGGGACCGGGTCCCGACCGTGCGGTCGTCTTCCAGAGCGGCGCCCTGTTCGACTGGATGACCGTCGAGGAGAACATTGCCTTCAATCTCACCTGCCGGAAGCGGCCGCTGGCGGAGCGACGCGAGATGGGCACGCGAATGGCGAGGCTGGTCGGGCTCCAGGGGTTCGAACGGCACTATCCCTATCAACTTTCAGGCGGCATGAAGCAGCGGGTCGGCGTCGCCCGCGTGCTGGCCGCCGGGCCCAGGATCATGCTGATGGACGAGCCCTTTGCGGCAGTCGACGTGCAGACGCGCGAGACGCTGCAGGAGGAGCTGTTGCGGATCCACGCAGCCACCGGCTGTACCATCGTCTTCGTCACCCACTCGATCGAGGAGGCCGTGTTCCTCGCCGACCGCATCCTGGTCCTGCCCTCGCAGAAGGGCACCGATTGGAAGGAACATCGTGTCGACTTGCCGGCGCCGCGCTGGGCCGCCGAGAACCGTCTGCATCCATCGTTCGTGGCGATGCGCGAGACCATCTACCGCGAGCTTCGCAAAGGCCTGGCCGATGTCCCCGGGCACTGAGCGTCGGCTCTACTGGACCATCGCCATCGCCTCGCCGCTGGCGATACTGGCGCTATGGTACGTGGGGACGGCCCACGGCTTCGCCACGCCCGTCATCCTGCCCAGTCCCGGCACGGTGATCGGAGCCTTCGTCGACATCCTGCGCAATGGCTATTCCGGCGGCAGCTTCCTCTCCCATTTGTGGGCCAGCGTTCAACGCATCCTGGTGGCCTACAGCGTGGCCGTCGTGCTCGGGATCGTTCTGGGCCTGCTGCGCGGCCGCTACCGGCTGGTCGATGCGGTGTTCCTCGTGCCGGCCGAGGTGCTGCGTCCGATCCCGCCGCTCGGCATCATTCCGCTGCTGATCCTGTGGTTCGGGATCGGCGAGCTGTCGAAGATGCTGGTGATCTTCCTCAGCGTCTTTCTCATCGTCATGCTGAATACCCAGGCCGGCGTCCGCAGCGTGCGGCCCGACTCGATCCGGGCTGCCCTGTCGCTGGGCGCGAGCCCGTTCCAGGTCTTCCGCTACGTCATCTTCCCATCGGCTCTGCCGCACATCATGACGGGACTGCGCATCGGCATCGGCACCGGCCTCACCATTCTCGTCGCCGCCGAACTGCTGGGCGGCGACCGGGGGCTCGGCTTCATCATCCTCGATGCCAGCAATTTCTTCCGCACCAAGGACGTGTTCGTGGGCATCGTGCTCATCGGCCTGCTCGGCCTCGCCTGCGACAGGGGCCTGCAGTGGATCTCGCGTCGTCTCGTTCATTGGGACGGCAAGCCTTAGTCGGCGAATGGAGTGGCATATGTGGCGTCTGGTCTTGCTCTCGTCGATCTTCTCGCTGGCGTCCCTGACCGACGCGGGGGCAAAGGTGCGCCTCGCTTGGCAGAGCAGCGACATCAACCTGCAGGCCGCCTATGCGCTGGGCACGGATGCCTTCAAGGCGGCGGGCCTCGACGCCGAGATGAAGCCCTTTGCCAGCGGTCCCGCGATGCTGCCGGCGCTCGCCGCCAAGGAGGTCGACGTGGCGATACTGGGCGATTTTCCCGCGGTGACCGGCTTCGCCAACGGCCTGCCCATCAACATCATCCTGCTGAACAACGTCACGACCTCGCACACCCGCATCGTCGCCACGCCGGCGTCGGGTATCAGGAAGCTGGCCGACCTCAAGGGCAGGAAGATCGGCGTGTCGCTCGGCACGACGGGGCACGGCAATATCCTGAAGGCGCTGAGCCTTGTCGGCCTCACCCAGCAGGACGTGACGCTGGTCAATGTCGCGCCGGCCAATATTCCGGCCGCCTACTTCGCCAACCAGATCGATGCCGCCGTGGCGTGGGAGCCGCATGTCGGGGCGATGGAAAAGGCAGGCGCGGTCCGCATCGCCACCTCGCAGGAGATCGGCGTCATCAACGCCTCGACGCTGGTGGCGCGCACCGACTATATCCGCGACAATCCGGGCGAGATCGCCAAGCTGATGAAAATCTGGGGCGACGCCAGCGCCGCCTTCCGGTCCGACCGGCCAAAATTCCTCGAGTACACTGCCAAGCGTCAGAACATGTCGATGGATGAGCTCATCCCCCTAATCGACCGCATGGGCATGATCCTGCCGTCGTTCCAGGAACAGCTTTCGCCGGAGCTGCTGGGCGGGAAGTTCTTCGGCCAGGTCCAGGAGACCGCGCGACTCCTGCTGGAGCTCAGGCGTATCGAAGCCATGCCGCCCAATCTCGACAGGTTGATCGACGCAGGCCCGATGCGCCGTGTGGGCGGGAACTGACGATGCCGATCGTGCGCGATCTCCGCGGCTATGGCCGGGAGCGGCCGAAGTTCCTGTGGCCCAACGGTGCGCGCGTAGCCGTAGCGTTGGCGCTCAATTTCGAGGAGGGCGGCGAATTCTCGGTGGAGCAGGGCGATCCGCGCAACGAGCCCACGAGCGAGGTGCCGCGGCCATCTACGCCCGGCCTTCGCGATCTCGTCCAGGAACAGGTCTTCGACTATGGCATGCGCGTCGGCCTGTGGCGTTTTCTCGATGCCTTCGCCCATCATCGCGTTCCCTGCACGCTGATGATGTGTGGTCGTGCCGTCGAACGCCTGCCCGATCTCGCGCAGGCCGCCGTCGCGGCAGGCCATGAGCCGGCGGTGCATGGCTGGCGCTGGCAGCCGCATTCCGACTACACCGATGCCGCGACTGAGCGACGCGATATCGAGCGCTCTCTTGCGGTTATGACCGAGGCGACCGGCGTGCGGCCCGTCGGCTTCATGTGTCGCGGCAGCCAAAGCCCGTGGACGCGCGACCTGCTGGGCGAGCTGGGCTTCCTCTACGATTCGAATGCCCTCGACGACGATCTCCCGTACTGGGATCGCAGCGCGCGGTCCAAGCCCATGCTCGTGCTTCCCTACGGTTTCGACACCAACGACATGAAGTTCTTCAACGCCAACGGCTTCGTGCAGCCGCAGGAATTCTCGGGCTATGTCGGCTCCGCGCTCGACGTGCAGCTGGCCGAAGCAGAGCGCGGTGCGACCTCGATGCTGACGATCGGCCTGCATCTCAGGATCTGCGGTCGGCCCGGCCGCTTCGCTGCCGTGCTGGCAATCCTCGACCGCCTGGCATCGCTCGGCGACCGGGTGTGGGTCGCGACGCGGCGGGACATCGCCCAGCACTTCGCCTCGGTCGTTCCGGCATGAAGCGCACAAGTATCTACGTCGAAGGCTTCACCCACGCAGGCCAGCCCGTGCCGGCGGCGACGCGGATCGGCAACACGGTTGCGACCGGGGGCATCTGGGGCTTCGACATCGCCACGGGCAGGACGCCGCCCGAGCCGGACCGTCAATGCCAGTTCATGTTCGCCAACTTGGCGCGGGTTCTGGCAGCGGCTGGCCTGTCCCTGGACGATATCCTGCGCCTGCGCATCTATGTGGCGCCGGACGTCGACAAGGAGTCGCTCAACAGACGATGGGTCGACGCTTTCCCCGACCGCAACTCGCGGCCGGCACGACACGTTGTCGTGAACGAGCATCTGCGGGAGGGCGCGTTGATGGTCTGCGAGGCCCTGGCCATCTGCGACTGAGGGGGCCACGGTGGTTCTCGGTATTCTGGCCCTGACTGTCGCCGCCGTGTTCAGCGGGGCGGCGCTCTATGTGAGCTTCGTCGAACATCCTTCACGGGACGCGCTCGATGCTCGCGGTCAGCTCATCCAATGGAAACCCTCCTATGCGCGTGGCGCACGGATGCAGGCGTCGCTCGCGCTGATCGGCTTTGCGCTCAGCCTTCTCGCCTGGTGGCAGACGAAGGATCTGCGCTGGATGGTCGGCGCCATCGTGCTGGTGGCGGGCTGGCCCTACACGATGTTGTGCATCATGTCGGTCAACAACGCCCTCAAGGCGACGGCGCTCGGCGATGCCGGACCGGCGAGCGGCCGGCTGCTGGCGCGCTGGGGCCGGCTGCATGCGGGGCGGACGGCGCTGGGAGTCGTCTCGACCGCGATTTACATCGCGGCTGCAGGTAACTTGTAGTTGGCGGCGCGCCATGGTTTGTTCCGCCCCCTTACGGAGGAACATCCAATGGATCGTCGTCATTTCATCGCCGCGGGCGCGGCATCCGCTGCCTGGGCCCTGAGCCGTCCGGCGCTGGCGCAGGCCCAGCAATTCTCCATCGCCACCGGCACGACCGGCGCGGTCTACTATCCGCTGGGCGGCGCCATGGCCAACATCCTGAGCAAGAAGGTGCCGGGCTGGGCGGTCACCGCCGAGGCCACCGCCGGCTCGGTCGCCAACATGCACATGATCCGGGACGGCAAGGCGGAGATGGCGCTCACCCAGTGCGACACCGCCTACGACGCCATCAAGGGCCTCGACAAGTTCGTCGGCAAGCCCGTCGAGTCGCGCACCCTCTGCGTGGTCTATCCCAACCTGGTGCATTTCGTGACCATGGAAGGCACCGGCATCAACAAGCTCTCGGACATCAAGGGCAAGCGCATCTCGACCAGCGCCCCGGTCAGCGGCTCCGAGGTGATGGCCCAGCGCGCCATGGAGGAGCTCGGCCTCAAGAACACCGACATCAAGCGCGAGCGCCTGGCGCCGGCCGAGAGCACCAACGCCATGAAGGACGGCAAGCTCGACGGCTACTTCTTCAACGGCGGCCCGCCGGTCGCGGCGATCACCGACCTGGCGGCGACGCAGGGCATCAAGATCAAGCTGATCGATACCGCCGAGTTGGTGCCGGCGCTGAACAAGAAGTACGGCCCGGTCTTCTCGGCGAGCAAGATCAAGGCGAAGTCCTATCCCAACCAGAACGAGGATGTGCCGGTCATCGCCATCTGGAACATCCTGATCGTGCCGGCCAAGATGCCCGATGCGCAGGCCTACACCATCATCAAGACGCTGTGGGAGAACCACCCCGACCTGCTGGCCACCCACAAGGCCACTACCGACATGGTGGCGGAGAACCAGAAGACGGCCAATTCCTCGGTGCCGTTCCATCCCGGCGCGCTGAAGTATTTCGCCGAGAAGGGCATCAAGCTGTCGTAGGATCGGCACAGGCGTTTCCGGGGCTCCCTTCGCGGGAGCCCCGTTCGTTTTGGGGATGGGGACGATGAGCGTACAGAGCGAGCTGAGCGAAGCCGAGCGCCTCAAGGTCGAGGAGCTGATCGAGCAGGAAGACGGCGCCGTCCACAAATTCTCGAACTGGTGGGGCAAGCTCCTGACCGGCATCGCCGTCGTCATGACGGTGTTCCATCTCTATGCCGCCGCCAGCACCGTCGACCAGCAGTCGTTGCGCGAGATCCACGTCGCCTTTGCGCTCGGCCTCGTCTTCCTGCTGTTCCCCATGGTCAAGAGCTGGCGCAACCGCATCGCGCCCTGGGACATCGCGGCGGCCGGCCTGGTCGTGGCCATCATCTGGTACATGATGACCGGCGGCAGCTGGACCAGCCTCGCCGGCTCCGACGACTTCCTCGACCGTTACGTCGATCCCAGCAAGATGGACATCGCCGTCGGCGCCGTCCTGATCCTGCTGGTGCTCGAATCGACCCGCCGCGCCACCGGCTGGATCATGCCGATCGTGTCGATGGTGTTCTTCGCCTACGGCCTGTGGGGCAACTACCTGCCGGCACCGTGGACGCACAAGGGCTACCCGCTGATCGACCTGATCGCCGAACTCTACATGACGCTGAACGGCATCTTCGGCTCGGCGATCGACGTCTCGGCGAGCCTGATCGTGCTGTTCACCATCTTCGGCGCCATCCTGCAGGCCTCGGGTGCCGGCCGCTTCTTCATCGACTTCTCGCTGCGCGCCATGAAGGGCCAGCCCAATGCCGCCGGCCGCGCCGTGGTGCTGTCGTCGTTCCTGCTGGGCGGGCCGTCGGGCTCGGGCGTCGCCACCACCGTCACCATCGGCACGGTCGCATGGCCGATCATGCGCGAAGCGGGATACGGCAAGAGCGCGGCGGGCGGCCTGCTGGCCGCGGGCGGCCTCGGCGCCATCCTGTCGCCGCCGGTGCTGGGCGCGGCGGCCTTCCTGATCGCCGAGTACCTCAAGATGTCCTACCTCGACATCGTGCGGATGGCGATCATCCCGACCTGTCTCTACTACTTCGGCCTGCTGGTGATGACGGAGATCGACGCGCGCAAGTACGGCCTGCGCTCGGTCGATCCGGCGATCGACATGACGCTCGGCCAGCTCGTGCTGCGCTACGGCTTCCACTTCACGTCGCTGATCTCGGTCGTCGTGCTGATGATCTGGGGCTACTCGGCCACCTACGCCGTGTTCTGGTCGATCCTGCTCGCCATCCTGGTGAGCTACCTGCGCGCCGACACGGCCCTGTGGCCCGGCAAGCTCCTGCGCGCACTGGCCGACGGCTCGATCCAGGCGCTCGGCGTGGCCGCGACCTGCGCCTGCGCCGGCATCATCGTCGGCATCATCACCAAGACCGGCCTGGCGCTGAAGTTCTCCTCCATCGTCATCGACCTGGCGGGCGGTTCGCTGTTCTGGACGGCGATCTACACCTCCCTGATCGTCTGGGTGGTGGGCCTCGCCGTGCCGGTGACGGCGTCCTACATCATGTGTGCCGTGATCGCCGCGCCGGCGCTGATCAAGCTCGGTGTGCCCGACTACGCCGCCCACATGTTCATCTTCTATTACGCCGTGCTCTCGGAGGTCTCGCCGCCGACGGCGCTGTCGCCCTTTGCCGCCGCGACGCTGACGCGCGCCGATCCCTACATCACCACGCTGCAGAGCTGGAAGTACGCGCTGCCGGCTTTCCTCGTGCCCTTCATCTTCGTGCTCGATCCCATCGGCAGCGGGCTGCTGCTCGAGTTCCCCAAGGGCCTGTTCTGGGGTTGGGCGATCTGGGTGACGATCGGTGCGGCCGTCGGCATCGTGGCACTGGCCTTCGCCACGCAGGGCCATATGCGCCGCCCGCTCTCGATTGCGGAGCGGGTGGTCTGCTTCGTGGCGGGTATCGCCTGCACCTTCCCCGACCTGATCGACGACTATGTCGGGGGCATGGTGGCGGCACGCCTGATCGGCATGGCGCTGCTGGGCCTGGTGGTCGCCTGGCAGTTCTGGCGCCCCCCGGCGCCGGCATCCACTGGTGACGCCGGCTGATCTGGCCTACCGTCTTTGCGATGGGGCTGAGACGGATACTATCGGCGAGTGCGATCCTGATCCTGGCCGGACGGGGTGCGGAGGCGCAGACCGCCTATGGCGGCGAGGGAGCATTGGGTCCCGCGCTGCGGGCGCTGTTCGAGCGTCTCGAGCATGTCTTTTCTCACCTCCCCGATCTGGGCAGCTACCTTGCCCGGCTGCCGCAGCGATTCGATCTCGCGACCGTGGGCCTCCTGGTCGGCATCGTGGTCGCTGGCCTGGCCGCCGAGCATTTCACCCGTCTGCTGCTCCACAGGATGCGGCACGGCATCATCGATCGACACGCAGGCGATTCACCGTTGCGCGCGTTTCTGCAGGCGGCGTTTCTCGATGCGCTGGCCTTGCTGGCGCTTTGGATCGTCGCTCGCCTTGTGGCGGGCCAGGTGGGTGATCCCCAGAGTCTGCACGGACGGATCGCGCACCATACCTTGCTGGCGCTGACCTACTGGCGTGGCTTCAATCTCGTCTTCCGCGCGTGGCTGCGGCCCAACACGCCGCAGGGCCGCATCGCCCCGGTCGACGACGCTACCGCCGGGCGGCTGCTGGTCGGCCTCAACGTCGTGATCCTGCTACCGGTGCTGGCGCGCTACCTGTTCATGATCCTGATGACCACGGCGGCCGGCCCCGAGGCGACTTCGGCCGCCGTCATTCTCTATGTACCCTTCATCGCCGGCGGCCTGCTCTGGGCGGTCTGGCACTGGCGCCACGACATGGCGGCCTGGCTTACCGGCCTGGTCGGCGAGAAGGGGGCCTTTCGCGGGTTGAAGCTCGGCCTGGCGCGCGACTGGTGGATGGGCGGGCTCGCCTTCTATGCCTTCACCGGCGCCGCGGCGATCCTGGCGACGCTGACGGCCCGGAACGCCGCGACGCGCGGGCTGAATGCGCTGGAATCGATGGTCTTCCTGCTGTTGCTCGGCGAGACGCTGATCTCGCGGATCACGCGCCATCTCCCGCTCGAAGTACCGACGATCGGCGACGTCATGGCCGGCTGTGCCCGCGTGGCGCTGCGGCT
>CANIRG010000105.1 GCA_947469635.1 Rhodospirillales bacterium | reverse complement strand
GAGGGCCTCAACAACAAGATCCGCGTCATCCAGCGCCGCGCCTACGGCCTGCGCGACCAGGAATATCTGCGGCTCAAGGTCCTCACATGCATGCTTCCAGCGCTCTGAAGTTGCCCAAATCACCCACTCGATTCCCTGATGAGCCCTAAAGTTAAGGGGTCGTCTTGACCGGAACGATGACGCCCGCTCGTGCCCGCATCGGCTGCAAACGGTTTCCCGAACTAACTACCACTTGATCATAGAGATTCGGTGCGTTTCGATTCCGGATTGTGAGAACTAAGGCTACTTTCATGTTTGAGCTTCTGCGGCTGGCGTGACCGTGTTCCCGTGTAATTTGACTGACGTCAAATGCCGGCTGAACCAACGATGCCGCACGCTTGGTCTTCGTCTTCGAAAGGGTTGTCTCCCACTTCTGCGCATCGTCGCGCCTCATATGCTCTGTCGCATAAAGATCAGCGGCAGAGAAAAATGTATCACTCGACGGAGTCGTTGGCGTAATTAGCTTTCCATTCTTGCGGTAGGGTGGCGGGATTAGCCGTGTATTCGGTCGAAACTGAATCTCCAAACCAGCTCGGGTGTAGTTGATCGCATCTTCAGGATCTACGTCGCAATAAAAGCAAAAAGTCGCCTTGATCTCGACATTGCCCGTCAATCCTGTCGGAAGGGGAAGATACAATCGTACTGCACCAGACACCGGCATTTGGCGTTGGTACACAACATGTGCTTCGTGGTCTCCGCACAACACTAGATCCCCCAAGTTATGCGAGACGAAACCCCATCCTACCTCAGCCTTGGGATGATCAGAGCGGTTCGCGTGATGAACGAGCAAGGCCTTAACGGTAGGCGCCCAAAGTGGCTCAGCGAACTGCGCTCGAATGCCCGCACCTGAACGCATAGCCAAAGGAGCGGCGAAACTAGTACCTTGGGTGCCAGAGACTCGCGGCGGCGCCACATCAGCGAGCACTAGAAATGGAGACCCAGACGATCCACCGAAAGTGAGAAAGTCTGGCTTTACAAAGCCCGGACTTCGCCCCGGACCACAAGCACTGTAAGGCGCGCGCTTCCATCCGCTACCAACCCGATCGGATGCTCCGATCGCCAACATATTTACTCCGTCCGACGGTGGTTGGACCCGGTGTAGGCCGCCGCCTCGATCCCGCTCCCCGTTGTTGCCACATGCGACGGTAGCGACGGTTTCACCGGGAGCCAAAAGTTGGTCCAGCGAGGACGTCCATACATTTACGTCGTCATCATCGATAACGCAATCCGGCCCCAAGCTGATATTGACGAAGTCGTAGCGACGCGACGTAAGAATTCCTTCGAGCCGCTCTAGTAAAGTAAACAAATCGAAGTCATCTGCCCTGTGATCGGCTCCGATGATCCTCCAATGGTCGACATTCGCAAAGGGAATGGCATGTTGCACACCTTCGGAGACCGGCCCAAATAGGAACGCTGAGGTCACAGCCAATCCATGCTTCTGAGCTGCCGTCACGGGCGCTCCAACACCAGGAGCGTCGTGGAGAGTCACCCAACTATCCAGGCCGTGATCTTCGGGAAGCCCACCATCAAAGATGGCGACCGCGAGATCAGGCGCGATTGCTTGTTCCGGTCGCAGCGGCATTCGGAACTGTGGTCCACTGATCCGAAGCGTCGGTTCAAAAGGGGCAATACGAGGAACCTCTCTCAGAGCGCGAATGAAAGAAAAGTTCAGCAAATCATCCAATGATTCTCGTGGTGCTCGGAGAGGCAAAAAGCACAAGCCTCCGGCTTGGCGCCTTCGTTCGATATCAACGCGTAGACCAAGGGTCCGCACGTACTTCTCAAATCCCGCGATGATGAAAGCGTGATCGTCAGCCGGTGCGTGGAGCACGACTTCAAGCGGAATAGATTGTCCGGCACGATACTTGGGCGAAATATGCTTAAGACGGTTCCGACCAGGAGCAGCGATAGTCTCGATCTGACGGAAATCGTCGCGGACATCATCTTTGGCAGGGCGCCATTGGTCAATTTTCTCCGCAAACTCCCTGATGCCTCGACTGTTGCCAGAGAGATAAAGTACAGGGGCCGGTTGCAGTTTCTCAGATTCCTTGGCGCGCTTTGAGACGATCTTGTCTGGCGCAATATGGGTGGCGCGACTCCCAAGATGCTGAAGGTCGAGTTCTCTGATGAACGCTGACGGGTAGTAGCTTTTAGCCAGATAGCTAGGATGGAGCGTCATCTCAAGCACTGCTTCGCCACCTGGGCAGGCGAGCGTCGGCAAATTGGCGATCGAAGCGGCGGCTGCCCTTAGTTGTGGCGCCAAACGACGTCGCGCATCATCAAAGCTGTATGGATGTGCCTTCTCGCCCATCCCTCGCGGGGGTCGAGCTATTTCTTCCGAAAGCTTCTCACCTTGTCCAATAAGGTAGCGGGGGCTTGCCATCTTGATTGACTCCTACCCATCGTTCGGCGTGGCCTTGCGACTGCGCCGAATGGTGTCACGAGAAATTCCAACGACATTACTGATACGTCGATCCGAGAACCCTGCATCCTGAAGTATCTCGGCGACCTTCTTTCGCTCCACCGGCTCCGCTGCGCGTAACTCATCTCCGATCTTGTCAAGAAGTGGTTCAACGATGCTTCCGCCTTGAACCGCGGCTCTACGCCGAAGCCACTGGGTGGCTCGTGCGATATCCGCGTAGGAACGCCCTTTCCAAAGCTCTATGAGAACCGGAATCCACGGTACAATTTCGTCACCCTCCCCGAGCAATTGCACCAGTACGCGCCCTCGTTCGTCTGTGCTGGGGAGATCGAATTGCACTACGTCATCGAACCGCCGCCAAACAGCCGGATCCAGTAGTTCACCATGATTTGTTGCAGCTACTAGCAAGCTCGTTGATGGCCAATCGTCTATCTCCTGAAGAAGCACATTCACGAGACGCTTGAGTTCACCTATGTCGCTATCGTCATCTCGCCGTTTCGCGATCGCGTCGAATTCATCGAGCAGCAATACCGATTCAACACTCTTCGCATAATCCAGCGCTTGTCTGACGTTGGCGCCTGTCTTTCCGAGATAGCTACTCATAACGGTAGCAAGATCCAGACTCACGAGCGGCCTCTTCAACTCAGCAGCCAACCACCGCGCGCTCAATGTCTTTCCGACTCCCGGAGGCCCAACGAAAAGCAGCGATCTCGTTGGAGGAATACCCAACCTTTCAAGCTTCTCGATCGATCTATTTTCTTCGACGACCTGTTGCAGCTGCGCTCGTGTATCGGTTGCCAGAATAAGTTCTTCGCGCAACAGAACTGGGTATTCATTTCGAACAAGCGCGAGCCTACTGTCGGCATCAACTGGAACCATGCTTGCGCCCACGTCGCGCAACGGCGCAGCGACAGACGGCGAGAGAGCCAACAAGCCAGCTAGACGCTGTGCAAGTTCGGCGTCGCCCTTACGAAGCTTTACGATCGCTTGCCGAAGCTGTGCCTGCACATCTTGTGGCCGCCCCGTCAATGCGAGACGGGAAATGTGGACTAGAGTATCGCCTAGAAACGCTATCAAGTCCATATCGCCTCAAATCTCCAACAAAACCGCTATAGTTGGAGATTATAGAGTGGACTAGACTGAGACACAAGGCTCTGCAATAGTCCGCTTGTTCGCAACGGGATGAGCGATGCGCTCGGCTGGGATACCTAATCTAGGAACGCTGCCATAGGAAGGTGCTGGAACCAGCTAGAGCAATCTAGAAATTGCGAGAATATGCATGGGACACGCAAAATCAGTAACGATCGACACGCGAAGTTTCGAAACGCAGGGCGCGGCCAAGATTTTCTTCAAGGCAATGCTAGGTCGTTATGACGTTGGCGATCGCGTAAATAGCACAGATGCTGCAGAGCTTTGCGCGCTCCTCAAGCGACATACCGAATACGCTGACAAAATGGCAAGCGGCCTCGCCTATTTCATTGTCGACTACCCGCCCGAATACAAGACCAAGTGTTTCCAAATTGTCAGCCCTAGCGGCGACAAGACGCCATTCTCATACATCCACTGCGTCGATCGGCTTCCTCGCTAGAGTAACATCGCGGTAGCGAGATTTAATCTCGTAGACCGATTTTCGCTCTATCCTGCGGCTCACTGGTGGCGTCAAGAACGATCATGGTCAGACGCAAGCTTACTACCCCCGCAACACCACCCCCGCCTTCGCCTCGGTGAGCCGTCCCTGCTCCCAGGTGACCGCGCCGTTCACAACCGTGTATTCGACGCCCTTCGACGGCATCACGATGCGCTTGGCGCCGCCGGGCAGGTCGTAGCGGCGCTCGCCGTGGTTGGTCGAGCCGATGCGGGCGGGATCGAAGATCGCCACGTCGGCGGGGGCGCCCTTCTGCAGGCGGCCGCGGTCCTTGAGGCCAAACAGGTCGGCGGGGTCGGAGGTGAGCTTGCGCACGCCTTCCTCCAGCGTGATCGCCTCCTTCTCGCGCACCCAGGTGCCCAGCAGGTAGGTCGGGTAGCCGGCGTCGCACAGCATGTCGACATGCGCGCCGCCGTCGCCCAGCGCCATCAGGATGGACTTGTTGTTCAGGAGCTCGCGCATGCGGTCCTCGCGCGTGTTCCACGAGGCCATGGTGAGCTCGACCTCCTGGTTGTCGTCGAGCACCACGTCGAGGAAGGCGCCGACGCCGTCCTTGCCCTGCTCCTGGGCGATCTGGGCGATCGACTTGCGCTCGAGATGCTTCAGCGCCGGGTTGCGGCACTCGTGCACCACGACGCGACCCCAATTGCTGAAGCTCATCGGATTCTTGAGGTCCTCGCGAAACTGGTTGCGGAAGGCCGGGTCGGCATAGACCGCCTTGCGTGCCTCCCTGGAGGTGTCGGCGAACACCCGCTTCCAGGCCGGGAAGGCCGCGAAAGCGAAGGGATTGTTCATGTCGATCTCGCGCGTGAGCGGCAGCGGCGAGGTCTGCGGGCGCGCGCCCTTGGCGATCATTGGTGCCGCACGCCGCAGCGTGTCGCGCACCGCCTCGGGGATGTCGTCGCGGTCGAACAGGGCGATGAAGGTCACCGGCCGGCCGCTTTCCGTGAGCAGGAAGTCCAGCATCTCGCACTGGTCCTGCTCCAGCACGCCGACCTGGCGGGTGAGCGCGATCTCGATGGCGCCCTTGTTGCGCTGCTTGAGCTGATTGGCGTAGGCCTTCATCTCCTCGCGGCTGGCGTTGCGGCAGGCCAGCGGCTTGCCCTCGAAGCCCATGTGCTGGTTGAGCGTCGTGGAGGAGAAGCCCAGCGCGCCGGCATCCACGGCCTCGCCGATCAGGCTCGCGATCTTGAAGGTCTCCTCCGGCGTCGCGGCGCGCTCCATCGAGGCCTCGCCCATGACGTAGTGGCGGAAGGGCGTGAGCGGCGCGATGAAGGCGAGGTTGAGCGAAGGCTTGCGGGCGGCGGCGGCGTCCATGAACTCCGGGAAGGTCTCCCAGTCCCAGGTGATGCCCTTGTTCAGCACGTCGAAGGGGATGCCCTCGACGTTCACCAGGTCCTTCATGGCGATCTCGCGCGTCTCGGGCTTGCAGGGCGCGATGCCGACGCCGCAGTTGCCCATCACCACGGAGGTGACGCCATGCCACGACGAGGGCGTGACCGCGCCGTCCCAGCAGATCTGCGCGTCGTAATGGGTGTGGGGATCGACGAAGCCCGGTGCCACAACGAGGCCATCGGCATCGATGGTGCGCCTGGCGCCTTCCGTGATCTTGCCGATCTCGGCCACCTTGCCGCCGGAGATGGCGACATCGGCCTGGTAGCGCTTGGCGCCGGTGCCGTCGACCACGATGCCGTTCTTGATGACGAGGTCGTAGCTCATGGTTTCCTCCCGGGAAATTTCCCCGAGGCTACTCCCGCTTTGCCGTCCCGCGCATGCTGAATCCGCTGGGGAACGGGACGGCACCGCCGCCCCGTTCGGTCTGCGGTCGTTGGCGTGCGGCTAGTGCAGCCAGCCTTTGACGGTGGCCCAGATGCTCTTGCGCGGCGGCGCGGACTTGCCGCCGACGGTCTCGGGCACGACGGTGGCGCCGGCCGGCAGGCCGCCGCGCGACACGACCTCGGGCGTGAGCTCCGAGAAGACCTTGAGCTTGGCCAGCGTCACCGGCCCCGCCATGCCGTCCGCCTCGAGGCCGTTCTTGGCCTGGTAGTCCTTCACCGCCTTCTCCGTCGCCGGGCCGTACTGGCCGTCGGCGCCGATGCCGAGCGCCTTCTGCAGCTTGGTGACGGTCTCGCCCACGCTGCCTTGCGTCAGCAGGATGAGCTCGTGCAGGCCGAGATGAGCAAAAGTGTCGGGGCCGGCGATGCCGTCGACGGCGATGCCCTGCGCCTTCTGGTAATCCTTCAGCGCCTTGTCGGTGGCGGGACCGAAGTCACCGTCGGCTGCGACGCCGAGCTTGGTCTGCAGGATGCGGACGGGTTCGCCCGCCATGCCGATTTTCAACATTGCCATAAAGTGAAGTCTCCGATGTGCCGCGCGCCGAAGGGTCGGGCACGGGGGGCGGGAGTATGGCTTAAAACCTCCGGGCAGATCGGGCGGAATCGAGGCGGTTTTCCCGCGGCTCAGCGGTCGGCCAGGACCATGTCCGCGGCCTTCTCCCCGATCATGATCGAGGGCGCGTTGGTGTTGCCCGAGGTGAGTGTCGGCATGATCGAGGCGTCGGCGACGCGCAGGCCCGTGATGCCGTGCACCCGCAGCCGCGCATCGACGACGGCCTGGGCGTCCGAGCCCATCTTGCAGGTGCCGACGGGATGATAGGTCGTCTCGGCCGCGCCCTTCACCCAGTCGATGATCTCCTCGTCCGTGGTGCGGTCCCGGCCGGGCGCCATCTCCGTCACCTGCAGCGTCGCCATCGCGGGCGCGGTCATGACGGCACGCGCGATGCGGATGGCGCGCGCGGTGAGCTCGGCATCGACGGGCGACGACAGGAAGTTGAAGTTGATGGCGGGCGGCCGGCGCGGATCGGCCGAGGTGATGTGGATATGGCCCTTGCTCTCCGGCCGCATCGGATGGGCGTAGCAGGTGACGCCGGACTGCTTGGCGATCCTGGGGCCGGTCGGACCGGCCTCGGTCAGCATCGGCACCCAGCCCAGTAGCAGGTCGGGCGCGTCGAGCCCGTCGCGCGAGCGCACGAAAGCGCGGATCGGGGCGGCGACCATGGCGAGCATCCCCTGCCGCAGGAAGGCGTAGCGCAGCGCCTGGTTCACGAGGCCGAGGCCGCGGCCGGTGTCGTTGTAGGTGACCCCCTTGGTGCCGATCGCCCAGCGCGTGCGCGGCGCATAATGGTCGCGCAGGTTCTCGCCGACGCCGGGCAGGGCATGGCGCACCTCGATGCCCAGCGCCTTCAGCCGCTCGGGCTGGCCGATGCCCGACAGCTCCAGCAGCTGCGGCGAGTTGATCGAGCCGCCGCTCACCACGACCTCGCGCGCGGCCCGGGCCTCGCGTGGTGTGCCGCCAACGGAGTAGCGCACGCCCGTGCAGCGCTTGCCGTCGAGCAGCAGCGCCTCGGCGAGCGCATCGGTCTCGATGTGGAGGTTCGGGCGTTTGCGAATCGGGTCGAGATAGCAGTGCGCCGTGCTCATGCGTCGGCCGCCGGCGATGCTGGCCTGGCTCATGGCGATGCCGTCCTGGCGCGCGCCGTTGTAGTCGGGATTGTGCGCGATGCCGACCTCGCCCGCCGCCTTGATCAGCGCGGCGAAGAGCGGCTCGCGCGGGGGAGGATTAGTGACGCGGATCGGCCCGTCGCGGCCGTGGAAGGCATCGTCGCCGCCGCCCTCGTAGCTTTCCATGCGCTTGAAGAAGGGCAGGACGTTCTCGTAGGCCCAGCCCTGGTTGCCCATCTGCGCCCAGGTGTCGAAATCCTGGGCCTGGCCGCGCACGAAGGCGAGGCCGTTGATCGCGCTGGAGCCGCCCAGCATGCGGCCGCGCGGCACCGGCAGCTTGCGGCCCTTGGTGTTGGCCTCGGGCTCGGACGCATAGAGCCAGTTGGCGGCGGGGTTGTTGATCAGCTTGGCGAAGCCGATGGGCACGCGCGACCAGGGATGGCTGGCGGGGCCGGCTTCGAGCAGCAGCACCTTGTTGCGCGGATCGGCCGACAGCCGGTTGGCGACGACGGCACCGGCGGATCCCGCGCCGACGACGATATAATCGTAATCCATCATGAGGTCTTTCGATTGGGCCTTTCGCTGCGCGGACGTGTCATCGACCGCCTCACCATGGACACCAGCACCGTCTTCGACGTCAACAGATCGACGGCGGCGGGATCGATCACCCATTGGGTGATGATGCCGCGAATGGCACCCAGGATGACCGTCGCCTGGGCCTGCGGATCGATGCCGGCCGCGATCTCTCCCAGTCGCTGCGCCTCGCGCAGATGGCGGGCGAAGCCGTCGCGGTTGGCGCGACCCATCCGTGAGATGCGCGCATGCAGATCGGGCGCGACGGTGAGCGATTCCATGTAGAGCAGGTAGAGGGTGCGCACGCCGGCCGCGCCCTTCAGCGCCCCGTTCAGGTGAGCCCCGATGCGCGCCTCGACGGCCGCGAGCCCGACCCTGTCGCCGAGCTCGACGGCCAGGCGTGCCTGGAACGCCTGCTCGATCGTGTCGACAAGGCGCTGCAGCAGCGCGTCCTTGGTGCCGAAGCGTTCGCTGGGCAGGCCGCGGCTGTAGCCGGCCGCGAGCCCGATCTCGGCCAGAGTCGTGCCGGCCGAGCCGTTGCGCGCGATCAGGCGGGTCGCTGCCCGCAGCATCCGCCGCTCGGATTCCTCCCGCCGATCTTCCTGCGTGCGACGGGGAGTGGAGAGAGAGGACGCCATCGACGCGGCAAGCCTACTTACTTGTTGATTGACCAGTAACTTAGGCAAACCCATACTCATGCGTCAAATAAAGAAAGAAAAACTGGAGGAACGCCGGATGATTGGGACTCGTCTCTCGAGACTATTGCTGTCGGCCGCGCTCGCGGGCCTCGCCTTTCCCGCAACGGCACAGACCTATCCTTCGCAGCCGATCAAGTTCGTGGTCGGCTTCGCACCAGGCAGCTCGACGGATCTCGTCGCGCGCTACGTGGCGGAGGATCTGCGCCAGCGCCTCGGCCAGCCGGTGATCGTGGAGAACCGCGCCGGTGCGAACGGCAGCATCGCCGCCGGCATGGTCGCGCGTGCGGCGCCCGACGGCTACACGCTGCTGGTGAGCAACGCCAGCACGATGACCACCAATCATCTGCTCTACAAGGACATCACGTACGACCCGCTCGTCAGCCTCGTGCCGGTGGCGCTGGTGGTCTCCGCGCCTTTCATCCTGGCGATCAATCCCAACAATCCCAAGACCAAGTCGGTCGCCAACCTCGCCGACTTCGTGAAGCTCGCGACCAGCAAGCCCGAGGCCGTGAGCTACGGCTCGGCCGGCATCGGCAACCTCACGCACCTCTCCTTCGAGCTGCTGGGCTCGATCGTTGGCGCGCGTTTCCTGCACGTGCCGTACGGCGGCTCGGCGCCGGCGCAGGCGGCCCTGCTCGCGAGCGAGGTCGACAGCGTGTTCGACACGCCCAACGGCGTGCCGCTGATCAACTCCGGCAAGTTCAAGGCACTGGCCGTCTCGACCGCCGTGCGCTGGCGCGACCTGCCCGACGTCCCGTCGGTCGCCGAAGCCGGCTACCCCGCCTTCGCCACCTCCTTCTGGACCGGCGTGGTCGCGCCCGCCAACACGCCGCAGCCGATCCTCGACGCGCTCTACAAGGCAATCGCGGCCGGGACGGAGGACGCCAAGACGAAGGCGCAGCTCCTCACCCAGGGCAATATCGACCTCCAGGACTCGCCCACCTTCCGCAGGAAGATCGCGCGCGAAGGCGAGCTCAATGCCGAGGTGCTGAAGAAGGCGGGCATCCAGAAGCAATGACGAAGATGTTCTCCAGGCTTCTCGTGGCGAACCGCGGCGAGATCGCGGTTCGCATCCTGCGCGCGGCGGCGGAGCTCGGCATCGAGACCGTCGCCGTCTTCTCCACCGACGACGCGCGCTCGCTCCATGTGCGCAAGGCCAACCTCGCGCGCCCCTTGGCGACGGCGGGCGCTGCGGCCTATCTCGACATCGAGGCGATCGTGGCGATCGCCAGGGAGACCGGCTGCCCGGCCATCCATCCCGGCTACGGATTCCTCAGCGAGAACGCCGCCTTCGCGCGCGCCTGCGCACGCGAGGGAATCGTCTTCGTCGGGCCGCGTCCGGAGGTGCTCGACATCTTCGGCGACAAGGTGCAGGCGCGCGCCCTCGCCACCCGCCTCGACGTTCCCGTCATGCCGGGTTCGTCCGGCGCGACCAGCCTTGAAGAGACAGCCGCCTTCTTCGCCGGTCTCGGCACGGAGGCTGCCGTGATGATCAAGGCCGTCGCCGGCGGTGGCGGGCGCGGCATGCGTGTGGTGCAGAACGCGGCGGACCTGCCCGAAGCCTATGCCCGCTGCCGTTCCGAGGCGCAGGCCGCCTTTGGCATCCCCGATGTCTATGTCGAGAGGCTGATCCGCCGCGCGCGTCACATCGAGGTGCAGGTGGTCGGCGACGGCACAAATGTCGTCCAGCTCGGCGAGCGCGAGTGCAGCGTCCAGCGCCGGCACCAGAAGCTGGTGGAGATCGCGCCGAGCCCATCTTTGAGCCAGCCGGCGCGCGAGCGCCTCGTCGACGCAGCACTTCGCATCGCCAAGGCCGTGAACTACAGCAGCCTCGGCACCTTCGAATTCCTCGTCGACGCCGACGATCCCTCGTCCATCGCCTTCATCGAGGCCAATGCACGCCTCCAGGTCGAGCACACCGTCACCGAGGCGGTCACCGGCATCGACCTCGTGAAGATGCAGCTGCAGCTGGCGGCGGGCGCCTCGCTCGTCGAGCTCGGCCTGACGCAAGACCTGATCCCGGCGGTGCGCGGCTTCGCCATTCAGCTGCGCGTCAACATGGAGACGTTCGATACCAAGGGCGACGTCCACGCCTCGGGCGGCACGCTCACCCATTTCGACGTTCCCACTGGTCCCGGCGTGCGCGTCGATACTTTCGGCTACCACGGCTACACGCCGAGCGGTAGCTTCGACTCGCTGCTGGCCAAGGTCATCGTCCATGCGGCGGCCGGCCGCTTCGAGGAGGCAGCCACCAAGGCCTATCAGGCGCTGGGCGAGTTCCGCATCGAGGGCGTCGAGACCAACATCGGCTTCCTGCAGACTCTGCTGCGCCATCCCGACTTCATGTCCGGCACAGTGCATACGCGCTTCGTCGAGGAGAATATCGCGGCGCTGAGCGCAGGAGGCGAGACGCATCGCCGACAGTATTTCGACGGGGCGCCGGCCCCGACGATAGCCGCGACGGCAGCGATCGTTCCGCATCCACCCGGGACCGAGCCGGTGACCTCGCACATGCGGGCACGGATCGTCAGCATCGACGTCGCCGAAGGTGACAGGGTGCGCACGGGCGACAAGGTCGCGGTGCTCGAAGCCATGAAGATGGAGCACCTGCTCACCGCCGGCATGAGCGGCGTGGTCCGCAAAATCGTCGCGACGGCCGGCGAGATGGCCGAGCGCGGCCAGCCGCTGCTGTTCATCGAGCCGATGGACCTCGGCGCCGACGGCGCCCTGACAGAGGAAGCCGTCGATCTCGACTGGATCCGCCCCGACCTCGCCCACGTGATCGCAACGCACGCCGTGACGCTCGATGCGGCCCGCCCGCAGGCCGTGGCGCGACGGCGCAAGACCGGCCAGCGTACGGCGCGCGAGAATGTCGAGGACCTGTGCGATCCCGACAGCTTCGTCGAATACGGTGCGCTGGCGCTCGCGGCCCAGCGCAAGCGCCGCTCCGAGCAGGAGCTGATCGACATGAGCCCCGCCGATGGCGTCATCGCGGGGCTGGGCTCGATCAACGGTGCGCTGTTCGACGACAGCAAGAGCCGCTGCCTGGTGATGGCCTACGACTACACGGTCTTCGCCGGCACGCAGGGCTTCCACGGGCACAAGAAGCACGACCGCATGTTCCAGCTGGCGGAGAAGCTGCGCCTGCCGGTCGTGATCTTCGCCGAGGGCGGCGGCGGACGGCCGGGCGAGTCGGATACGCCGGCGCCTGTGAATCTCGCCAACATGACCTTCTGGCATTTCGCGCGCCTGAGCGGCCTCGCGCCGCTGGTCGGGATCGTGTCGGGGCGCTGCTTCGCGGGCAACGCCGCCCTGCTCGGCTGCTGCGACGTGGTGATCGCGACGGAGAACGCCACCATCGGCATGGGCGGTCCGGCAATGATCGAAGGCGGCGGCCTCGGCAGCTTCACGCCGGAGGAGGTCGGGCCTGTCTCCGTGCAGGCGCCCAACGGCGTGATCGACATCGTGGCCAAGGACGAGCCCGAGGCCATTCGTCTGGCCAAGCAATACCTCTCCTATTTCCAGGGGCGCGTCGCGGATTGGCATTGCGCCGACCAGCGGCTGTTGCGCCACATCATCCCCGAGCGGCGGCTGCGCGCCTACGACGTGCGCGCCGTGATCGACACGCTGGCCGACGACGGTTCGGTGCTGGAGCTGCGTCGCGCCTTCGGGCTGGGCATGGTGACGGCGCTGATCCGCATCGAAGGCCGGCCGATGGGCGTGATCGCCAACAATCCCTCGCACGAAGGCGGCGCCGTCGATTCCGACGAGGCCGACAAGGCGGCGCGCTTCATCGAGCTGTGCGATGCCTTCGACCTGCCCGTGCTCTCGCTTTGCGACACGCCGGGCTTCATGGTCGGACCGCCGGCCGAGAAGCGGGCGGCCGTGCGTCACGTCTGCCGCATGTTCGTGACTGGCGCCAGCATCAGCGTTCCCTTTTTCACGGTGGTCCTGCGCAAGGCCTACGGGCTGGGCGCGCAGGCCATGGGCGGTGGTGGCTTCCACGGCAGCAACTATTTTTCCGTGGCCTGGCCCACCGGCGAGATCGGCGCCATGGGTCTCGAGGGCGCCGTGCAGCTCGCCTATCGCAACGAGCTGGCGGCGATCGCCGATGCGACCGAACGCGATGCTCGCTACCAGTCCCTCGTCGCCGACCTCTACGAACGCGGCAAGGCCACCAACATCGCGCGCTTCCTCAGCCTGGACGACGTCATCGATCCGATGGAAACACGGCGCTGGATCATGCGCGGCCTGCGCTCCGCCCCGCCGGTTCCGGTGCGCTCGGGAAAGAAGCGTCCCAACATCAACAGCTGGTAAGGCGGATCAGATCGCCTTGGCCAGCACCTTCGCGAGGTCGCCCAGCCAGGTCAGGATGGGGAACGGCGTGAAATACTGCACGGCGCCAGCCGCTGCCAGGAAGACGACGACGTAACCCAGCACCGCGCGCGCCAGCCGCTGCCACAGCGGCGGATAGGGCGGCCTGTTGTTGGCGGGCCAGGCGAAGGTCTCCTCCCACTTCGCCTGCGGGATATCGTCTGGGCGAATGCTCTCCAGCGGCTCCCAGGCACGATAGGCGGCGATGCCGCGCTCGCGCGCGATGGCGTCGCGCAGCCAGAACAGGTTCCAGCGGCCGGCGACGTCGAGCGCCAGCCGCACCACCAGACGCAGCAGCGCAAGGATCACCAGGCCGGCGAGATAGACGTAACCAATCCAGAAACTGGTGGCGAGCCAGGCCCTGGTGAAGGATTTTATGTTGAACAGGGTCGAGACCGTCCGCACCGAATAGTCGACGATACGGTCCAGCGCCTTGTAGATCTGGCCGAGCAGGGTGAATTCGGCGGCGCCCTCCAGCAGCAAGATGACGACGACGACGGCCGCGAGCTGGAACAGCGGAAAGCTCACGACGCTCCGTATCGGAGCCACAAGCATCCTGATCGCACCCATGGTCGCCCCCTCCTACTTCAGCTTCTCGACCACTCGGCCCAGCCTCTCCAGGGTACGTACCACCGTTTTCTGGTCGAGGCCCGGCCATTGCACGCGCAGGAGGATATGGTCGGTGCCGGTAACCTCGCCGTAGGCGGCGATCCGGTCCACCACCTCGTTCTCCGATCCGATGATGAAGCGGCTGGCGGCGAACTTGTCGAAGTCGCCGCGGATGCCGTCGGCCGGAATGAAGCTGCCGTCGCCGCCCCAGCTCGCATAGGCCTCGTACTTGAACGAGAGCGGCTCGCGCACCTCGTCGAGGGCATTGCCGATACCGCTGCCGACGTGGCATTCGCGGATGATGGGAAACTCCCGGGCCGGCGGCAGGCCCGTCGCGGCACGGGCTTCGCGGAACAACGCGCCCAGCCGCCCGACCTCGTCCTGCGTCACCATCGGCGAGGGCATCCAGGCATCGGCGAGCTTGGCCGCCCGCTTCACGGCGGCCTCGACGTCGCCCGCCATCCAGATCGGCGGGCCGCCGGGCTGCTTGGGCTTGAGGCTCGCCTGCACGCCGCTCAACGTATGGAAGCGGCCCTTATGCTCGACGACGACGTCGCGCCACAGCTTGCGAATGACCTCGACGGCCTCGACGAAGCGCGGCACCCGCTCCTTGAAGGGCACGCCGATCGACGCGAACTCCTCCTTTCGGTAGCCGAGGCCGAGACCGATGATGGCATTGCCACCCGTCAGCCAGTCGAGCGTTGCCGTCTCCTCCGCCACGATCACCGGATTGAGCAACGGCAAGAGGAGCAATCCCGGCCCCAGCTGCATGCCCTCGGCTTCGGCCGCGAGCCGCGCCAGCAGCGGCATGGCCTGGAACATCTGCAGCGGGCTCGACACGAAATGCTGCCCGACCATGAGCGAGGCAAGGCCGCTCGCTCTCGCGACCCGCACCTGCTCGATGAGGTTGGCGAGCTCGGGCCCCAGGTCCGCGCCCTGGCGCCACTGCGTCGCCATGTAGAGACCGAGCTTCATCGTGCGTCCTCAGTGGAAGGTGCGGCCGGCGTCGATCACGATCGTCTGGCCCGTCGTGGTGTTGGTCTTGCACATGGTGACGACCTGGTCGGCGCAATCGTCCTTGTCCGCGGCGACGCCCAGCAGCGAGGCCTTGCGGCCGTTGGCGACCGCTTCAGGCCGCAGGTTGGCCGTCGCCCGCGTGCCTTCGAGCAGGCCGGGCGCCACGCAATTCACCAGCACCTCGGGCGCCAGGGCCACGGCCATGCACTTGGTGAGGTGGATCAGCCCTGCCTTGGAGACGGCATAGGCGATCGACGATCCCGTGGGCCCGAGCCCCGCGACCGAGGAGATATTGACGATGCGCCCGCTGCCCTGGCGCTTCATCACCGGCCCCACCGCCTTGTGCAGCAGCATCGGGCCGGTGAGGTTGATGTCGATGATCTTCGTCCATTCCTCGTAGGTGAGGTTGTCGAGGTCGGTGAAGGGGATCGACTTGTTGTAGGCGGCATCGTTGACGAGGATGTCGAGCCGGCCGAAGCGCTTGACCACGTCGTCGACCAGGCGCTGCACCTGGTCGCGCTGGGTCACGTCGCAGGCGAAGCTCGCGGCCGCGACCTGGTGCTTTTCCAGATCGCGCACGACGCCGTCGGCCTGATCCTTGCTTTGGGCATAGACGACGGCGATGTGACAGCCCTGCGCCGCGAGCGCGTGGCAGATGCGCTGACCGAGCCCGCCATTGCCGCCGGTGACGACGGCGACCTTACCCTTGAGGTCCATGTGCATTTCCCCCGAATTGTTCTCGACGATAGACGCTTGGCAACCATACTAGGGTCTGTACCTAATCATGGTTTTGTGATTCTTTACTCGCGGGAGTAACGCGGGAGCAAGCGAGTGCGTAAGGGTTTGTTTTGGTTGAGCGACCGGCAGTGGGCGCGTATCGAGCCGCATCTGCCGAGTGGAT
>CANIRG010000104.1 GCA_947469635.1 Rhodospirillales bacterium | reverse complement strand
TTGATGACCTGCGCCTGGATCGACACGTCTAGCGCCGACACCGGCTCATCGCACACCACCAGCTTGGGCTCGACAGCGAGCGCGCGTGCGATGCCGATGCGCTGACGCTGACCGCCGGAGAACTCGTGCGGGAAGCGGCGCATGTGGTCGGGTTGGAGACCCACGGTTTCCAGAAGCTCGACGACCCGCTCCTCCATCTGCCGCCGGGTGGTGACGAGCCTGTGGATCTGCAGCGCCTCCCCGATGATCGCGGCCACCGTCAGCCGCGGATTGAGGCTCGCGTAGGGATCCTGGAAGATGATCTGCATGTCGCGGCGCAGTGCCTGCAGGGCCTTGCCGCTCATCCGCGTGACGTCGGCGCCCTTGAACACAACCTCGCCCGAGCTGGGCTCGATCAGGCGCAGGATGCAGCGGCCCGTCGTCGACTTGCCGCAGCCCGACTCGCCCACCAGCCCCAGCGTTTCGCCCTCGCCGATATCGAAGCTCACGCCATCGACGGCATGGACGCGGTCGACCTCGCGCGAGAAGATTCCGCCCGAGACGGCGAAATGCTTCTTGAGGCCGCGCACCGACAGAAGAGGCTGGTCGCTCATAGCACGCACGCGACACGGTGGCCTGGACCCACCTCCTTCAGAGGGGGGACGGCTTGCACACAGATCTCCATGGCGAATTTGCAGCGCGCGGCGAAGCGGCAGCCGGGGGGTGGGTCGAGCAAGCTCGGCACCGAGCCGGGAATGGCCTCGAGCCGCTGCTTCTTCTCGGCGGCGCGGTCGACGCGCGGAATCGAGCGAATGAGGCCCTGGGTGTAGGGATGGCGCGGATTGCCGAACAGCGCCTCGACCGGCGCCTCCTCCACGACCTTGCCGGCATACATCACGACCACGCGCTGGGCGGTCTCGGCGACCACGCCCATGGCATGGGTGATCAGCATGATCGACATGCCGAGCCGGTCCTTCATCTCCTGCATCAGCTCGAGGATCTGCGCCTGGATGGTGACGTCGAGCGCCGTGGTCGGCTCGTCGGCGATCAGCAGCTTGGGGCTGCAGGCCAGCGCCATGGCGATCATCACGCGCTGGCGCATGCCGCCGGAGAACTGGTGCGGGTAGTCGTTCACGCGACGCTGCGGGTTGGGGATGTTGACCAGCTGCAGCATCTCGACGGCCCGCGCCATCGCCTGCTTCTTGCCGAGCTTCTCGTGCAGCCTCAGCACCTCGGCGATCTGCTGGCCGACGGTGTAGACCGGGTTGAGGCTGGTCATCGGCTCCTGGAAGATGATCGCGATCTCGCGGGCACGGATCTTGTCCATCTCTGTATTGTCGAGCGGGATCAGGTCGCGGCCCTGCCACAGGATCTGGCCGCTCTCGAAGCGGCCCGGCGGCATGTCGATCAGCTTCAGCACCGAGCGCGCCGTCACCGTCTTGCCGCAGCCCGATTCGCCCACAACGCCCAGCGTCTCGCCGCGATCGATGTGGAGGTCGACGCCGTCGACGGCGCGCACCAGCCCGTCGTCGGTCTTGAACCAGGTCTTCAGCCCCCGGATATCGAGGAGGGTTTCAGCCACCATGCCCGCCTACAGAACGCGGCGCGGATCGAGCGCGTCGCGCAAGCCATCGCCGATGAAGTTGATGGTGAGCACGGCAAGGAAGATCGCCGCCCCGGAGAACAGCGCCCAGTGCGGGGCGATGTCGAGATAGTCCTTGGCGTCGAACAGCACGCGGCCCCAGGTCGGGATGTCGGGCGGGAAGCCGAGGCCGAGGAAGGACAGCGTCGATTCGGCGATGATGGCGGCGGCGACGTCGATCGTGCCGGCCACGATCACCGGACCCAGCGCGTTGGGCAGGATGTGGCGCACGACCTGGCGCAGCTTCGACGCGCCCAGGGCCCGTGCGGCCTCGACGAACTCCTTCTCGCGGATCGACAGGATCTGGGCGCGCACCAGCCGCGCCACGGGCATCCAGCGCAGGCCGCCGATCACCAGGACGATCATCACGAAGACGCCGCCCTCCGGCCCCAGCACGTTCTTCAGCGCCTCGCGGAACAGGTAGATGATAAGCAGCAGCAGCGGCAGGGCGGGCAGCGACAGGAAGAAGTCGGCGAGCCACATCAGGACGGCGTCGACGCTGCCGCGCGACATGCCGGCGAGCGAGCCGATCAGGACGCCCACGAAGCAGGCCACCAGCATGGCGCAGAGGCCGACGGCAAGCGATACGCGCCCGCCATAGAGCAGGCGCGCCAGCACGTCCTGGCCGAGATCGTCGGTGCCCAGCGGATGCCCCCACGACGGTCCCTGGAGCTTGGCGGCGAAGTCGATCTCGTTGATCGGCACCCGCCACACGAACGGCCCGAACACGATGGCGGCGACGATCGAGAGCAGCACGACGGCACTGGCCATCGCGAGCTTGTGGCGACGGAACCGGCGCCATGCCTCGAGGCCCGGCGAGAAGCGCTGGGCCTTGCGCTGCGGGACGACGACGGCCGGCGATGCGGCCACCGGCGCCTCAGCGGAAAGCGATGCGGGGATCGAGCCAGGCATAAATCAAATCGGCCATGAGGTTGAAGAAGACGACGAGGCAGGCGAAGACGAAGGTGACGCCCATGACCACGGGCGTATCGTTGGCCAGGATCGAGGAGATCAGCAGCGAGCCGATGCCGGGCACCCGGAAGATCTGCTCGGTGACGATGGCGCCGCCGAACACGATCGGCATCTGCAGCGCCACCAGGGTGACGACGGGAATGAGGGCGGTGCGGACAACGTGCTTGATGATCACCTTGCGCTCGCCGATACCCTTGGAGCGCGCGGTGGTGACGTAGTCGAGGCGGATGACGTCGAGCACCGCCGAGCGCACGTAGCGCACCAGGGACGCCCCCTGGAAGAGACCTAGCACCATCACCGGCATGATCGACTGGCGCACATGCTCCCAGTAGAAGCGCCAACCGGTGCCGGCGACATCCGCCCGGTAGACGAAGGGCAGCTGCATCCATTCGGGCGCGTGGATCGAAAAGACGAGGATCAGCAGGAGGCCGGTGAAGAAGGTCGGCAGCGAGAAGCCGATGAAAGCCAAGGTGTTGGCGATCTGGTCGAACAGCGAATAGGGCTTGGTCGCCGCCAGCACGCCGACCGGCAGCGCCACCACGATCGCCAGCAACTGGGCGCTGCCGATGACGACCAGCGTCGTCGGCAGGCGCTGCAGGATCAGCGTATCGACGTTCATGCGGCTGACGAAGGAGAAGCCCCAGTCGCCCCGCAACATGGCCACCAGCCAATGCAGGTAGCGCGACCAGACGGGGTCATCGAGGCCGAACTTGGCGCGCAACGCCGCCCGTACCTCGGGAGGCACGGCCGGGTTGCTCGCCAGTTCGCCGAACGGATCGCCCGGCGCCAGCGCCAGCACGGTGAACAGCAGCAGGCTGATGCCGAGCATGCTCGGCACCACGATCAGCAGGCGGCGGATCAGATATTGGCGCGACACGGGACGAGATGCCTTTCCTCAGGCCTCCTTGTACCAATCCTGGAGGTCCCAGGTGTTGTTGTCCCAACCGCTCATCTGGGCGACGAGCTTGCTGTTCACGGCAGCGACGCCGGGACGCGCCACCACGGCGATCACGACCTGGTTGTTCACGGCCAGCTCGTTGAGCTTGATCAGCATCGAGGCGCGCTTGATCGGATCGAGCTCGACCGAGGCCGCCTTGTGGATCTCGTCGTACTCCTTGTTCTGCCAGCGCGTGATGTTGAGGCCCTGCCACTTGTTCTCCTTGGTGGCCGCCTCGTTCGACAGGAACTGGCGCAGGAACACTTCCGGGTCCGGCTGCGTCATGGTCGTCGTGTACATCTGCAGGTCGCAGTAGAACTTGGTGTAGGTGTCGGGGTTGGCGACATCCGACGAGAAGAACACCGACGCCGTCACCGCCTTGACCTCGATGTCGATGCCGGCCTTCTGGCAGGCCTGCTTGACGATGGCCTGGGTCTTCTGGCGCGGCTGGTTGATCGAGCTCTGGAAGATGTACTTCAGCTTCACGCCGTCCTTGGCACGAATGCCGTCGGCACCCTTCTTCCAGCCCGCCTTCTCCAGCAGGTCGTTGGCCTTGTCGACGTTGAACTCGTACTTTGTCGTCTTCGAACGGAAGCGCTCCGGATTGTTGACGAAGTTCGCGGTCGCCTGGCCGGTGCGGCCGTAGATGTGCTTCTCCACCGAGTCCTTGTCGATCAGCAGGGCGATCGCCTGGCGCACGGCGGTGTCGTTCAGCGACGGATGCTTGGTCTTGAGGCTCGAGCGCTCGCCGTCGACTTCCTTGGACGGATCGGTGCTGTTGAGCTGAATATGCTCGATATTGCCGCCGGGCGAGATGACGACATGGCCCTTGCCGCCCTTCTCGAGGCGCAAAAGAATCTCGTCCTCGACCTGCATGTTCCAGGCGAAGTCGAACTCGCCCGTCTGCAGCACCGCGCGCGCCGCCGAGACGGCGTCGCCGCCGCCCTTCATCTCGATCGAATCGAAATAGGGCCGGTTGGGCTGGTGATAGTTCGGGTTGATGACGCCCGTGACCATGTCGCCGGGCTTGAAGTCCTTGAACAGGTACGGGCCGGTGCCGACCGGCTTCAGGTTGGTCGGTGCGTCACGCGACTTGTCGCCCATGTAGTCGGCGAACAGATGCTTGGGGATGATCATGCCGCGCGTGCCGACGAAGGAATCGGCCCAGAATGGCGTCGGCTTGTCGAAGATCACCTTCACCGTGTACTGGTCGACCTTCTCCACCTTGACGTCCTTGTAGGAGCCATTGGTGGTCGAGGCGGTCGCGGGATTCTTGGCGTATTCCCAGTTGAAGACGACGTCGTCGGCGGTGAAGGGCTTGCCGTCGTGCCAGGTGACACCCTGCTTCAGCTTCCAGGTCACCGACTTGCCGTCGGCCGCCAGCGTGCCGTCCTCGCGGCCGGGGATCGAGGCTGCCAGCACCGGCTTGAGGTTGCCGTCGCCGTCCCAGTTGGCCAGCGGTTCGTAGAACAGGCGCGAGCCGTCCTGGTCCTTGGTGCCGACCGCGAAATGCGGATTGAGCAGCGTGGGGCCCTGCCACCACAGAACCTTGAGCGGGCCGCCGCCGCCGCGCTTGGTCGGCTTGTAGGTCGGCTTGGGCTGGGCCATCGCCACGCCCGAATAGGCGAGGATCTGCGTCGCCATCGGCGCCGTCAGTCCCACCGCCGCCAGCCGCTGCACGAAGCCGCGGCGCGACAGGCGGCCACCCTTCACCCGTTCGATCAGGCCCTTAAGCTCACGCTCGTTCATTGCTTGCCTCTCCCTGTCAGAATCTTCCCCAAGCCCGCTCTCGCCATCCTGCAAGATGCGTGCAACTCTTAATGAGAACAGGCTGAACAGCCGCCGTCAACGACGGCTCGGCCGGGTCCAGGGAGGGGCAATGGCTTGGCTTT
Source organism: Rhodospirillales bacterium (assembly GCA_947469635.1). GTDB lineage: Bacteria > Pseudomonadota > Alphaproteobacteria > Reyranellales > Reyranellaceae > Reyranella. The sequence continues at coordinate 10,465 of CANIRG010000104.1, read as the reverse complement.
ACCTTTTCGTCGCAGGGCTGTTCGAGATCGGCTGGCCGCTCGGCCTCAAGCTCGGCTGGACGGAGGAAGGCGTCCGCCCGTGGTGGATCGCCTTCGCGATCCTGGCGATGGCGGTGAGCGGGGCGCTGCTTTTATGGGCACAACGCTTCATTCCGATGGGAACCGCCTACGCCGTATGGACCGGCATAGGCGCGGTCGGCGCCTTCGTCGTCGGCGTGCTTGTTTTCGGCGACCAGGCCTCGGCGATGCGCATCGCCTCGATCGGCCTGATCGTGGCCGGCATCATCGGCCTCAAGCTGGCATAGGGAGACTACAATGCGCATGAAGGACAAGGTCGCGCTGATCAGCGGCGCGGCGAGCGGCATGGGAGCGGCGACGGCACGGCTGTTCGCCCGCGAAGGCGCCAAGGCCGTGGTCGTCGCCGACATTCTCGACGGGGACGGGGCCGTCGTGGTGGCCGAGATCGAGAAGGCCGGCGGCCGCGCGAGCTACGTGCATCTCGACGTCACGGACGAGGCGCAATGGCAGCAGGCGGTCGACCACACGATGGCGGCCCATGGCGGCCTGCACGTGCTGGTCAACAATGCGGGAATCTCGGGCTCGGCCGAGCAGGATCTGTACGACACGGCTGCCTGGAACCGGCTGATGGGCATCAATTCCACCGGCGTGTTCCTGGGCATGAAATACGGCATCGCCGCCATGAGGAAAACCGGCCAGGGCGGATCGGTGATCAACCTGTCCTCGATCTCCGGCATCGTCGGCCAAGGCTACCTCCATGTCGGCTACAACGCGTCGAAGGGCGCGGTCCGGCTGATCACCAAGGCCGGCGCCGCCCAGCACGGAAAGGAAGGGATCCGGGTGAACTCGGTCCATCCCGGGCTGATGCCGCCGATGCGCACCTCGGGACGCACCGCCGACCCGGTGGCGCGCGCCAAGACCCTGAAAGGCGTGCCGATGGGCCGGGCCGGCGAGGTCGACGAGGTGGCCTACGCCATCCTCTTCCTGGCGTCGGACGAATCCTCCTACGTGACCGGCACCGAGCTGGTGGTGGACGGCGGCTGGACGGCCGTCTGATACCGCCGAAGGCCTGCATGTGAGCGCGATCTCGGGCAAGCCGCCCGTCGCCCGCGTGGCGGTGACGGTGCCGCCCGCGGGGTGGTTCCATGGCATCAGCCGGGCCATGTACGGGATCTACCGCGAGGCCCTCGTCGAGCTCGGCGTCGAGGTCTTCGACGTGCCGGTCGAGGCGCTGCTGCCGCCCGATCACGGCGGGCTCGCCGACCTGATCGACGATCTCAAGGCGTTCCGGCCCGAACTCGCCTTCGGCCTGCCGCTCGGCAGCTACGCTCTGATCGCCCGGCTGGGGGCCCAACGCGACGGCTGGCGGCCCAACCTGTTCACCGACATCTTCGATATTCCGACGATCTGCTTTTGGGATCACGCCCCCTTCGAGCTCGCCGACCAGCTCCTGACGCCGCATCCGGCAACGCCCGGCGAATCGCGCGCGGGTGCCCTGGCATCCTTGCGCCGCGCACTTGCCCATCCGCGGTTGCTGCACTGGTCGCGCGACAGCGGGCAGACCAGGCTGATGCGGCACTTCGGTCTGCTGCCCGAGACACCGCCGATCTTCGCGACCTCGCCCGCCCTGGGCGGCGCGGTGGACACTGCCGCCGCGCCGTCGCCGGCGGCCGATGTCGCCTTCATCGGACACTTCTACCAGGTGCCGAGGGCCCGACAGCACCCAGCCCTCAGGGCGCTGGCCGACCAGGCGACCGCGGCCTGGCACCGACACGGCGGCGCTTTGTGGGACGCTCTGGAGGGCGCCATCGCCGGCCTGCCGCCGGCATTGCGCACCGAGCTGGCGCTCGACCCCGACCAGACTTTCTTCTGGGCCTGGGTGCACCGAACCATCATCCACGACTCCCAGACCGACGTAGGCTGAAGTTGCTCGGCGAGGCCGGCGTGCCTGTCGCCTGCTACGGGAACCTGGCCACCGAGTTGCCCGGCGTGCCCGGAAACCTGCTTGCCGTGCCGGGCCATATTCCGTTCGGCCCGCGCCTGGTGGCCGCCCTCGTTCGCCATCCCATCACCGTCGATGTGCTGAGCCCCGGCTTCATCGAGGGATTCAGCCACAAGGTCATTCACACGTTCGAGGCTGGCGGCTTCATGCTGACCGACCGCAAGCGCGATTTCATCGGCGCTTTCGGCGATGTAGGCGAGGCGGCGAGCTATACCGACGGCGCCGATCTGGCGGCCAAGATCGATCTCTACCTGGGCAAGCCCGCCTTGCGGCGCGAGGTGGCGGCCGAAATGCGGCAGCGCATCGATGCCCGGCACTCCCTGAAGGATGTCCTGACGCGGGTCCTCGCAGAAGCGGCCGCCAGGCCGCGTCGCCCTGGGGTACCGGTCGCGCCGCCCAGGCCCCCCGTCGCTGCGCTCGACCTGCTGCCGCGGATGCACCGCCATCTGACCCTGAACTGGCGCACCGTCGGCTTCCGGCGCTCTCGTTCCGGTGTGCATGTTTCCTGCACCACGGTGGATTGGGGCTACGCCGCCCGCGCCAAGCTGCCGGAGCGCACGGCCCGGCTGCGCGAGCCGCATATCCGCCTCACCGTCGAGGTGGAGCAGGGCCGGCTCGGGGCCGGCCTTCTGCACGACCCGAAGGCCGCGCTGATCGGGGAGAAATACGCCGGCCCGAGCCGTCGGCCAGTCACCTTCGTGCTCGAGCTGGAGAGCGGCACGCGCCCGATGCTCGTGCTGCGCAAGGCATCGGATCAGCCGCTGCGCGCCATCGTGAGCGAAGCGGTGCTTTGCGAGCGGCCGGCCTAACGCCACTCCGCGGCGCACGTCGCGAGCTCGGTACGCGCCCGCTCGAGCTCGTCCGGCGACGCAACGGCCCAGCGATCGAGCCGTTGCCGCAGCTCGACGATCGCCGCCCCGAACGAGAAGCCCGCCGGCGCTCCGTTGAAGAACGAGCGTGCCACCCAGGCACCGGTCGCATCGAGCCGCGGATACTGCGCATGCACCAGGTTGGCCGGCACGGGCATGGCGGAATCATCGACACGTCCCACGCCGCCGATGCCGAGCGGCAGGCCCTTGCGGCGGACCTCGGCCGCCACCGCATCGATCAGCGGCGAGGCCAGCACCTCGAAATGGTTCACGACGCCCAGGGCCAGGCGGAGATCGTTGAGGCCGAACATCACCTCGTCGATGCCCGGCACGGCGAGGACATGGCGGATGCGCGTCAAGGCCGCCGCGGTCTCCATCAGCAGCATGACCTGCGCCCGTCCGCGCACCAGGCCGACGAATGTCGCCACCTCGCGCGGGGTCTTGAACTGTGGGAGCATCAGCACTTCGGCGCCATGGGCGAGCGCGGTCTCGACCTCCTCGCCACTTGCCGGGTTGACCGGGTTCAGCCGCACGAACAGCTCGGCCCGCGTGATCGTGGCCCCCACGCGCCGGAGGTCGTCCCACGAATGACCCGACAGGCGCGTGTCGTGACCGGCCTGGCGCTCGGCCTTGCCGAGATGCTCGAGGTCGACGCCGATGCGGTCGATACCCGCGCTGTCGGCCTCGGCGGCCAGCCCGGCATCGTCGGTGATGAGCGTCAGCCGAAAGGTCGCGCCGAACGATAGCGGCCCGGATACCATGGCGGGCTAGAGAATGTCCGGCGCTTCGGTCGAATCGGCAGGCAGGCGGTAGTTGTCGGGCTTCTCGTAGTCGAACATCTCGTCGACGACATTGATGTAGCCTGCCGGTGCGCCGCTCTCGTTGCGCAGGGCGTGCCACACGCCAGGGGGAACGATCACCATCACCGGCCGGAGAGCGCCCAATCGGATAATCTCGTGCTGGCCGCGCGTGGGCGAACCCGGCCGGTCGTCCCACAAGGCCAGGCGGATATTGCCGCCGACCGCCACCAGATGGTCGGTCTGACGATCGTGCTTGTGCCAGTCGGTGACGCCGTTGGCGTTGAGCTGAGCCCAGAGCACCTGCTGCGGCACCATATCGATGCCACGCCAGTCCTGGCGGAACACTTCGAGCAGGCTGCCGCTGCGGGTCAGCACGTTGCCGAGCTCCATGACCTTGACCCCGGCGATCCTGGGGAGTGACGAGTGCGCTCCACCGGCAATCACGGTCTGGCTGTCGCGCTTGCCGACGGTTGCCCCGCCTTTTTCCGGCCGAAGACTATCCATGGTGTAGACGCAATCCCTGAAACACCGCAGGTGCGATTTCGTACACGACCTCAACCTTTCGTCAAGCCGACGCAATGGGGCTGGACGCCGGCCGGACAGCGGTCTAAGGCGCGCCCATGTCCGCCCCCCCGAAGCAGGCCGCCGCCATCGAACCGTGGCAGGTGCTCGACACGAAGTATTCCTACCGCGATCGCTGGCTGGCGGTGCGCAGCGACACGGTGCGCGTGCCCAACGGCACCGTGCTGTCGCCCTACCACACGCTCGAGTTTCCCGAATGGGTCTGCGCCATCGCCCTCACCGACCGGCGCGAGATCATCCTGGTGGAGGAATATCGCCACGGCGTCGGCCGCCCCTCCTTCGAATTGCCGAGCGGCGCACCGGACGAGGAGGGCGAGGACGTGCTCTCCGCCATGAAGCGCGAATTGCAGGAGGAGACCGGCTTCGGCTCGCGCGAATGGCACGCGCTCGGCTCCTCGACCGCCAACACCGCCCGCCAGAACAATCGCGTGCACTCGTTCCTTGCGCTCGATGCCGAACGCCTCTCCGACCAGAATCTCGATCCCGGCGAGATCATCCGCGCCCATGTCCTGCCGTGGGAGAAATTTCTCGCCGATCTCGACGAGGGGCGGCTCGAGATCCCGGGCCTCCATCTCACCGCGCTGTGGCAGCTTCGATCCTTCGCCCGCAAGAGCGGCGATCCGCGCCTGCTGGCGCTGGGCCTGTGAACCCATGACGCGACAACCCGCCGCTTCCGTTCGGCCGGCGTTCGTGGCCAGCTAGCCGCATGGATCGCAGCAAACCTGAATCGGGTTGGCGCGCAGCTTGTCTCGCTGCGGCGCTGTTTGCGATCACGCTCAACTTCCTGCAGCCGCTCGTCCATGCAGCTCTGATGCGCAGCGGCGCACCGACGGGGCTGTGGACTGTCTTCTGCAACTCGGCCGCGGCCGAGCCCGACGGCAAGGCGGGCTCGACGCCGGCCAAAACCACCGAGGCGCATGACTGCTGCCTCGGCCTCGCACAGGCTCCCGCTTTCGCCGAGCCTCCTTCGGCGTTCATCCTGCTGGAGCCTGTCGTCGTCGCGATCCGCTTCGTGGCGGACCTCGACGTCCCGGCCGCGGTCGGCATCCGCGACGGGCCCAGCCAACCACGCGGTCCACCCTCCCTCGTCTGACCAGTAGCCGCGGCGCGTCCAGGCGCGCCGCATCGCATGTCAGTCGTGGGGAGAATTTCATGTTGTCGAATCGCATGGCGACGTCTGTCGCCGCTTTGGGCCTTGCCCTGATACCGGCGCTCGTCCGCGCCCAACAGCAGATGCCGCCTGTCGTGGTGACCGCGCCCGCCGCCGGTCCTCAAGTGCCTGCCACCGCTCCCGACGTGGAACGGTACGCCCTGCCGCAGACACGCGAGAGCATCGACCAGAAGAAGATCGAGAGTACGGTCAACATCATCGACTCCGAGGACTCGGTCAAATATCTGCCGAGCCTGCTGCTGCGAAAGCGCAACTACGGCGACACGCAACCGACGCTCGCCACCCGCATGTGGGGCATCAACTCGAGCGCCCGGAACCTGGTCTATGTCGACGACATGCCGATCTCGGCGCTGGTCTCCAACAACAACACCAACGGCGCGCCGCGCTGGGGGCTGGTCTCGCCCGAGGAGATCAAGGGCGCCGACATGCTCTACGGTCCCTTCTCCGCGGCCTATCCCGGCAACTCGATCGGCGGCGTGCTGCTGATCAGCACGCGCATGCCGGAGAAGCTCGAGGCCACGGCCAAGCAGACCTTCGCGTTCCAGAACTTCAGCTACTACCAGACCAGCGACACCTACATGACCTCGAACAGCGCCGCCACGATCGGCAGCAGGGTGGGCAAGCTGTCGTTCTTCCTGGCGGTCAACCGCCAGGAAAGCTTCAGCCAGCCGCTCTCCTTCATCACCAACGCCACGACGCCGGCCGGCACGACCGGCGCGATCGGGGCGCAGAACAAGACGGGCGGGAGCGCCAACGTGGTCGGCGCCGGCGGGCTGCTGCACACGATCATGGACAACTACAAGCTCAAGGTCGCGGTCGACGTGACCGACTGGCTGCGCGCCAGCTACACGATCGGCTTCTGGGACAACACCGCCGACTCGTCGGTGCAGACCTACCTCAAGACGGCCAACGGCAGCCCGACCTTCGGCAGCGTCGCGGGCTTCGCCAGCAACACCTACAAGCTGGGTGAGCAGCACCTGATGAACGCCGTATCCCTCAAGACCGACACCAAGGGGATGTGGGACTGGGAGCTGATCGCCACGCGCTACGACTATCTGCACAGCATGCAGCGCACCCCAGCCGGCGTGCTGGCCGGTGGCACCAGCTTCACCACCAACGGCCTGGTCGCGCGCCAGGACGGCTCGGGGTGGACGACGCTGGACGCCAAGGCGATCTGGCGGCCGACCGGCCCCGAGGGCAATCACGAGGTCAGCTTCGGCGGCCATCACGACCACTACACGCTGAACAACCCGACCTACAACTCCAACAACTGGCTGAACACGCCCGACAACGGCAACGGCACGCTCTCGACCTTCGGCACGGGCAAGACCGAGGCCTGGGCGCTGTGGGCACAGGATGCCTGGCGGTTCGCACCGGACTGGAAGCTGACGCTGGGCGGACGCATGGAGTGGTGGCGCGCCTACGACGGATACAACCTATCCGGCACCGTCGGCGCCAACCAGCCGGTGCAGCAGGCCACGAGCTTCTCGCCCAAGGCGACGCTGGGCTGGCAGATCGACCCGGCCTGGAGCACCAAGTTCTCGTTCGGGCAGGCCTACCGCAATCCGACCGTGGCCGAGCTTTATCAAATCGTCTCCACGGGAGCGACCTTCGCGATCCCCAACCCCAACCTCGTGCCGGAGTCCGCGCTATCCTACGAATTCTCGGTCGAACGCCAGGACAAGAACTCCCGGCTGCGGGTCTCGCTGTTCCAGGAGGACACCGCCAACGCCCTCATCTCACAGACCAGCCAGGTCAACGGCACCTTCGTCACGACCTTTCAAAACGTCGCGAAGATCCGCAACCGCGGTGTCGAGCTCGTGGGCGAGCTGAAGGACGTGCTGTTCGAGGGCCTGTCGCTCTCCAACAGCCTGACCTTCGTGGATTCGATGATCCTCTCCAATCCCGGCTTCGTCACCCCTTCCAACTCGCCCTCGGTCGGCATGTGGGTCCCCTATGTGCCGCAATGGCGCTACACGGCGCAGGTCACCTACCAGGCCAACGAGCGGCTCGCGATGTCGCTGGCCGGCCGCTACCAGGGCAAGATGTACTCCACGCTCGACAACACCGATTACGTGTCCGGCGTCCAGGCGGCTTTCGATCCGTCCTTCGTCATGGACGTCAAGCTGCGCTACCAGATCGTCGACGCGGCTTCCTTCGAGGCCGGCATCGACAACCTGACCGACTCGAAATACTTCCTGTTCCACCCCTTCCCCGGCCGCACCTATCTCGCGAGCCTCAAGCTCAAGCTGTAGAGGACCTCATGCTTATACGTCGCACCCTGCTCGCCACCACGCTCGCCGTGATCCTGTCCGGTGCCGCCCTCGCCCATGGCTACAAGCTCGGCGAGCTGGAGATCGGCCATCCCTGGACGCGTGCCACCCCCCCGACCGCGCCCGCGGGCGGCGGCTTCCTCAAGATCACCAACACCGGCACGACGCCTGACCGGCTGATCGCCGCCCGCAGCCCGGCATCGCAACAGGTCCAGATCCACGAGATGAAGATGGACGGCAACATCATGCGCATGCGCGAGCTGGCCCAGGGCCTGGAGATTCCCGCCGGTGCCACGGTGATGCTGGCGCCGGGCGGCTTTCATCTCATGCTGATGGGGCTCACCGCGCCGCTGGAAAAGGGCAAGAAGGTGCCGCTCACGCTGGTCTTCGAGAGGGCGGGCAGCATCGACGTCGAGCTGGTCGTCGAGGCGATGGGCGCAGCGCCTGCCCACAGCCATTGAGGAAGGCCCGGAATCGCGATGTCACGCATCGGTACCGAGATCGACTTCGACCGCGACGGGCGGCAGACGGATTTCCTGCGTCTGCCCTATTCGGTCGACCGCTCCGCCTATGGCTGGATCCCGATCCCCATTGTCTGCCTGCGCAACGGACCCGGGCCGCGCGTCCTGCTGATGGCCGGCAACCACGGCGACGAATTCGAAGGGCAGGTCGCGCTCACGAAGCTCGCCCACAGCCTGAGAGCGGAGCAGATCACGGGCCGGGTCATCATCCTGCCGATGGCGAACGCGCCGGCTGCTCGGGCAGGCCGCCGCAATTCGCCCGTCGACGAGTTGAACCTCAACCGCTGCTTCCCGGGCGATCCCAACGGCAGCCCGACGCAGATGATCGCCGACTACATCGAGTCGGTGCTGCTGCCGAAGTGCGACGCGGTGATCGACGTCCACTCGGGCGGACAATCGCTGAACTACGTCCCCAGCACGCACATCCGCCGCTCGCCCGATCCAGATCGCTTCGCCCGCGCCAGCGCCCTGATGGAAGCGTTCAACGCGCCGTTCAGCTGGGTGTTCGAGGGCGCGCGCGAGACCCGGGCCTTGAACGCAGCGGCGGAGCGTTGCGGGATCGTGGCCTTGGGGACCGAGCTCTGCGGCAGCGGCACGGTGACGCCGCGTGCCTTGCGCATCGCCGAACGCGGCCTGCGCCGGGCGCTCGCGCATCTGGGGGCGATGCGTCTCGACCCGGCCGATGCCTCGGCGCTGCCGTCGCGGCGGATGCAGGTCGGCGGCTTCCCGTTCTATGTCTATGCCCGAGACGATGGCGTGTTCGAGCCGCTGGTGGCGCTGGAGGATGTCGTGACAGCCGGCCAGCCGGCGGCGCTGATCCATCCGGTCGAGACTCCCTGGCGGGCGCCACAGGAAGCGCACTTCGCCCAGGCCGGCACCGTCGTTTGCGCACGGGTGCCGGGCCGCGTCGAGCGCGGCGACTGCCTGTTTCACCTGGCCACCGATGCCTTGGGCGAGGCTGCGCCCGCCCAAGGCCGTTGAGGCAGGTCTCTAGAAGAGCTGCACCGCGATCATGATCATGCCGACGACCGACACGCCCCAGGCAATCGTGCGGAGCCAGGGCAGGCCGGCGAGGTAGATGCCGGCATAGGCGAGGCGAGCCCAGAAGAAGATCGCCGCGCCCAGTGCCGTCGTGGCGTTGGCCTTGCCGGCGACGGCGGCGATCAGCACCAGGGCCGCGAACAGCACCAGGTTCTCCAGCATGTTGAGATGCGCCCGCCGCGCCCGGCCGGCGATGCCGGTGAACTCGGGAACGGCTTCGCGGTTGCCGGCCAGCGTCAACAGGCCGACCTGCTGGTTGGCCATCGCAGCCGAGATCAGCACCTGCACGAAGCAGAGGACCGTGGAGAACAGCAGATACTTGAGATCCATCGACATCGTTTCCCCCCTTTATGGGCTCGCTATTTGGTCCCGAACAGGCGGTCGCCCGCGTCGCCGAGGCCGGGGACAATATACCCGTGATCGTTGAGCTTGGCATCGACCGCGGCGGTGAAGACCGGCACGTCGGGATGGACCTCGGCGAAGGCCCGCGCACCGTGCTCGGCCGCCAGGATGCAGATGAACTTGATGCGCTTGGCGCCGACCTCCTTCATGCGGTCGACCGCCGCGATCGCCGAATGCGCCGTCGCCAGCATCGGGTCGCAGACGATGACGTCGCGGTCGGTGATGTCCTGCGGCATCTTGAAATAGTATTCCACGGCCTGCAGCGTGCGCGGATCGCGGTAGAGACCGACATGGCCCATGCGGGCGAGCGGCACCAGGTCGAGCAGCCCTTCAGCGAGGCCCAGGCCCGCGCGCAGGATCGGCACGATCACCAGCTTCTTGCCGTCGAGCAGCGGCGCATCCATCGGCGCGACCGGCGTCTCGATCTGGGTGCGCACCAGCGGCAGGTCGCGCGTCGCATCGTAGCCCAGCAGCAGGCCGATCTCGCGCAGCAGGCGGCGGAAGTTGGCGCTCGACGTCTCCTTGTCGCGCATCTTGGTGAGCTTGTGCTGCACCAGCGGGTGCGTCACGACATGGATCGAATGCGGCAGCGACATCGGAAGACTCCCCCTGAAGACCGTCATCCCGAGGCCAGCGGCCGAGGGACCTTTAAGGCCATGAGCAAAGGTCCCCCTGACTTCACCAACGAAGTGCAACACCAGCTTAAGGTGTTGCAATGGGCAAGCACTACGATCAAATCAACCTCGACGAGCGCTACAAGATTGCCGAGCTTCACCAAGCCGGCCA
>CANIRG010000103.1 GCA_947469635.1 Rhodospirillales bacterium | reverse complement strand
AGATCGGTGAGAGCGGCCACGGCTATTCCACCACTTTCGGCACGGTGAAGAAGCCACCGGCATTCTTTTCGGTCGGATCGATATAGACGGCGCCGCCCGGCGCGTTGGCCAGGACCTTCTCGGCGATGCCGCCGTCGGTCACCTTGTCGGCGCGCAGCGGCAGGGTGACGTCGGACACGCTCGACATCGGCTCGACGCCCTTGGTGTCGACCTCGTTCAGCTGCTCGATCCAGGCCATGATGCCCGAGAGTTCGCCGGCCAGGGTGCCGAGTTCCTCATCCGGCACCTTGAGGCGAGCAAGCCGCGCGATGCAAGTCACCGTGTCCTTGTCGAGCGACATTCCTTACTCCGAAACGGGGATTGGGCGGGTTGGTACAAGGTCGAGGCCTGTGGATCAAGCGACCCGCTGCTGCGCCACCGCCTCGATCTCGCTGCGGATTTCGGGGTGACGGTCGAGCAGCCGGTTGAAGTCCCGGCGATACAGCACCAGCAGATGGCAGTAGCCGTTGGCGACCACGTCGGCATTGCGCGGACGGGATTCGAGCAAGCCCATCTCGCCGAAAAAGTCCCCTTCGGCGAGGACCACCGGTCCGCTGGTGGTATTCACGGTCACCCGGCCGGCGGCGATGAAGTACATGGCGTCGGATGGCCCGCCCACGGCCACGATCTTCTCCCCCGGGAGCGCGACCCGCGCCCGCAGGCGCCGCCCGACCTCGCGCACCGCCGCCGCATCGAGCGCGGCGAACAACGGCACGCGGCCGATCATGGCGGCGAGCTCGAGGCCGAGGTCGAGCGTCGGGCGCCGCCGCACGGCCTTGCGCCGCGCATTGAGCTCGCGGCGCAGGTCGGCAAAGACCTCGCGGCTGATGATCGCCTCGCGCAGGCGGCGGGTGTACTCGGCCGATTCGAAACGGATCGAGGCGCGCTCGAGCTGCCGGTCGCGGATCGATTCGGCGTAGCCCGGATACTGCAGCGTGAGCGCCTGCAGCGAGCGCGCGACCAGCTCCTGGCGATCACGGATGATCTCGTCCAGCCGCGTCTCGGTCTCGGGGCCCAGCAGATCGGCCACCGAACGCCGGTTGAAGACCGCCAGCTCGGCCAGCACGTCCTGCTGGACCATCAGCATCTCGAAACGATCCGCCAGCCGCTCGGTCAGCATGCGGCTGTAGCCCAGCCGACGCTGCAGCAACAGGGCCAGCCGGAACGTCCAGTCCGGCAGCGCGAAATCGCGGATCGCCTGCTGGTAGCCCACGGCGCCGCCGTCGCGCGCCGAATCGATCAGCACGTCGGCGCGCGCCGCAAGCTTCGCCACCATGCGGCGCGACAGGGTCTGCTGCTCGAACTGCTCGAGATAAAGCTCCCTCTCCTGCGTGCACAGCGTGAGGAGGCCGACCGTCAGACGTTCCTGGAAATCGAGCGCAAGCTCGGGTGGCGGTGCCGCGATCGCCGTATCGCCGGCGGACACCGGGTCGGCGTCGATGCCTTCGACCCGCACATTATGCTCGCGGATGATCGCCTGCAGATGGTGCGCCGCGTTGACCCGCGACAGCGCCAGGACGCGATCGCGCAACGCGAGCTCGAGGCGGCTCAGCTTGTCGAGGCCGAGCGCGCGCATCACCAGGCCGAGCGTCGTGGCATTGACGAACAGGGTGAACAGCACGAACAGGGTGGCCAGCACCCCGGCGAGATTGCGCACCTCCGCCGGCAGGCGCTCGTCGCCGGCCGCGACCATCGCCAGCACGATGGTGACGGCGCCGCGCAGCCCGCCCCAGACGAGGATGACCCGGTAGCGGACATCGACCGGCTGGACGAGCCGCACCTTCTCGAGCAGCGGCAGCATGCCGAACACCACGGCAGCTCGGGTGAGCAATGCCCCCGCGATGACCGCGGCGAGAGCCCACACATGGAGCCAGGCGATATCCGCCAACACCCTGGCCGCGACGCTCGAGGCCAGGATGAAGATCAGGCAGTTGGCCCAGAAGTCGAGCTGCTGCCAGAGCTGACGCAGCGCCGTCCACTGGCGCGGATGCAGGTTGGTCGGCCCGTAAGCCGCGACCGTGAGCGCCGCCACGACCACCGAGATGACCCCGGAGATGCCGAGATAACGTTCGGCCAGCAGGTAGCAGAGATAGGCGAGGCTCACGGTGACCGAGGCGATCGCCACATCCGAGTCGCCAAGCCGCGGCACGATGAACATCGCCACCCGCGCCATGACGAAGCCCAGCAGCATGCCCCCCAGGAAGTCACGGGTGATGTGGAGGACCAGACTCCCCATCCCGGCCTCCGGCGCACCGGCGAGCAGCGGCTCCGATCGCCTGACCAGTATCTCGATGAGAAAGCCGAAGGTGGCGATGGCGACGGCGTCGTTGAAGAGCGATTCGCCCTCGGCCAGGATCGCCAGCCGCTTGGGGGCGCCGACGTCGCGGAATATGCCGATCACGGCGGCCGGATCGGTCGTCGACACGATGGCGCCGAGCAGCAGGCAGACCACGATGTCGATGCCCGTCGACACGTGGAGCAGGCCGGCCACCCCGCCGATGCAGACGACGACGGCGACGATGGCCAGCAGCAGCACCGCCGACACCTCGTCGAGCAGCCGGCGGACGTCGATGGTCAGGCCGGCGGTGAACAGCAGCGCCGGCAGGAACAGCGGCAGGAACAGCTCCGTGCCGACCTCCAGCCGGTCCAGACCGGTGAAGGCATCGCGCACCGCGCCGGACGCCACGCCGCTTGCCGTCACCCACTCGCCGAGCGGGCCGAGGGCCACGCCGGCGACGGCCAGCAGCACGGTGTGCGGCAGGCGCAATCGCGCGGCCAGCGGCACCAGAAGGCTGACGAGTGTCAGCACCATGGCGATCGCGAGCAGGGCATAGACGACTTCGGTCACGGGATGAACTTACCTTGCCTGTGCTTCATGTCAGCCTATAACCGCTCCATGGCCCGGCTGGCAGTCTGTATCCATGGCATGTGGGGCACCCCCGACGTCTGGCAGCCGTGGCGAGACTATCTCGAAGCACGCGGCTGGCGGACGCTGGCCCCTGCTCTGCGCCACCACGATGCGCCACCGCTCGAAGCGCCATCCGCGCTCGGCACGACCAGCCTGAACGACTATCTCGCCGACCTCGAGGCGGAGATCCGGTCGCTGCCGGAACCGCCCGTGGTGATCGGCCATTCGATGGGCGGGCTGATCGCCCTCCTGCTGTGCGCCCGCGGACTGGCGCGTACGGGCGTGCTGCTGACGCCGGCGCCGCCGTCGAGCGTGATCGCGCTCCGACCGTCCAACCTGCTCGCCTTCTCCCGCATCCAGCTCGCGTGGGGATGGTGGCGCAAGCCGCACCGCCCGACCCTGGCCGAATCGCTGTCGTACACGTTCAACACCATGGATCCGGCAGAGGCGACGCCGCTCCATTCCGGGTTCGTGCATGAATCAGGCCGCGCCCTGTTCGAGATCGCCCTGCCCTGGCTCGACGGCGCGAAGACGGCTTCGGTCGATCCGGCGAGAGTCACCGTGCCTCTGATGTTCGTTGCGGCGGAGAAGGACAGGCTCGTCCCGCCCGACGTGGTGCGCCGCACGGCGCGGCGGTTCGCCCATGTCAGCACCTATCGCGAATATGCCGGTCAGGGCCATTGGGTGCTGGGTCAGCCTGGCTGGCAGGACATCGCCCGCGACGTGGCGAACTGGCTGGAGTGATGGCGGTCATCGATTTTCCAGCGCTGAAGGCGCTGCTGGTGCGCGACGGGCGCCTGATGGCGCTCGATATCGGCTCCAAGACCATCGGCGTGGCGACGTCCGACATGCTGCGCATGCTGGCAACGCCGCTCACGACGGTGAAGCGCACCAAGCTGGCGGCCGATCTCGGCGCCCTCGCCGAGCTTGCCCGCAAGCACGAGGTCAAGGCCCTGCTGATCGGCCTGCCGCTCAACATGGACGGCACCGAAGGCCCGCGCTGCCAGTCGGTGCGCCAGTTCGCCATCAACATCGCCAACCACGGGCCGCCGGCGCTCGCCGGCCTGCCGATCGTCTTCCAGGACGAGCGGCTCAGCACGGCGGCCGTCACGCGCGGCATGATCGACGACTACGACATGACCCGCGCCAAGCGCGCCGAGCGCGTCGACGCCGCCGCCGCCGCCTGGATCCTGGAGAGCGCGCTGGCGCGCTTGCGTTAGGGGCAGAGCGGCGCGGGCGGCAACAGCTTCGGCGTGTCCGAGTCGAGTGAGCGCAGGAAGGACACGAGATCCACCCGCTCCTCGCCCGAGAGGCCGAGCGCGCGCACGAGCGGCACGCCGTCGCTGTGCAGACGGTCGGGGCTGACCTCGGAATAATGCTGCGCCACATCGTCGAGCGTCGCCAGGCTGCCATCGTGCATGTACGGGCCGGTGCGGCCGACCTGCCGCAGGCCGGGTACGCGGAACTCGCCGAAATTGCGGTGCTGACGCTCGACATGACGCGTGCGCGTCGCTGACGCGTCCGTGGCGTCGTCGCTGTGTTGCCCGAGCCGGTTGAAGGGGCTCGCCCGCAGCCGCGCAATGCCGCCCAGGCGTCCGCTGTCGACCTCACCATCGCGAGCGAAGAACGGCACGCCGGTGTCGCCGAACTCGCCGTTCGTGAAGAGCGACCCGAAATGGCAGCTCGCGCAGTTGGCGCCGATGAACAGTTTCAGGCCACGCTGGGCCTGGATCGGATAGCGCGACGCGGCGATCGTGTCGCCGGCGACCAGCGCGTCGCGGAAATCGTCGAAGCTCGTGCGCGGCGTCACCAGCGTCTGCTGGAAGGCCGCCAATGCCTTGCCGGCATCGACCAGCAGTCTCTCGTCGTCGGCGCCCGGCGCCGTTCCGAAGGCGCGCTCGTAGCCACAGGCGAGCTGCCGGTCCTCGCGCAGAAGCTTCGCCACGCCGCGCGTGCTGCCGCCCATCTCGCGCGGATCGAGGATCGGCCGGATGCTCTGCATCCACAGCGAGTCCGACGCGCCGTCCCAGCCGAACCAGTGCTGCCAGCCCACGTTCCACAGGCTCGGCGTGCGGCGGTCGAGCTCGACCAGGCCGAAGCCGCGCGCCCGTCCGTCGCGCCAGTCGCGGCCTGCCTGGTGGCAGTCGCCGCAGGCAACCTGGCGGCTGGCCGAGAGCCGCGGCTCCTCGAACAGATGCTGGCCGAGCAGGATTGCCGCCGGGTTGCCCGAAACGCGATTGCTGCGATCCACCGCGACCGGTGGCGGCCAGGGACCGTGCGAGGCGACGGCCCGGATCTCATCCGGCGTCCAGTCGAGCGGCGCCTGGCCCGCCACCGGCGCCGCGGCAACCAACAGCGCCGCCAGCAGCGCCGCACGCCTCACTTCAGCACGATATCGTGGGTCAGCCGCTCGATCTCCTCGCCCGAGCGCACGTCGAAACCGAGCTCCCAGCTGCCCGGCATATGGAACACCATGCCCTCGACGCGAAAGCGGCCGTTGCCGACCGGCACGACGGTGGGGCTGTAGTTCATGCCGTGCTTGTGCTCCGGCATCGTGGCCTCGACCCGCACCAGTTCGGCCGCTTCGCCGCGCCGCGTGCAGACGTTCATCACCAGCGCAAAAGGCGCGCCCACCTCGATCTGCAGCGGATCGGGCCGGAAGGTGATCATGTAGTGGCTGGAGAACACCACCAGGCCGGTGGTGCCCTGGCCGAGATCGAGCGGACAGTCGCCTGCCCAGGCCGGCAGCGGCAGCAGGAAGGAGAGCAGTGCCGCCCGGCGTCTCATCGCGGTGGCCCGCCGAACAGGCGCTCGCCGTTCCTGTAGCCGATCTTCTCCGCGACCTCGCGCGGCAGGTCGGCCAGCCATTCGCGCGACCAGCGGGCGTGCTCGGCAATATAGTGCAACCGCTCGGGCGTGAAGGAATCGGTGCCGACCAGGAAGCGGTCGGGAAACTCGAGGAAGGCCTCGCGCCAGCCCGCGTTCACCTTGCCGTTCGTGGCGTGCGAGGTGAGGAACGCGAGGTCGCACCACAGGCCGGGATACTTGCGCAGCATCGCGCGCACGCTCTCCGGGCGCTCGAAGCCGGAATGCGCCCACAGCACGCGTGCGGTCGGGTCCTGCTGGAAGTGGCGCTCCACTGCCGCCGAATCGGAATGCGAATGCAGGAACAGCCGGTGCTGCTTCGCCAGCTCGACGATGCGGCGCATGTTGGGCAGGTCGGCATCGGCGCCGTAGATGTGGAACTCGCCGATGGCGACGTATTTGCGCTTGGCCAGCAGGTCCTCGAGGAACGGGATCACCGTGGGATCGCGCGCCCAGGTGCCGAGCTCGCCGCGCGAGCGGTAGGGCCGCAGCTCGGGCACGATCACGTCGGGTGCCTCATCCTGCAGCATGCGGGTGCCTTCGTTGTTCGAGCTCGACACCATGGCGCGGCGGATCCCGGCCTTCTTCAGGATGTCGATGAAGGCCTTGGGCGGCACGCGCTCCCAGGCATCGTGGCTGTAATGCAGGTGGGCATCGAAGATCGGCATGTCCTCGGCACGGGCGGCACCGCAGGCCAGCAGGGCAATCGACAGGATGACGGCTCTCATCAACGGCGGGACCTCGCATTCCAGGCGTAGTTGAAGCTAATCGAGACGCGCTCGCCGGAAAAGTCCGCCGGTGGCACCTCGTGGCGCAGCCAGCTCTCGAACAGGATCACGTCGCCCGCCTTGGCCGGCAGGCTCACGAAGGTGCCCGGCCTCGGAGGTGCGGCCATCATGAGCGACAGGCGGGGATCCTCGATCTTCAAGGCCGCCGCGCCGCGCGGCACCGCGACGTAATAGGTGCCGCTGATGAAGGAATTGGGGTGCAGATGCAAGGAATGCACGACTCCCGCCGGCATCACGTTCACCCAGCAGTCGGTCATGGCCACGGTTCGGCCGCCGAGATCGTACTTCAGCTCGCGGGTGAAGGCTTTCACATGGGCATCCAGGCGGCGCCGCAAGGCATCGAACACGGGCGTCACCAGATGCAGCCGATCGAGCGAGCCGTAGGAGGTGTAGCCGCCGAGGTAGTTCCTGGCCGACCAGCGCCGGCCTGCCGTATCGGACGCGGCGAGAGCCTGGCATTCGTCGACCAGGCGGCGGTTCAGGAGCCCGCCGCCGGCACGCGCCAGCGGCCGATGGTAGAGGAGCGTCGGAAACAGGGCGCGGGTCGCCATGCCGTGAGTATCGGCGAAGCCGGTCCGGCGTGCTATGATTTCACATGCTCACAGCGTCCCAAATCGAGGCCTATCGCCGCGACGGATACCTGGTCATCCCGCGGCTGATCCAGGGCGAGCAGCTCGCCGAGCTGCGCGCCCTCACCGACCGTATCGTGGGCGAGGCGCGCGGCGTCGCCGCCAACGACGATCTCTACGATCTCGAGCCCAGCCACAATGCCGCCCTGCCGCGCGTGCGTCGGCTGAAGCCCGCCATCTTCAAGCGCTACGATTTCTTCCGCGCCCTCACCCGTGACCCCAAGATCACCTCGATCCTGACCGGGCTGCTCGGGCCGAACATCCGTCTCTATGGCGGCAAGCTCAACATGAAGTCGGCAGGCTACGGCTCGCCGGTGGAATGGCACCAGGACTGGGCCTTCTATCCGCACACCAACGACGACGTGCTGGCGACTGGCATCTATCTCGACGATTGCGACCTCGACAACGGCCCGCTGATGGTCATCCCGGGCTCACACCACGGCGCGACCCACGACCATCACGCCGACGGCCGCTTCTGCGGGGCCCTGGATCCGGAGCGGAGCGGCGTCGACCTCGCCAGGGCAGTGCCGCTGATGGGGCCGGCCGGCTCCATGACCATCCACCATGCCCGGCTGGTGCACGGCTCGGCGCTCAACCGCTCCAACCGCCAGCGCCGGCTGCTGCTGCACGAATACACCGCCGCCGACGCCTGGCCGCTGATGGGCGTGGCCAACTTCGACGACTTCAACGATCGCATGGTGCTGGGCGAGCCAGGTGTCGAGCCGCGTATCGTTCCCGCCCCCGTACGCATGCCGTTGCCCGCCGCCGACCACCAGGGCTCGATCTACGAGAACCAGCGCGGCACCGGCCGGCGCTTCTTCGCCACGCACGAGGAGTCCGTGCGGGCCGAGGCATCGCGCTGAGCTACCATCCGGGCGCCAAGCTCCTGCACTGGCTGAGCGCGCTCGCCGTCATCGGCATGCTCGGCGTCGGACTGTGGATGACCGGCCTGCCGATCGGGCTGCTGAAGCTCAAGGTCTACGGCTGGCACAAATGGATCGGGCTCCTCGTCCTCACCCTCACCGTCGCCCGCCTTCTCTGGCGCCACCATTCACCGCCACCGGCTCTCCCCGACACCGTCGCGCCGTGGGAGCGACGCCTCGCGCCGCTCGTCCATTGGAGCCTGCTCGCTCTGCTCCTCGCCATGCCATTGACCGGCTGGCTGATGAGCTCGGCCGCCGGCGTCAGCGTCGTCTGGTTCGGCGTGCTGCCGCTGCCCGACCTGGTGCCGCGCGATCCCGACCTGTTCGACGCGCTCCGCTTCGCGCATCATGTCCTGTCCCGGCTGCTGATCGCGGCCATCGTCCTGCATCTGGCGGCCGTGGTGCGTCACGATATCCTGCGCCGCGACGGCATCTTCCGCCGAATGTGGCCTTCCTCGAGGTGATCCGATGCGCGCATTGTTGATGGCCGCCCTCTTCATCTTCTCCACGCCGGCTTTCGCCGGGCCCAACGATCCCTGGACGATCGATCCGGCCAAGAGCCGCATCGAGTTCAATGCTGCCCAGATCGGCAAGATCGTCAGCGGTCGCATCAAGAGCTGGACCGGCACCATCGTGCTCGATCCGGCCAATCCGGCAGCCGCGCGCATCGAGATCCGCATGGACATGAGGAGCGCCAGCGCCGGCACCACCGACGTCGACCAGCTCATGCTCGGCAAGGATTTCCTCGATGTCGCCAAGACGCCCGAGGCGCGCTTCACCAGCACGGGAGTGATCTCCAAGGGTGGCGACCGCTACGAGGCGCGCGGCAAGCTCACGCTGCGCGACACGACCAAGGACGTCGTCCTGCCCTTCACGCTCACGATCCGCGACACCCAGGCGAGCGCGCGCGGGCGGATCGAGATCAAGCGCCTCGACTATGGCGTCGGCCGCAGCGAATGGGCCTCGACCAATGTCGTGGCCGACGAAGTCACGATCGACATCACGGTCGCGGCAGCCCGGCCCTGACCGTCGTGAACCGCCGCGCCTTCCTGCTCGCCGCCCTACCGTTTGCGTCGGCAGCGAGCGCCGAGGCGGGCCTGTGGCCGGAATGGCTCGGCGACTATGCCGGCGCGGTGCGCTTCTATCGCTCGATCCCGCTGCAGGACATCTATCCCCCGCCCGCACGCCCGCATGTGGATCATGACGATCGCGATCCCTTCGCGGTCCATTTCTCGATCCGCACCGAGGACGACGGCGCCATCGTCTGGCTCCGCGTCGACGGCGGCCCGATGCAGACCGCCGCGACGGGCGAGACGCTGCGCTTCGGATTCATGGACAAGGGCATGGCGCTGCTGGCCTCGGCCGAAGGCCAGTCGAAGCCGCGTTCGGCATCGCTCGCCGTCCGCCCCGATTCGCTCGGCACCGAAGCCTTGTTCAGCCATGCCGACGGCAGCTTCTGGCGGCGCCATTTCAACGTCCGCTTCACGCCCGCCGGCGCCGACCTGATCGTCTGGGTGTTCGACGCCGCCGGCACCCGCGCCCGGACCTGGCGCGGGTCGGCGACCAAGCGGTAGCTCATGGCAGGCCCGCATCATGATCATCAGCGGGCCTGGAGGCCCGCGGTCCAATGAATTCAGGACGGCCGGGGACCGACGTAGTTGGATTGCGGGCGGATGATGCGGCCGCCCTTTTCCTGCTCGAAGACATGGGCGCACCAGCCGGCAGCGCGGCCCACAGCGAACAAGGCAGTGAAGGCCTCGCGCGGCACGTCGAGCGCCTCCAGCAGCAGCGCCGTGTAGTATTCGACATTGGTATCGAGCCGACGGCCAGGCTTGTGCCTGCGCAACGCCGCGATGGCGCCCCTCTCGACCTCGACCGCATAGGCGAGCCGCCCCGCGGTCGACGGCAATGTGGCGACAGTGTTCTTGAGCACGTCGGCGCGCGGGTCGCGCACCTTGTAGATACGATGGCCAAAGCCCATCAGCGTGGTGCCCTTGGCGAAGGCGTCGTCGAACCACGCCTCGGCGCGCGAGGCCTCGCCGATGTCGTCGAGCATGTCGAGCACCGGCCCCGGGGCGCCGCCATGCAATGGTCCCTTGAGCGCGCAGAGCGCCGCCAGCACGGCCGAGATCAGCCCGGCATGCGTCGAGGCAACGACACGCGCCGTGAAGGTCGAGGCGTTGAAGCCATGGTCGGCGACCGTGGCGAGATAGGCATCGAGTCCCTTCTCGAACACCTCGCCGGCACGCTGGCCACGGATCATGCGCAGGAGATCCTGAGCCGTGGTGAGAGACGGATCGGGCGCGATCGGCGACAGTTTCTTTCGCGCGTTCAGCAGCGCCGCCAGGAACACCGGTAGCGCGCCGCAGACCAGATACTGGTGCGGCAGGCGTTCGCTGTCGGGCAGCATCCCGAGCCCGACGCGCAGACCCTCGACGGGCGTGAGCCCGGCGGTCGCGGCGAGCAACTTGGGCACATCGGCAAAGGCGCGGACGCGCGCATCGGCCATTCCCTTGCGCACGGCGGCCTCGTCGCCACCGCCTTCGGCATATCCCTCCCAAAGCAGTGCCGCGACGCCTTCGAAGCCACGGCTCGACACCAGCTCCTGCAGATTGTGGCCACGAACGACCAGCCGGCCCTCCTCGCCGTCGACCTCGCTCATGACCGTATCGGCCACGATCACGCCATCGAGACCGCTATCCACCCGCGTCTGCAGCATCTGAATTCCCCTCGGTTGTTCGAGGCGACCATTTGCTCCGCATGAATGTATTGTCAATATTGATTCAATATATCAATATTAAACCCATGAGCCGGGAATGGTTGAGTTCGGCGGAAGCGGCCCGGCGCCTCGGCGTGTCGGCCGCCACGCTCTATGCCTATGTGAGCCGCGGGCTGCTGCGGTCCGAAGGAACGACGGGGCATCGCGAACGGCGCTACAGCGCCGACGATGTTTCGAGCCTCAAGCGACGCCGTGACGTCGGGCGAAAGGCCGAATCGATCGCCGCCAACGCGCTCGACTTCGGTACGCCGGTCCTCGAATCGCAGCTCACGCTGATCGAGAACGGACGGCTCTACTATCGCGGCCAGGACGCCGCGCGACTCGCGCGCAACTCCTCGCTGGAGCAGGTGGCCCAGTTCCTGTGGGATTGCGACGACAAGCCATTCGTCGCGACCAACCTGCCGCCGATGTCGAGCGCGCTGCGACAGGCCTGGCTCGCAACGGCGACCCTCTCGACGATGGACGCCTGCCTGATCCTGCTGCCCGCCGCCGCCCGCTGGGACCATCCGAGCTGGGTCGACGACCGCGCCGCCATGCTGGAAACGGGCGTGCGTATCCTCCGCCTGCTGACGGCGGCGGTCACCGGCGAGCCCCTGTCGTCCCTGCCGGTTCACGAGCAGCTTGCCGCGGCGTGGAAAGTCACGGCGGCACTGGCCCCCCTGTTGCGTGCGGCGCTGGTCCTGTCGGCAGACCACGAGTTCAACACCTCGGCCTTTGCCGCACGGGTCGTCGCTTCGACGGGCGCCAATCTCTACGGCTCGACGCTGGCCGGCCTCACCGCCATCAACGGCCCTCGCCATGGTGGGGCCACGCGGGCCGTCGCCGCGCTCTTCGACGATTTTGCGCCCGGCGCCAGCCTGCCAGGCTTTGGCCATCCGCTCTATCCCGACGGCGATGTACGGGCCGCCACTCTGTTCACCATGATGCACGAGGCCCTGCCGCATTCACCGGAACTCCTGCGCGCCGAACATCTGGCCGAGACCGGTGAGGCGATGACCAACGCCAAGCCCAACATCGATTTCGCCACGGTGACGCTGGAGCGCGCGCTCGCGCTGCCCAAGGATTCGGCCCTCTCCCTCTTCCTGCTCGGCCGCACCGTGGGCTGGATCGCCCATGCGCTGGAGCAAGCCACGCACGGCGCCTTGATCCGGCCGCGGGCGCGCTATACGGGTCCGCGTCCCCCGAGCTGAGGTCCCCCTCATGACCAGCGCCCTGATCGTCATCGACATGCAGCAAGGTTCGTTTGGCGAGGCGAATCAGCGGCACGACGCCGCCGGCCTGGTGTCGCGCCTCGATCGCCTCGCCGATACCGTACGGGCAAATGATGGCGCGGTCGTCTTCGTCCAGCATGACGGCCCGCCGGGCGATCCCCATCATCCGAGCCAGCCGGGATGGCGACTGCTCCCCGACCTCGACGTCCGACCCGAGGACACCGTCATCCACAAGACGTCGTGCGATTCCTTTCTCGACACGATCCTCGAGGCCTTCCTGCGCGACAATTCCATCGACCGGCTGATCGTCACCGGCTGCGCCACCGACTATTGCGTCGACACCACCGTGCGCACCGCCCTGGCGCGCGGCTGGCCGACGATCGTGCCGGCCGACGGGCACACGACCTCGGACCGGCCGCACCTTCCCGCCATCAAGATCATCGAGCACCACAACGCCATCTGGGCCGACTTCATCGCGCCACGCGGACCGGCGATCGTCTGTCCCTGCAGCGATGTGCGGTTATCCACCTAAGGTCTTCTTGCGGCCCGGTGCCGTCGGTGGTTAAAGCAGCGCTTTAGTGACAAAGAACCGTAAGGGCGTGCCGAGGCTGCCCCACCTCCTCGGCATCGAAGGTCTCTCGCCTGAGGCGATCTCGGGCTTGCTGGACCTTTCCGAAAGCTACATCGACCAGAACCGCTCCATCGACAAGCGGCGCGACCTGCTGTCCGGTCGCACGGTGATCAACCTGTTCTTCGAAAACTCCACCCGCACCCGCACCAGCTTCGAGGTCGCAGCCAAGCGGCTGGGCGCGGATGTGATCAACATGGATGTCGCCACCTCCTCTGTACGCAAGGGCGAGACGCTGCTCGACACGGCGATGACGCTGAACGCCATGCGCCCCGACGCCATCGTCGTGCGCCACAGCGAATCGGGTGCGGTCAACCTTCTGTCGCAGAAGGTCAACTGCTCGGTGATCAACGGCGGTGACGGCCAGCACGAGCATCCGACCCAGGCGCTGCTCGACGCGCTCACCATCCGACGACGACGGGGCAGCCTCGAAGGCTTGCTGGTCGCGATCTGCGGCGACATCATGCATAGCCGCGTCGCACGCTCGAACATCCACCTGCTGCAGATCATGGGCGCCCGCGTTCGCGTGGTCGGCCCGCCGACCCTGATGCCCACCGAGATCGAGCGCATGGGCGTCGAGGTCCATTACAACATGCGAACGGGCCTCGCCGACGTCGACATCGTCATGATGCTGCGCCTGCAGACGGAGCGGATGCAGGGCACCTTCGTGCCGTCGATCAGCGAATACTTCCACTTCTTCGGCCTCGACCACGAGAAGCTGAAGGTGGCCAAGCCCGACGCGCTGATCATGCATCCCGGCCCGATGAACCGCGGCGTCGAGATCGACTCCGAGGTCGCCGACGACCTCGACCGCAGCGTCATCCACGAGCAGGTAGAGAACGGCGTCGCCGTGCGCATGGCCTGCCTGGAGGCGCTGATCGGGGGCCGCCGCAACGCCATCGGAGCGGTGGCATGAGCACACTTCCTTCTTTTTCCTCCCCTCGTCTTACGAGGGGAGGTGCCCGCATCGCGGGCGGAGGGGTCATGGGCAACGCGTGTGGTGCCTATGCCCCCTCCGACCCTTCGGGCCACCTCCCCACTTCGTGGGAAGGAAACTCATGAGCGGCAATATCCTCAAGGGTGTGCCGCCGCATGCAGGCTCCACGGCTTACATCAACGCCCGCATCGTCGATCCGGTCGCCGACAGCGAGTACACTGGCGCCGTCCTGATCAGCGACGGCAAGATCGCCGACTTCGGCCCCAGCCTTTTCGCCTCGGGCGCGCCTTACGGAATCCAGTCAGTGGATTGCGGCGGCCTCTATCTCGCGCCCGGCATCGTCGATGCCCGAGTGCACACCGGCGAGCCCGGCGAGGAGCACAAGGAGACGCTGGCCAGCGCCGCCGTGGCGGCGGCGGCCGGCGGCATCACTTCGATGGTGCTGCTGCCCGACAACGAGCCGCCGTTCGACGATGCCTCGCTGATCGAGTTCGTGGCCCGCCGCGCCCGCCAGATCCGGCTGGTCAACATGTACGCCTACGGCGCGCTGACGGTGGGGCTCGAGGGCAAGGAGCTGGCCGAGATCGGCCTGCTGGCCGAAGCCGGCGCCGTTGCCTTCACCGACGCTGACCATACCGTGGGCAGCGCCCAGGTGCTGCGCCGTGCGCTGTACTACGCCAAGGCCTTCGATGCCCTGATCGTGCACCTGCCGCAGGAGCCGACCCTGTCGGGCGGCCAGATGACGAGCGGCGAGATGGCCACGCGTCTCGGCCTCTCGGGCAGTCCGCCGCTCGCCGAAGTCATGACGGTCGAGCGCGACATCCGTCTGGTCGAGATGACCGGCGGACGCCTGCATCTGTCGAAGATCTCGACGGCGGAATCCGTCACGGTCATCGCCGCCGCCAAGGCGCGCGGCATCAACATCACCTGCGACACCGCCCCGCCCTATTTTGCCCTGAACGATCTCGCGGTCGGCGACTACCGGACCTTCGGCAAGCTGGTGCCGCCGCTGCGTTCGGAGAAGGACCGGAGGGCGGTCGTCGACGGGTTGAGGGACGGCACGATCGACGCCATCGTCTCCGACCATCGGCCGCAGGACCAGGACAGCAAGCGCGTGCCCTTCGCCCAGGCGCTGCCGGGCGGCATCGGGCTCGAGACCCTGCTGCCGGTGTCGCTGGAGCTGGTTCACAACCGCGAGATCAGCCTTCCGAAGCTGTTCCAGCGCGTGTCGACGGCGCCGGCGCGGCTGTTCGGCCTGCCCGGCGGCAAGCTCGCCAAGGGTGCGCCGGCCGACCTGATCGTGTTCGACGTGGACACGGCGTGGCAGATCGATCGCGCCGATTTCTGGAGCAAGACAAAGAACTCGCCGTTCGACGAGCGGCCCGTGCAAGGCCGTGTCATGGCCACCATCGTCGGGGGCCGCCCCATCTACTGCGACGAGCGCTTCGCCACCGCGGCGACGGCGGTATAGCCGCCTCGAAACGGCCATTTCGTCTGCTATGGTCGCAGTCCCCGGACAACAAGGCTTCACCCGATGCTTCGACATTCCCTTCTTCTCGGCGCCGCCGCCATCGCGCTCGCCGGCGCCAGCCAGGCCCAGCCGCGCGGCGCCCAGCGCGACGATCTGCTGGACGCCCTCACGCGGCATATCCAGATCTGCGGCGAGATCGGAGACGCCCAGTCACGCCTCGGTTGCTACGACAAGCTGCAGACCCAGGTGGGCGGCGTGCAGGGCAATGTGGCGCCTCCGCCGACACCTCTGAGGCCCGGCACCCCCTCCACCGTCATGGCCCAGCCCCCTCAGCCCGGCGGTGGAACGGCGCTTCCGCCGCTCACCACACCAGGCGGCGGCATAGCCACCCTGGGCACCGGACCATCGATGCAGGGCGGGACGCTCGATGCGCCCGATCCCGACCGCGCCTTCGACCCGACGGGCGCCACCTCGGGCTATCGCCCGCCTGAGGGAATGATGCCCAAGCCGCAGCCGGCGGTGCGCCGCACCGGTGCCCGCGCGATCCCCGGTTCGTCGCGCCAGCAGTCGCTGGTGTCGCTCGCCGCCAACAACCTCACGTACGGCGATTCGCGCTACTGGCAGGTCACCGTCGTGGTCACATCGAACACGCCGCGCAGCCTCGACACCCAGGTCCAGTGCACCTTCCTCAACGCGGGCCGAGCCGTGGGCGAGGCATACTTCGGCCCGATCATGATCGCGCCCGGCGAGCAGGTCAGCACCGAGCTGATCGGGCCACCGACGACGGTCTATGTCGACACGACCAACTGTCGTGTCCTGAGCCCCTAGCAGCCTGTCGGACTTAGCGTCCTCAGGTAGTTTTTGTTAGAATCGCGCTTCGATCAAGCAACGAGAGCGCAGCGTAGATGAGCAACTTCCGGCAGGTTGACCGCGGCACCGGCTTTTTGTTGCCGCCGAGTGTTGACGAGT
>CANIRG010000102.1 GCA_947469635.1 Rhodospirillales bacterium | reverse complement strand
GGTCTCGCCGGCGCCATCCTGTCGGCGGTGCTGGGCGCAGTGATCGGCGTGACGGCGGGCTACCTCGGCGGCCGTCTAGACTCGGTACTGATGCGCTTCACCGACGGCGTGATCTCGCTGCCGTTGCTGCCGCTCCTGATCGTGCTGGCCGCCATCGATCCCGCCAAGCTCGGCATTCCGCGCGAGCTTGCGCAGTCGGAGACCTTCTCGCTCTACCGCATCGTGGCCATCGTCGCCCTCACCGGCTGGACCACGGCGGCGCGGCTGGTGCGGGCCGAGACGCTGTCGCTCAAGACCCGCGACTTCGCCCGCGCGGCACGTGCGCTCGGCGCACAGCCGCTGCGCATCATGTACCGCCACATCCTGCCCAATGCGGCCGGCTCGCTGGTCGTGGCCACCACCATGTCGGCCGGCGCGCTCATATTGCTCGAATCGACCCTCTCCTTCCTCGGCCTCGGCACCCAGCCGCCGGCCGCGAGCTGGGGCAACATGCTGACCGGCGCGCAGGAGCTGCTGCACGAGGCGCCATTGCTGGCGCTATGGCCCGGCCTGCTGATCTTCCTCACGGTGATCGCCTTCAACTTCGTGGGCGACGGGCTGCAGGATGCACTCGATCCCCGCAGCGAGCGGCGCTAGTGTCCCCGCGCACATGACTTACAGCTTTCAGTTCCGCGACGTCTTCGCGGCGTGGGAATTCCTGCTCGACGGCCTGATCCTGACGCTCGAATTGTCGGTCGTGACGATGCTGAGCGGACTCGTCATTGGCCTGGCCGGCTCGGCGGCGAAGGTCTACGGGCCGGGCTGGCTCAAGGCCATCGTCGCGGTCTATGTCGAGGCGATCCGCAACACGCCGCTGATCGTCCAGCTGTTCCTGATCTTCTTCGGCCTGCCCAGCGCCGGCATCAAGTTCAACGCGGAAACAGCGGCCTATATCGCGCTGTCGATCAACCTCGGCGCCTATTCCATCGAGATCCTGCGCGCCGGCCTGCAGGCCATTCCACGCTCGCAGATCGAGGCCGGCCAGTCGCTCGGCCTCTCCGGCCTGCAGATCTTCCGCTACGTCATCATCTTCCCGGCACTGCGCCTCATCTATCCCGCGCTCGCCAGCCAGTTCGTGCTGCTGATGCTGGCGACCAGCGTGGTGTCGCAGATCTCGGCCCAGGACCTGTTCCACACCGCCTCGATCATCCAGTCCCGCACCTTCCGCGACTTCGAGGTCTATATCGTGGTAGCTGGCGCCTATCTCCTGCTGGCGCTGATCTTCCGCCTGATGTTCGCGGGCCTCTACCAGCTCATCTTCTCGCGGGCCCGCCGATGATCCGCGAGTTTACCTTCACCGACGTCCTCTACCTGATCGCCGCCATGCGCTGGACCCTGGCGCTGACGGCCATCGCCTTCTTAGGGGGAGGCATCGTCGGCCTCACCGTGGCGCTGCTGCGCGTCTCGACCTTCGCGCCGCTGCGCTGGCTGGGCGCGCTCTATGTCCATGCGGTGCAGGGCACGCCGCTGCTGGCCTGGCTGTTCGTCTTCTTCTTCGGCCTGTCGATCGTGGGCATCGAGGTCTCGCCCTGGATCGCCGCCGCCGCCGCCTACTCGATCTATGCCGGCGCGTTCCTGGGCGAGATCTGGCGCGGCTGCCTGCAGGCCATCCCGCGCACGCAATGGGAGGCCGGCGCGTCGCTGGGCCTCGGCTTCGCAGCCCAGCTCCGCTACATCATCGTGCCGCAGGCCACGCGCCTGGCCATCCCGCCCACGGTCGGCTTCCTGGTGCAGCTCATCAAGAACACCTCGCTCGCCGCCGTGATCGGTTTCATCGAGCTCACCCGCGAAGGCCAGCTGACGACCGCCACCACCTTCCGTCCCTTTTCCGTCTACATCACCGTGGCCGTGCTCTACTTCCTGCTCTGCTTCCCGCTGACGCAGTGGAGCCGCCGGCTCGAACGGAGCCTGCATGTCGCTCGTTGAACTCAGGGACGTGGTCAAGCGCTACGGCCAGAACACCGTGCTGAACGGCGTGTCGCTCAGCGTCGAGAAGGGCGAGATCATCGCCATCATCGGCCGTTCCGGCTCGGGCAAGAGCACCATGCTTCGCTGCATCAACGGGCTCGAGCCGATCCAGGGCGGCACCGTGGCCTTCGACGGCACGATCGTGAACGACCGCGCCACCGACCTGCGCAAGCTGCGCCAGCACGTCGGCATCGTGTTCCAGAGCTTCAACCTCTTCCCGCACTTGAGCGTCGAGAAGAACATCACGCTCGCACCCAAGGTGGTGAAGGGCGTGCCGCAAGCCGAGGCGCGGCGGCTGGCCGAGAGCGTGCTGCAGAAGGTCGGGCTTGCCGAGAAGATCGACGCCTATCCCGACCAGCTCTCCGGCGGCCAGCAGCAGCGCGTGGCCATCGCGCGCTCGCTCGCCATGCAGCCGCAGCTCATGCTGTTCGACGAGATCACCTCGGCGCTCGACCCCGAGCTGGTGGGCGAGGTGCTGAAGGTGCTGGAGGAGATGGCGCGCGACGGCATGACCATGATGCTGGTGACGCACGAGATCGGCTTCGCCCGCCGCGTCGCCGATCGCGTGGTGTTCATGCACGAGGGACGCATCTGGGAGCATGGCGCCGCGGCCGAGACGCTGGGCAAGCCGCGCACACCGGAATTGGAGACATTCCTGAATGCCGTGTTGCACTGACCAGGGAACACCTTCATCTAGGCTGCGTTCAGCTTTATTCCCGTGGTTTCTCCGAGGATGGTGATGATCCAGTTCGCAAAGTTATCGGTTCTTGCAGCTTGCAGCCTCGCGCTCACGTCCTGCGCGGTACAAAAGGGCCCGCCGCCGCCGGCCCCCGACTATCAGGCGACCACCGTCACCGTCCCGGCTCCCGCCAATCTCAAGGCCGTCTGCTTCAACGATGCTGACCTCGCCGCGTTCCGCGCGCGCCAGACCCAGCAGGAGCTCGCGGTCGGTGTCCTGCAGTGCAAGGCGCCCGACGGCAGCCGCCTCTACGACAAGCAGTACCAGGCGTTCATCACCAAGTTCAATCCGGAGCTCTCGTCCAACGCCAAGGAGCTGCAGGCAGCGGTTGCCCGCAAGCGCCGGAACTTCGACGTCACCATCACCGAGATCGCCAACCGCACCGGCAACCAGCCGACGGGTGACGCCCAGTTCTGCGGCCGCCATCTGCGCGCGCTGGAATGGGCCCTCACCCCCGGTGTGACCACCCTCAGCCAGGTCCCGGCGCCGTATGATTTCGGCGAGCAGATGGGCATCTATCCCTGCCCCAAGTAGTCGGGACCTTCCCGCACTTTCCCACCGGGGCGGGAAACGTCCGATAACGATGCCATCGGCATTTCGTCGACGTTTCCCGCTTTCCCGGGACTTCTTGGCGTGAGGTAATAGGATACCTCAGTAGCGACCGTATTCGAGGCGCGGGCCGACCCGCGCCTATGGTGAGGAAGGAGATCCTCACCATGCCCCGCCAGCGCTTCCCGTTTCCTGCCGATCCCGACGCCGTCACCGAGTTGCAGCGCCCGATGCCCGCCACCGAGCTGATGGTGGCCGACCTGCCCGAGCGCCAGCCGATCCTCGATCCGATCCTCTCCACCAAGAGCCTCGCCCTGCTCTATGGACCCCGCGGGCTGGGCAAGACCTTCGTGGCGCTGGGCATTGCCTGGGCCGCGGCCTCGGGCGGCAGCTTCCTCGGCTGGCGCGCCTCGCGGCCGCATCGCGTGCTCTATATCGACGGCGAGATGGCCGCCGTCGACATGAAGGCGCGACTCCGGCTTCTGGGCTCCGCCCCACCGGCTCTCGACTTCGTTCTGGCCGATCTCAATCCCAACGGCCTGCCCGACCTCGGCCGCTGGGAGGGACAGCGCGTGCTGTGGGAGCATTGGGGTGCTGCGCCCGAGCTGCTGGTGCTCGACAATCTCGCGAGCCTGGTCGGCTTCCGCGGCAACGATCCCGATTGCTGGAGCGAGGTCCAGCGCTGGCTGATGGCGCTGCGCCGTCTCGGCATCGCGGTGCTGGTGGTGCATCACGCCAACAAGAAGGGGTTGCAGCGCGGCACCAACCGGCGAGAGGACGTGCTCGATCTCGTGATGGCGCTGCGCCGCCCCGCCGACTACGAACCCAGGGACGGCGCGCGCTTCGAGATTCATTTCGACAAGGCGCGCGGCCTCCATGGCGATACCGTCGATCCCATCGACGCCCGCCTGGTGACCGACAGCCTCGGCGTCGCGCGCTGGGAGTGGCGGCCGGCCCATGCCGCCGATATCGACCGCGCCGCCGCGCTGCTCAGGATCGGGCTCAACCCGAACCAGATCGCCAAGGAGCTCGGCATCTCCAAGACGAAGAGCTATCGCCTGCGGCAGCGAGTGGTGGAGAGAGGGTTGGTCGCCTGAAAGCACAGGTCAAAGGTGCATCTCGACCACAACCTGCCGCACGCCGGCGGTAATGCCTCTGAAAGAAGAATCTCCCGCGCGATTACGCCCCTCTGGAGAAAAATACTGTCAAAGGATGTCAACTATGGCAGCGCAGAATGGCGCGCGTCGTCCAACCAGACCACTCGGAGCCGGGCATGAAATCCCCTGACGAAGCCTACGTGAAGAAATTCCTGATCCCCTGGAACGCGCACGACGTCGACGGCGCCATGGCGCTGATGACCGATGATTGCGTATGGGAGATCACCCGGGGCAGCGCGCCGTACGGCACGCGCTTCGAGGGAGCGCAGGCGGTGCGCGGGGCGATTGGCGATGCCTTCAGGACCTTGCCCGATATCCATTACGAGCTGGTGCGCAGCAGCTTTGGACCTGGTCTCGCCGTGGTCGAGCTGCTGGTGAGCGCCACCTTCCCCGACGGCAAGCTCGCAAAATTCCACGCCTGCGACGTGATGGATATCAGGGATGGCAAGGTGTCGGCCAAGCGATCGTACCGGAAGGTGGTCGGATAGCTCGGGCGGGCGCGACCGGAACAAACGCCGACGTCGCACGTAGCCATCCCGTCAACCGAGACTCATCGCCCAAGCCCCGTTGAGGTGTGCCATGCCCGAAGCCCTCCTCGTCGCCTGTCCCGCCTGCAGCACGCTCAACCGCTTTCCACGGGAACGGCTGACAGGAGGGTCTGCCGGCAAGTGCGGCCAGTGCCGCTCGCCCTTGTTCACCGGGCATCCCGTGGCGCTCGACGCCGGCAGCTTCGAGGCACATGCGCAGAAGAGCGACATTCCGCTGCTCGTCGATTTCTGGGCGCCCTGGTGCGGGCCGTGCAAAGCCATGGCTCCGCAGTTCGAGAAGGCCGCGGGCCGCCTCGAACCGGGCATGCGTCTGGCCAAGGTCAACACCGACGACGAGCAGCAACTGGCCGCCCGGTTTTCCATCCAGGGAATCCCGACGATGATCCTTTTCAAGCATGGCAAGGAGATCGCCCGTCAGTCCGGGCTGATGGATGCCGGGCGCATCGAGAGCTGGGCGACACAAGCGCTTCGCTAGCGCGCGCGGGCAAGGTACGCTCCCGCCAACCGGCAAAAAGCCGGAGACGGGAGGAACGGATGAGGCTTCGCCGCAGGCAGTTCCAGCACTTGGCCGCCAGCGCTCTCGCGCTGCCCGCCCTCTCTCGCACCGCCGCGGCGCAGGCCTGGCCGGCGCAGCCGGTGCGCTTCGTCGTGGGCTACGCCGCCGGCCAGTCGATCGACATCCTGGCGCGCCTGATCGGGCAGTCGCTGAGCGAGCAGCTCGGCCAGCCGTTCATCGTCGAGAACAAGCCGGGCGCCGGCGGCAACATCGCGGCCGAAGGCGTCGCGCGCGCCGCGGCGGACGGCTACACGCTGCTGGTGGTCGGCGCCAACAACCCGATCAACTCGACGCTCTACGACAAGCTGGGCTTCGACCTGCAGCGCGACTTCGCCCCGGTCGCGGGCATTTACAGCGTCTACCAGGTCATGGAGGTCAAAGCAGACTTCCCGGCGCGGACCGTCCCCCAGTTCATCGCCTACGCCAAGGCCAATCCGGGGAAGATCAACTTCGGCTCCGCCGGCACAGGCTCGGTGGCGCACGTCACGGGCGAGTGGTTCAAGATGATGGCCGGGGTCGACATGCAGCACGTGCCCTATCGCGGCGCACCGCTCGCGCTGGCCGACCTGCTGAACGGCCAGGTGCAGGTCATGTTCGACAACCTGCCGTCGTCGATCGAGCACATCAGGGCAGGCCGCCTGCGCGCGCTGGGCGTCTCGACGCCCAAGCCGCTGGCGCTGCTGCCCGGCGTCCCGACGATCGGCGAAGTCCTCCCCGGCTTCGAGACCAGCGCCTTCGCAGGCCTCGGCGCACCGGCGGGCACGCCGCGCGAGATCGTCGACAGGCTCAACAATTGCGTCAACACCGCGCTGGCCGACCCGAAGCTCAAGGCCCGCATCCTCGATCTCGGTGGCGTGCCGATGCCGATGACGCCCGCCGGGTTCGGCCAGTTCCTCGCCGTCGAGACCGAGAAGTGGGGCAAGGTCATCCGCGCCGCAAACATCAAGCCCGGCTGACGCCGCCGGGTCGATCCGTTCGCCCGCCGCTCACCAGGGATGCTTGCGCGGGTCCTTGGTCCCCTCCTTGGGGCAGGAATAGGCGGTCAAGGCTCCCGCCGCGTCGAGCATGCGGAAGGCCGGGTTGAGTTCCGGCGCGCCCACACGCTGGTACTTCACACCCGCCAAAGGGCCATCGATCATCGTCAGCAGGCCAGAGGCCAGCACATAGGCATAGCGGCCGGTCTTGCCGTCGAAGTTGGCGTAGGTCGTGGCGTCGAGCAGGCCGAACATCATCGGCGCGGCAGGGCCACGCTGACCGAAGCAGCCATAGACACCCACGGGCGGCGGCGGCCAGGACTGAGCCGCGACAGAGGCGGGCGCGAGCAACGCCAGGAGCAGCATCGCATACTTGTTCATCGGTGGATCCTCCCCGGGCAAGACGATTGCCGCTCGGTCGGAGCATACGGTGATGCTTCCGCCGCAACTACCTCCGATACACGAGAGATCGGCGATACGCGATTTCCCTCATCCCGAGGAGCATCGCGGAGCGATGCGTCTCGATCCGCGCGGAGTAAACTCCGCGCTTAGGTGGGGCCAGTCTCGCCATTGCCCATCCTTCAGGACGCCGCGCCATGCGCGGCTACTATGAAGCTCACAATCCGACACCCTCTTCGGTGTGGGGCATGGAGCTGGGGCGCGCGACTCCAGTCGCGCGTCTTTGTTGACGCAATGGAAGATCGCGCCACTGGAGTGGCGCGCCCCCAGCCCAGCCCCGCTTCATGCCTCAGGGTCGGCACCGCCGATGGGTAACTCCTCAGGACAGGTGGAGTGCGATCGCAGGTTCACCCCTGCAGCAGGATCGGCAGCGCCTGCCTATACGCGATCTCGGCGCGGGCCTTCAGCTCCGGCAGGGTGCAGCTGCCGATGGGATGCTGGACCGTGAGGAAAGGATAATCGGGCAGGCCGAGGACGCGGGCGATGTTGCGGGCCGTGACCTCGAACGGCGTGGTGCAGAGCACCACCGCGCGCTTGCCGAGTTGTTCGAAGGTGATTCCGTCGTGCAGACTGCACGTCGAGCAGGAGCCTCAATCCCCCAGGCCGGTGATGAGGAAGTCCACCTCCTGCGCTACCTTGACTAGCGTAGCGGAGGGCGCCGGTGCCGACGCATTGCGTTTCGACGCGAGGGTGCGGATGGTGCAGCCGTGGCGCTCGACGAACAGCGCGGCCACCTCGTTCAGCATCTCCTCGGCATTGAGCTTGCCGTTCTCCAGGATGCCGAGCCGCATCCCTTCCAGGCTGGCGAGCGCGGGAGCGCGGAACGCCTTGCGCTTCGGCGCGGTGGAGGTGGGCGAATAAAGCTGCATCGGTCAGCTCCTCGGACGGATCGGCGCGTGCTGCAGGATCGAGCCGCGGCCCCGGCTCCACGACGGGATGAAGCACGAGTGGCCGCCGGCGTCGCCGCCGCCCATCGTGATCAGGATGTCGTCGGGCGAGAGGCCACGATGCACGAAGCCCTTCTCGACAAGCGTATGTGCGCCGTCGCCGTGCTGCGTGTCGTACTCGCGGTCGCGGTACTTGCCCACACTCTCCATCCCCGAAACCGAGCGCTTGGCGTGGGTGAAGAGGAAATTCTGCGACCGCTCGCGCGTCCAGCCGGCGCCGGCCACGATGCCCATATGCTCGGGCGCCAGGATCACCACGCTCTGGCCCAGCGTGATGCAGCCGTAGTTGGCCATGGCGTCGGCGACCGAGCCCAGGATCTGCTCCGGCGTGTTGCCGCCGTGGTTCTCGACATTGCAGTAGCCGCCGCCCGCGAAGGTGGTGACGCTCGAGGTGCCCGGTGGATAGCCCTGCACCGCGCAGAGCAGCGGCCAGGGATTGCCCCGCGCCCGCTCGGCGATGCAGAAGCTGTACTTGCCGGGATTGCCCTGCGTCGACTTGTCGGAGATGCCGGGGATCATCTGGAAGACGTTGCGCAGGATCAGCCGCACCGCGCGACCGATCGTGGAGTTTGCGCGATTGCCGGGACCGAACAGGTTCACGTCGGCGTTCATGCCGATCTCGTCGGCGTAGGGGCCGCTCACGACCAGCAGCGGCGCCGAGCCGCCGGTGCTGGCGGTCGAGCCGTGGAAATTGAACTCCGGCCGGTCCATCGCCTCGAAGGCCGCGACCAGCACCGGCAGATGCTCCGGCAGGCAGCCCGCCATCACCGCGTTGACGGCGGCGGCATGCAGCGACAGGTCGAGGCCGGTGGCGGGATGATGGGCGATCACCGTTTCGGGCGGCCGGCTTTCGACGGCGAGCATCGCCTTCACACGATCGACAGCCGGCGGCACCACCGGCAGACCGTCGGTCCAGCCCTGCTCGTAGCACCAGTCGATGGCGGCGAGCAGGTCGTCCGGCGCCTCGTGGATGCGCGGCGAAAATGCCGGCATCGGCTGGGTCCGTCCTAGAGGAACTTGGCGGGGCGGATCATCGCCCGCCACATGTGCGCGACCGGGCTGTTGTCGAAGCCCAATCCCTGCGAGGGCTGGCGGAAGTTGCGGCCGATGACGTCGGTGAACTCCTCGAGCTCGACATGCAGGTTGGGATCGAACGAGTAGATGTCGTTCAGCGTGATCTGCCGGCCCGACATGTACCATTTGTGGGCGCGCATCCGCTTGTAGTCCTCGTCGATGTACGGGTCGGGACGATAGTCCTCGCCGAACAGGGCGACGTAGGATTGCGGATATTCATAGCCGACCGATTCGTCGGGATAGAAACGCAGCACCTGATGGGCGCGGATCGCCCAGGTGACTTCCTCGTCGACATAGGGTTCGACCAGCTGCGCGCCCCAGTAGCCGTGGTCGCCACGGATGAAGCCGACGCCGGCGATGTCGTGCAGCAGGCAGGCCAACACCATCTTGTCGGAGAGGCCGGACTTCACCGCGTGCCGGGCGCTCTGCAGCAGGTGCATGCTCGGACCGAAGCGCAGCTTGAAGAAATCGACGAGCGTCGGCGCCGCGGGCATCGCCGGCAGGCGCGGATCGTCACCCATCAAGATGTCGGCGTTGGGGTTGTCACGCCTCAGCATGCCGCCATTGGGCGGCGGACCCATGTCGCCCTCGGCCATCTGGTGGAGGCGCGACTTCACGACGATGACGTCGAGCTCGCGCGCCATCTTCTCCTCGAGCTCATCGGCGCGCCGCGACAGGGTCATGGTGTCGGTCATTGCATGTCTCCTCGAAATGCTTCCGGAGCTTAACAGGTAGCAATCGCCCTTTCCTCCCCATTCAAATGGGGAGGAAAGTTCTACTCCTGCGGATAGCGCCATGGCTTGGCGGGTTGCGTCGCGCCCTCGTCGATCGTCCATTGCGGCAGGGCGAAGCCCGCGCCCACGTCGCTGAAGACCATGCGCACGCGCGTGCCGATGCCGACGCGGCGCACCATCTCCGGCGGCGCCAAGATGCCATCCGGCGTGACGAGGTTGCCGACGACGCGCAGCGCTTCGTCCGCGCTGGGCTTCCCCTTCTGCGTGTCGAGGTCGACCAGCAGGATGAGATAGGGCGTGTGCGCCTTGAAGGCGGGCTGAATGGCGTGATGGACCTCGGTGTAGGAATGCACCGCGCCCTTCCCTTCGACCCGCGTCCATTCGGACTTGGGGCTGGCGCACCACGGGCAGCCGGTGGTCGGCGGATAGCGCAGCAGGCCGCAGGCGCCACACTTCTGCAAATGGAAGTCGTGGGCCGCGCAGTGCCTGAAGTACGCCAAGTTCTCGACGTCGAGGTCGCTGACGTCGAGCGGCATGCCGAGGTAGGTGGCTTGGAGTGACATGTCCCGTTCCTCCTACTCGTTGCGCATGACCATGGCCGAACCCGTCCCCGGACTGGCCCAGCCCATGTTGGCCGTGAGCTCGCACTTCTTGACCTGCCGGCAGCCGCCTTCGCGATAGTCGTAGGTGTGCTGGCGCTTGCCGTCGGGTCCGACGGGGCATGAGTCATCGGCGTCGTGGCGCAGCTGGCGCACATTCTCGATCACCATGTTCAGCCCGTGCGTATAGCCCTCGCAGAGATGGCCACCACTGGTGTTGTTCGGCCGCCGTCCGCCGAGGCGGATCGTGCCGTCGCTGACGTACTCGCCACCCTCACCCTTCTTGCAGAAGCCGTAGTCCTCGAGCTGCAGCATGGTGGTGAAGGTGAAGGCGTCGTAGGAGCCGGTGGCGTCGATATCCTCCGGCCCGACGCCGGAGTTCGGCCACAGGATGTCGCGGGCATAGCGGCCGGCGACGGTCGAGATCGGCCCGTGCTGGTAGTGCATGTCGGTGCGCGGCTTGTTGCAACGGCCGACGACGCCGCGGATCAGGGTGCGTGGATGGCGGCAGTCGCGGGCGCGATCCGCGGTCGTCACGACGAGCGCCGTGCCGTTGTCGGTCTCGACGCAGCAGTCGAGCAGATGCAGCGGCTTGCAGATGATGCGGCTCGCCAGCACGTCGGCGACAGTGAAGCGCTGCTTGTAGAAGGCCTTGGGATTGTTCGAGGCATGCTCGCTGTGGATCGCCTTGACGGCGGCCACCTGCTCCGGCCGCGTGCCGTAATCGTGCATGTGGCGCATGAAGGTGGGGGCGAACATCTGTCCCGCGCTCTGCCAGCCGTAGGCGCGCCCATGCAGCGCGTCGCCCGAGACGGGAGCCACGGCGCGCGCACCGGTGCCGCCGATGCGGACCTGGGAGAAGCCGTTCATGGCACGGAAGATGACCACGGCCTTGCACATGCCGGCCTCCATCAGCCCCATCGCCATGCCGACCAGCGCCTCGGTCGAGGAGCCGCCGCCGAACACGTCCATGTAGAAGTTGGGCCGGATGCCGAGGTCGCCGGCGATGAAGTTGGAGAAGGTCGAATCGCCCGACTGGTAGGACAGCAGGCCGTCGACATCGGACGGCTTCAGTCCGGCATCCTCGATGGCATTGCGCACCGCCTTGGTCCCGAGCGCGCGCGTGGTCACGCCGGAGCCGCGCATGTACTCGGTCTCGCCGACACCCACGATGGCGTACTTGTCGCGCAGATATTTTGGGCTGGTCGTGTCGGTCTCGGCCGGCATCGTCATGGCGTCCTCCCTCTTTCATATTGCTGTAGCGCTGCTCGCACATCGGCAGCCGAAGCCGGCTCCGCGCCGTTCTCGCGCACGAGCCGCACCGCCGCCTCGACCCAGCCGAGATTGCTCATCTTCGTGCCGAGCGGCGCGTCCTCGAGGCCGACGCGCACATGCCCGCCCCGCGCCACCGTCTCGCCGATCAACGGCCTGATGTCGGCCCCGAGGCCCGCGATCATCCACGGCGCCGTCCCAGCCTCTTCTTCCAGCAATGCGAGGTGGGCCGCGAGCGCGTAAGCGCGGGGAGGAAAGCCGAAGGCGAAGGTCTCGGAGAACATGAAGCGATAGACCGGCGTCTTGACGCCGGCGGCACGGGCGAGCGCCGCGCCTGCCCGCGTGAAGCCGGGTTCGTAGATCGCGAAGGCCGGATGGAAGCCGTGGCGGGCGGCGAAGTCGAGCGCATGCCGGACATGGGATTCGGGATTGAGATAGGTACCGGCGGGCTTCGCTCCCTGCCTGGTCCGCAGCGTCGTGAAGTTCACGCTGCCCGGATCGATCACCGCGAAGTCGAGCAGGCCGCGCGCGGCCAATGCCTCGATATGGGCGAAGCGCGAAACAGCATCGTCGCCCGGCGCGTAGGACGGATAGACCGGGACGTCGATCTCGGCGCGGATGCCCTCGATGATGCGGGCATAGACCTGCCAGTCGCAGGTGTGCGCCCCATCTTCCCCATAGGCGTGCGTGTGGATGATGGCGGCACCGGCCCGCGCGCAGGCCACGCCTTCCGCGACGATCGCCTCGACCGTGACGGGAATGCCGGGCTGGTGCTTGCGGCTCCACGCTCCGTTCAGCGCCGCCTCGATCCAGACCTTGCGCATGCTAGAGGCCGCGCCAGGCCTCGCCCCAACGGTCGCCGTAGACGATCTCGGCCAGCGGGGCGCGGCCGACCGGGCCGAACTTGCCCATCGGATAGCCGATCGGAAGGATCGCGTAGGAATGCACGCCGGGCGGCAGGCCGAGGGCTGCGTCCGCTTCCTTCTCGAACAGCATATGCCGGGTGGTGAGCGTCGAGCCGAGGCCGAGGGCGCGAGCGGCCAGCAGCATGTTCTGCACCGCGGGATAGATCGAGGAGCCGGCCATCCGGTTGGGCGACGGCCCGTCCTCGAGGCAGGCCACGATCCAGACCGGCGCCTCGTGGAAATGTTCCGTCAGATATTCGACCGCGGCATGCTGGCGGAGGTAGCGCTCCTTGGTGACTCCGGGCGGCGGCTGGCTGGTGAGGTAGCGCGGCCCGATCACCTCGTCGAAGGCCTTCTTGTACCAGACCTGGACCGCCTTCTTGATCGCGGCGTCCTTGATGACCATGAAGCGCCACTTCTGCGTGTTGCCGCCGTTGGGCGCGCAGGTGCCGGCCTTCAGGATCTTCGACACCAGCTCGTCGGGCACCGGGTCGGGCTTGAGGCGGCGCATCGCGCGCATCGATTCCATCGTCTCGAACAGATCGGGCATCGGTTCCTCCCTCGCGGCTTTGGTGGAGCGTATCACCGGGCTCCGAGGCGAGAAAGGTAAGGAACCGATCATAGAAGATGAGGGGTATGCAGCGGATGCGGAAACCCTATTGTGCAGCGGTGCCACTCGCATCGTCCTGACGCCGTGCCCATCTCCAGCCGCTTCGTCGTCCGCTCCACGATCGGTCTCCTCGCCGTCGGATTCCTGACGCTGCTCGGCATCGTCGGCATGACGATCTGGCTGGGCGAGCGGGCGCAGGTTCATTTCCGCGAGGTCGTCGAGGCCCGCGACACGCGCGGCTCCGCGGTCGAGCTGCGCAGCGTGGTGCAGGCTGCCGAATCGAGCCAGCGCGGCTTCCTCGTCACCGGCAACGAGATCTACCTCGCGCCCTACGACAGCGCCAAGGCGGCGGCGGAGCGGCAGCTCGACACGCTGAAGCGGACGCTCGCGCCCTATCCCGAAACCGAGATCATGCTGCGCCGGCTCACGGCCCTGACCCACGAGAAATTCGCCGAGATGGACCGGACCATCGCCCTCAAGAGCGACCGCCAGGACGCCGAAGCGCTGGCCCTCTTCCGCACCAATCGCGGCAAGGCGCTGATGGATGAGGCCAACGTCTTCCTCTCCGGCATCATCGTCGCCGCCGACGAGCGGCTGACGACCGGCGTCGGCGAGCAGCGGGCCAACGCCGCGATGCTGCGCTGGGCCTCCATCGTCGGCGCCATCGTGATCGTGCTGGTGGTGGGCGGGGTCACCGTCACGGTGCTGCGCTATGCGCGCGAGATCGCGCAGGCGCGCGACGAGGTCCGCATCCTCAATGCCAGCCTCGAGGAGCGGGTGAGGATGCGCACCGCCGACCTCGCCCTGGCGCGCGACCGCACCGAGGTGCTGCTGGCCGAGGTCAATCACCGCGTCGCCAACAGCCTCGCCCTCGTTGCCTCGCTGGTGAAGCTGCAGGCCCATGCCGTGACCGACCAGGCGGCGAAGGATGCGCTGGGCGAAACCCACGCCCGCATCTTCGCGATCTCACTTGTCCACAAGCGGCTCTACAGCTCGGGCGACGGGCGGTACGTGGCGCTCGACGAATATCTCGCCGGCCTCCTCGACCATCTCGAAACCTCGATGCGCGCCGAGGGTCATGGCGCCTATCTCAAGTACGATCTCGAGCCGCTCAGGCTGCAGACCGACGCCACCATCAATCTCGGCGTCGTCGTGGCGGAATGGGTGACCAATGCCTTCAAGTACGCCTATCCCGACCGGCGCGGCGAGGTCCGCGTTCGCCTGAAGTCCCTCGCCGACGGTCGGGTCGAGCTCACGGTCGAGGACGACGGCATCGGCCGCAGCGAAAATGCACCCGCCCGGGGCACAGGGCTCGGGACGCGCATGGTCAGGGGAATCGCCGCCACGATGCGAGGGGAGATCGACTATCCGGCGCGAGAGCGCGGCACGCTGGCACGACTCACCTTCGCCGTCCCCTCCGCCTGACTCGCCCGCGTCGCGCGGCTGTAATACAATTTGCATTGGAATGAGTCGCCCCAGGACGATCCCGCTCCCCCGCATCTTGTCGATCTGTCTGCTGGCAGCCTGTCCCGTCGCCTCGCGCGCACAGGATGGGCCGCAGGGCATCACCGTGCCTGCCGTCTTTCCCGCCTTCGATGCAAACGCCGCGGCCTGCACGCCGCCGCCCGGCCTGCAGAAGACATTGGGCTTTGCCCAGGACAACGAGCGCCAGTTCATGCAGGGCGTCGCGCGCGGCCTCGGGCTGGCGGCGGGACATCGCGGGCTCGAATACCGCGTCGCCCTGGCCGCGAACGACCCGGCCCGGATGATCGAGCAGGTTCAGGGGTTTCGCGCCGCCAGCGTCGGCGCGGTGGTGGCCGCCCCCGTGGATCCGCCGTCGCTCAGCCGCAGCCTCCAGCAGCTCATCTGGTCGGGCGCCTATGTCGGCACCGTCGTGCCGCCGCCGGCCACGTCCCTGCTCAATGCCCCGCAATATCTGACCGGCAAGGTGCTGGGCGACGCGGCGGCCAGCTACATAAAGGGCCGGCTCGGCGGCCGCGCCAGGGTCGTGCTGCTGACGCACGACAGCCTGCAGTTCCTGGCGCCGCGCTTCGTCGCCATGCGCGATTCGCTGAAGGGCATGCCGGGCGTGACGGTCGTGGCCGATCTTTCGCCGCAGACCGTGAACAAGGAGGGCGGCTTCGAGGCGATGCGCACTATCCTTCTCGCCCATCCCACGATCGACGTCGTGCTGGGCGCCGATACCGTGGTGCTGGGCGCGCTCGGTGCCCTCCGCGCTGCGGGCAAAGCCCGGCCCGATCAGTTCCTGGGCGGCATCGACGGCGAACCCGAAGCGGTCGCGGAGATCAAGAGTGGCGGCCCCTACAAGGCCAGCATCAGCCTCGCCTCTCCGGTCTTCGGCTATGCCATGGGCCAGCACGCGGCCGACTGGCTGGAGGGCAAGAGCGTCCCGCAGGCGATGGACATCCTTCCCAGCGCCCTGTCGCTCGACAATATCGCCCGCTACGAGGCCGACCTCGCCGATCCCGCCAGCGTCTATGCCGATCCCGTGCGCCGGGCCGCCTATCTCAAGATGTACGGCAACATCTGCTACGACACGCGTGACCGATATGTGAACTTCCCGTGGTCATCGGAGAGACGATGACCCCTTTCGTCTGAGCGTAGAGGACCTGCCGTGACACTGCCGCTTGAAGGAATCCGCGTCATCGAAGTCGGCCAGGCGCTGGCCGGGCCGCTGGCCGGCGTGCTGCTGGCCGACATGGGCGCCGACGTGATCAAGATCGAGAAGCCCGACGGCGGCGACGATGCCCGCATCTGGGGACCTCCGTACGGGCCGGACGGCGTGACCTCGCTCTACTTCTACAGCCAGAACCGCAACAAGCGCTCGGTCGCGCTCGACCTCAAGGCGCCGGCCGACATCGAGTCGCTGCACCGGCTTTGCGAGACCGCCGACATCCTGATCCAGAACCTGCGGCCGGGCGTGGTCGACGACATCGGCATCGGTCCCGAGGCGATGCTCCTGCGTCATCCGCGCCTCGTCTACTGCTCGATCTGGGCCTTCGGCTACCAGGGGCCGATGCGGCTGAAGCCCGGCTTCGATCCGCTGCT
>CANIRG010000101.1 GCA_947469635.1 Rhodospirillales bacterium | reverse complement strand
TGACAGGGCCCCGTTCAACCAGTATCCGCGCCTACTTCGGGAGAGGGGCTGTAGCTCAGCTGGGAGAGCGCCTCGTTCGCAATGAGGAGGTCAGGGGTTCGATCCCCCTCAGCTCCACCAACCCGCCCGATGACCGCTAGACGACGCCCGACATACGCCCAACTCGGCCTCGACGAGGCCGAGGGGCGCGTGTTGCGGGCCTTGGCGACGCCCCGGCAGATCCAGGACTATATCGCGTCCCTCCCGGCCAATTTCGAGCCCGACGGCGCCACCCTGCGCTCGGTGCGCGGCGTGCTGAAGCATCGCAAGGCCCATTGCCTGGAGGCCGCCTTCACCGCCGCCTGCGCGCTGTGGCTCAACGGCGAGCCGCCGCTGCTGATGGATCTAACGGCCGCCAAGGGCGACGCCGACCATGTCGTGACCCTGTTTCGGCGTGGGCGATGCTGGGGCGCCATCTCCAAGAGCAACCATGTGTGGCTGCGCTGGCGCGACCCGGTCTATCGCAGCCTGCGCGAGCTCGCGATGTCGTATTTCCACGAATATACAGACGGTACGCACAAGACCCTGCGCACCTACTCGCGCGCCGTCGACTTGCGCCGTTTCGCTCCCGAGACCTGGGTGACCA
Organism: Rhodospirillales bacterium; assembly: GCA_947469635.1. Classification (GTDB taxonomy): domain Bacteria; phylum Pseudomonadota; class Alphaproteobacteria; order Reyranellales; family Reyranellaceae; genus Reyranella. The sequence goes on along the minus strand of CANIRG010000101.1, from coordinate 15,652 downwards.
ACGACGAGGATTGCTGGGACGTCGGCGCCGCGCTCGACGATGCCCGCCATTACCGGCTGATCTCACCCGCGCAGGCGGCCCGCCTCGAATTGCGCGACGAGATCGAGGTCAAGGCCGGGCGGATCCTGCAGTATGGTGGCCACAAGCGGGCAAAAATATATTGAGGACGCGATGATCCGATTGACGATGCTTCTGCTGTCGCTGCTCCTCGCTGCCCTGCCGGCGCGCGCCCAGATCCCCGCCGAATGGCAGGCCGCGGCCCAGGCCGTCATGAACGAGCTCGACCGCGACGATCCCAAGGCCGCGGCCAAGCCCTGGACCGGCGAGCTGGCGCAGGGCTGGAACCTCGCGCGCGCCTGGCGCCTGCACAACAACGGCAACATCGAGATCATCCTGGCGGAGTACCTCACCTTCACCGCGCTTTGCCGCCAGCCCGGCTGCGGCGGCAGCACGGTCGCGGGCCAGGGTTACCAGGCCATGTCCCAGCAGGTGAAGACCCTGCGCGCCCAGCAGGGCAGCCCCTACACGCTGGCGAGCGGCGCGCATGCCTGGCTCGCGGGCCTCGCCGATCCCACGGGCGCGGCCGCGAAGAACGCCGCGATGTGGGAGAAGGATCTCGACGTGCCGTCGGCCGACTTCGCCACCGGCAATCTCTATGCGCTGGCCTGGCTGCTCGCCCGCGCGCGGCCCACGCCCGCGGAGCAGGCCAACACCTTCGCCCGCTTCGCGCTGTTCGTGCAGGGCAAGGCCTGGATCGGAACGCGCTGCCTCGACATCACCAAGGTGGCGGCCGTGCTCGACGCGCCGCCCAAGGTCGAGGCCTGCAAATGAGCCTGCAGGTCCGCAAGATCACGCCGGCGATCGGCGCCGAGATTTCCGGCGTCGACCTCGCCGGCCCGTTGTCCAACGCCGAGGCGAGCGCGCTGCACGATGCGCTGATGGCCCATCAGGTGATCTTCTTCCGCGACCAGAGGATGAGCGTGGAGCAGCACAAGGCGCTGGGACGGCTGTTCGGCGACCTGCTGGTGCATCCCGCCGCCAAGGCCGAGATCGAGGGCCATCCCGAGATCCGCGTCGTCCATGCCGACGCGACCAGCACGAGCGTCACCGGCGAGGTCTGGCACTCGGATCTCTCCTGCGCATCGGAGCCGCCGATGGGCTCGATCCTCTATCTCCACGAGACGCCCGAGGTGGGCGGCGACACCGCCTTCGCCAATATGTATCTCGCCTATGAAACGCTCTCCGAGCCGATCAAGCGGCTGTGCGAGGGCCTGAGCGCGTTCCACACCAGCGCCCACGTCTTCTCGCAGGGCGCCTACGCGCGTTCCGACAAGATCATGCCGGAGGCGGTGCATCCGATCGTGCGCACCCATCCCGTGACCGGCCGCAAGAGCCTGTTCGTCAATCGTGGCTTCACCACGCGCATCGAGGGCCTCGCGAAGCACGAGAGCGGCGCCCTGCTCGAGATGCTGCTGCGCCACACCGAGACGCCGGAGTTCCAGTGCCGCTTCCGCTGGCAGCGCCACTCGGTGGCCTTCTGGGACAATCGCTGCGCCCTGCACCGCGCGACGTTCGACTATTTCCCGAACGTCAGGCACGGCCATCGCGTCACCATCAAGGGTGATCGGCCGGTTTGACAAGACGAAGACGAAAGGTCCCGCGCTCTAGCGAGGGCCTTTTATCCTTATTCCGCCGCGATGGCGTCGTTCACGAACTTCTTGGCGTCGAAATCCTCGGCGACCTTGAGATCGTTGCCCATCACCTTCTCGATGTCGATCTTGGCGTATTCCATCACGCCCATGTCGCCCAGCGCCTTCTGCACCTTGGGGCCGAACAGGCCGATCTCCTTGAGGATCGGCACGATGCGGGTGAAGAGCCGCGTGCGGAAGGCCTGCATGGCGCCGGAGTTGTAGGCGTGCTCCATGAGCTTTTCGACGGGCAGGCCCGATCGCATCCAGACCTCGGCCTGGTTGAAGCGGTCGCGCATGAAGTAGAGCGCCTCGACCACGAACTCCTCGCGCTCGGCGCGCTCTGGATCCGACAGGTGCGGATAATATTCACGCAGCGCCATGCGCCCGAAGGTGACGTGCCGCGCCTCGTCCTGCATGACGTAGGCGTTGACCGCGCCCGCGAGGTTGTTCTTGGCCGAATCGCGGATGCGCTGGAAGGCGGCGAGCGCCAGGCCTTCGATCAGCACCTGCATGCCGAGATAGGTCATGTCCCAGCGCCGATCCGTCAGCGTCTGCTCCAGCAGCTTCTTCAGCGACTCGGTGATCGGATAGGCCTGCTTGAACTTCTCGTGGATCAACCGCTTGTAGGTCTCGACATGGCGGGCCTCGTCCATCACCTGGGTCGCGGCATAGAACTTAGCGTTCATGTCTGGGACGGTGTTGACGATCTTCGCGGTCGCGATCAGCGCGCCCTGCTCGCCGTGCATGAACTGGCAGATCGAATGGCATTGCAGGTTGAAGCGCAGCCACTCCTTCTCCTTCTCCGTCATCTTGTCCCAGAAGGGCGAGCCGTAGATCGGGATGCTTTCGTCGGGCATGCCCATCGGGTTGCCTTCGAACAGCTCCTGGCTCCAGTCGATGCGCGTTGTGGTGTCCCACTGCTGCTGCTTGCCCTTCTCGTAGAGGTTCAGCAGGTCGGATGAGCCGGCGTCGTATTCCCAGTTGAAGGCGATCTCGGTCGCCCCGTCGAACTTCCAGTCGGTGATCTCCACCGGCAGCTGATAAATCTTTTGCGTCGTCATGGGGTCTTGCCTCCGGGCGCTGAAACTTGTCCATTGCCATGCGATGTGTCGAAATATGACACAGCGTTCATCTTTCTTGGCGGACGCTAGCACACTCTGCCGAAAGAGTCGCCAGAGTGATTGCAGGCTCAATGCACGTGGATTCAGTATGGCTTACCATCAATTGCGCATCTCCAGGATCGTCCAGGAAACCCCCGATGCGCGCTCCTTCGTCTTCGATGTCCCGCCCGCCCTGGCCGATACGTTCAAGTACAAGGCCGGCCAGTTCCTGACCTTCCGCGTGCCGCATGCCGACGGCGCCTTCAACCGCTGCTATTCGCTGTCGAGCGCGCCCGAGACCGACGGCAATCCCAAGGTCACGGTGAAGCGCGTCTCGGGTGGCAGGGGCTCCAACTGGTTCAACGATGCGCTGAAGGAAGGCGGCACCATCGAGGTGATGCCGCCGGCCGGCCGCTTCGTGCTGGGCGACGGCGATGCGCCGCTGCTGCTGTTCGGCGGCGGCAGCGGCATCACGCCCATGATGTCGCTGATCAAGTCGGCGCTGCGCTCGGGCAAGCGCCGCATGCGGCTGTTCTATGCCAACCGCGACAGGCAATCGGTGATCTTCGATGCGGAGTTCGCTGCGCTGGCCGCCGCCCATCCCGGCCGGCTGGAAGTGGTCCATCATCTCGACGCGACGCAAGGCCTGATCAAGCCGGAAGAGATCGTGGCCGTCATGAAGGGCTTCGAGGCAGGGGAGGCCTATCTCTGCGGGCCGGCGCCGTTCATGTCCCTCGTCGAGGAGACGCTGTTCGAGCACGGCATGCCGCACGACAAGGTGCGCCTCGAACGCTTCGAGGCCTCGGGCAACGAGGCCGTGCCGATCGAACCCAGCGAGCAGGGCGACGTCATCCCGAGCCACATCACCATCCATTTCGAGGGCAAGGTCCACAAGGTGGCCTACAAGAAGGGCCAGACCATCCTCGAGGCGGCGCGCGCCGGCGGGCTCAATCCCCTGTCGTCGTGCGAGGAAGGCTTCTGCGCCTCCTGTGCCGCCAAGAGCATCAAGGGCAAGGTGTTGCTGGCCAAGAACGACATCTACACACCCGACGATCTCGCCAACAACTGGATCCTGACCTGCCAGGGCCATTGCTTCGGGCCCGAGGTCGAGATCACCTACGACGTGGTGTGAGAGGCGCAGGGTGGGCCTTCTGGCGCTCCCTGCAAGAGACACCGTCCGCGCGACGACCCTCACCATCGTCGCCGGCATCGCCGATGCGGTGGGCTATCTCACCATGGGCAGCGTGTTCGCCGCCAACATGACGGGCAACACGGTGCTGGCCGGCATCGCGGCGGCACAGCAGCATTGGCTCGATGCCTGGCATCACCTGTCGCCGCTGATCGCCTTCTTCATCGGCGCCATGCTGTCGCGCCTGCTGCTGCGCCTCACGCGCCGGCCGACCGCGAGCCTGTCGATCGAGGCCGTGCTGCTGGCCTTCGTGGGTTTCCTGCCGGTCGGCCAGGAAGCCGCCGTCGCGATCGTCGCGCTGGCGATGGGCGTGCAGGCCTCCTCGATCACCCATTTCACCGGCAGCGCCATCAGCACCGTGGTCGTCACCAGCACGCTCGCGCGCACCGCCGATGCCGTGCTCGACCGGCTGTGGCCGGGCGAGCGCAAGCCCCTCGCCGCCATCGCCAACCCGCGCCTGCTGGCGCTAACCTGGATCGGCTATTTCGTCGGCGCGGTCGCGGGCGTGCTGCTGCTGGGCATCACGCCCTACGCGCTGCTGGTGTCGTCGGCACTGCTGGTCGCGCTGCTGTTCGTGTGACGGAAGGTTCCGCGCATCGGCCTCTCAGAAGCCTCCCCTTCGCGGACTCCGCGAAGGGGAGGGGTCGGCGTCATACGCCGACGGAGGGGTCAGGGGCTCCGTTGGCGCTCATGACCCCTCCGCCCTCGTGTGACGAGGGCACCTCCCCCGATGACGGGGGAGGAAAGGTTCCGAGGGAGATGTGTGAATTCGACAGGCGCTTCGCGCAGGGAGGAAGGGCCGCTACTCCGCGGCGATCGCCTTCTCGACGAACATCTTCTTGTCGAACTCGTCGGCGACCTTGCCGTCGTTGGCCAGGATCTCGGAGACGTTGAGGTTGGCGTACTCCATCACGCCCATCTCGCCGAACGCCTTCTGCACGCGCGGGCCCCACAGGCCGATGTCCTTCACCGTCGGCACGACGCGGCTGAACAGGCGGCCGCGGAAGGAATTCATCTGCTTGGAATTGTAGTGGATCTCGTCCATCACCTTGGCCGGCAGGCCGAGCCGCTCCCAGACCTCGGACTGGTTGAAGCGATCCCGCATGAAATAGAGCGCCTCGACCACGAACTCCTCGCGCTCGTCGCGCTCGGCGTCCGTCAGGTGCGGATAGTGTTCGCGCAAAGCGAGGCGGCCGAACGAGACGTGGCGCGCCTCGTCCTGCATGACATAGGCATTCACCGCGCCGGCCAGCGTGTTGCCCGCCTTGTCGCGGATCGACTGGAAGGCGGCCAGCGCCAGCCCCTCGATCAGGATCTGCATGCCGAGGTAGGTCATGTCCCAGCGCCGGTCCGTGAGCGTCTGCTCGAGCAGCGTCTTCAGCGACTTGTTGATCGGATAGGCGACGCCGAACTTCTCGTGCAGCAGGCGCTTGTAGGCCTCGACATGGCGCGCCTCGTCCATCACCTGGGTGGCGGCATAGAACTTGGCGTTCATGTCGGGCACGGTGCCCACGATCTTGGCGGTGGCGATCAGGGCGCCCTGCTCGCCGTGCATGAACTGGCTGATCGAGTTGGCCTGCAGGTGCAGCCGCAGCCAGGCCTTCTCCTTGTCGTTCATCCGGTTCCAATGGTCGGTGCCGTAGATCGAGATCGCCTCGTCCTTGAGCTCCATCGGATTGTCGGGATTGAGTTCCAGCGACCAGTCGAGCCGCGTCGAGGCGTCCCACTGCTGTTGCTTGCCCTTCTCGTAGAGCTCGAGCAGCGGGGCGGAACCGTCCTCGTACTCCCAGTTGAAAGCGATCTCGGTGGCGCCGTCGAACTTCCACTGGGTGGTCTCGACGGGCAGCGCGTAGATCCGTTGCGTGCTCATCCTGCGGGCCTCCCGGCCTGTTGCTTGAAACGAAGATGAACCGCAGGTCACCCCCTGGCAAGATCGGCCAGCGCCCGATGATCGGTGAGCCAGGCCCAGTCGCCGTAGCGTCTCGCCACATCGAGAGAGTTCATGAATTCGATGGCACCAATAGGGCGGCCGAAGACGTGGGCGTGGACGGTGATGTCGAGGCAGCCGGCAGGCCGGCCGAGCCGCGGCCAGTTGGCGACGATGCGTTCGAGGATGCGGGTGAAGGCCTCGGGCTCGGCACCGTAGCGCACATAGAGCGGCATGTCGTTCACCTCCATGGTGAAGGGAACGGCCGCGATCGGTCCTGCCGGCGTCTGATGCAGACGCGGCAGGTCGGAATCGAAGAAGTCGGCATGCCAGTCGAAACCAGCGCGGACCAACAGCTCCGAGGTGCGCGCACTCGGCGTGCAGCGCGGGCTCAGCCAACCCGGCGGCCGGGCGCCTGCGGCCTTCTCGATGGCGCCGACGCAGCGCGCGACGTCGCGCGTCTCCTCCTCCGCCGTCTGGTAGGCGGGAATGATGTGCTGGCTCCAGCCGTGCGCGGCGACGGCATGACCGGCCCGGGCGATCGCGCCCACCAGCTCGGGATAGCGTTCGGCCACGATGCCGCTCACATAGAAGACGGCGCGCACGCCGCGGTCGTTCAGGATATCGAGGAGCCGCCAGGCGCCGACCTTGGCGCCATACTCCGCCCACGACTGCGCCTGCAGATCGAGCACGCCCGGCTTCAGCGGATTGCCCATCGGGCCGATGCCGGGCGCGGCGTCGTCGGTCCAGCCCTCGAGCATGACGCTCACCGAGAGGGCAAGCGGCCGCTCCGCCGGCCAGCCTGTCGGGAGCGCAGTCAGGGCTGCAGCCTGTAGCCGCCGCGGTCGGTGATCAGGATGGCGGCGGCGGCCGGATCCTTCTCGATCTTCTGGCGCAGGCGGTAGATGTGGGTCTCCAGCGTGTGCGTGGTGACGCCGGCGTTGTAGCCCCAGACCTCGTTCAGCAGGATGTCGCGCGCCACCGGCCGGTCGCCGGCGCGAAAGAGGTATTTCAGGATCGACGCTTCCTTGTCGGTCAGCCGGACCTTCTTCTTGCCGCCCTTCTCCATCAGCATCTTGGCCGCGGGATGGAACTCGTAGGGACCGATGGTCATGATCGCATCCTCGCTGCGCTCGTGCTGGCGCAGATGGGCGCGCAGGCGGGCCAGCAGGACGTTGATGCGGAACGGCTTGGTGACATAGTCGTTGGCGCCCGACTCGAGGCCCAGGATCGTGTCGGCGTCCGAATCGGCCGCCGTCAGCATGATCACCGGCGCACGCACGCCCTGGCGGCGCATCAGCTTGCACAGCTCGCGACCATCCATGTCGGGCAGGCCGATGTCGAGCAGCACCGCGTCATAATGCGCCAGCTTGGCCTTCTCCAGCCCTTCGGCCGCGGTGCCGACCTGGATCGTGGTGAAGCCATCATAGAGATCCAGCTGCTCGGCCAGCACTGTGCGCAGCGCCTGATCGTCATCGACCAGCAGGATTTTCTTGCCGCGATTGTTGCCGGTCATGGTGCTGCTACCTACGACGCCCATATATCAAATGTAAGCCCGCCCATGTTAAAGAGGAAGGCATGACCATAAGCCATGTCCAATCGCCAACCGCGACCGCCCTGGCCGCCGTGGAGCGGGCCCTGGCGGAGCTGCGCCGCGGCGGCATCGTGCTGCTGAGCGACGCCGACGGCAATGGCGGATTGGCGATCGCCGCCGAATCGTGCGGCGCCCACGCGCTGCAACGCCTGCAGGGCCTCGCCCAGCAAGCACCCGTCATCGTGACCACCCGCCGCCGCGCCGAAGCCATCGGCATGGAGATCCCGCCTCATATCGCGGGCGGCATGGGTGAGGTCAACATGCCGATCACGCTCGACCTGCCCGAGGGCGTGCCCGTCGACATCATCCTGCAGCCGCACGAGAGCGAAGCCGCCGGCCGCCACGCCGCCTTGCGCTTTCTGTCGCGGCCGGTGGTGAGCCACGCGCCGCTGATCGCGCGAACCGCGATCGAGCTCGCCAAGCTCGCCCGCCTGCTGCCGGCGGTCGTGCTGGGGCCGCTCAGCCGCGATCCCGGCAACAAGCGACGCGACTGGGCGCGCGAGCAGGACCTGGTCTATGTCGATGCGGTCGACGTGCTCGCCTACGAAGAGAGCGCCGCGCGCAACTTGCAGCAGGTGGCGCAAGCGCACGTGCCGCTCGAAGGCGCGGAGAACACGCGCATCCTCGCCTGGCGCCCCAGCGACGGCGGCAAGGAGCATCTGGCGATCGTCGTGGGCGAGATCGATCCCACCGAGCCGGTGCTGATCCGGCTGCATTCCGAATGCTTCACCGGCGACCTGCTGGGCTCGCTGCGCTGCGACTGCGGCGTGCAGCTGCGCGGCGCCATCGTCGAGCTCGCACGCCAGGGGTCGGGCGTGCTGCTCTACCTCGCGCAGGAGGGCCGCGGCATCGGCCTGGTCAACAAGCTCCGGGCCTATGAACTGCAGGACGACGGCTTCGACACGATCGACGCCAACGAGCAGCTGGGCTTCGACGCCGACGAGCGCATCTACGTGCCGGCCGCGACCATGCTCTCGCGCATGGGCATCAAGCGCGTGCGGCTGCTGACCAACAACCCGGAGAAGATCGCCCAGCTCGAACGCTACGGCATCGAGGTGGCGGAGCGCGTGCAGCACTCCTTCCCCGCCAACGGGCACAACGAGAACTACCTGCGAACCAAGGCCGAGCGCGCCGGCCATCTGCTTTGAGGTCAAAGCCTGACGCTGCGCCCGGTTGGTATATGCTGGCGAGATGACCCGTCCGATCCTGCTGTCCGAGAACTTCCGCGCGCTCTTTTACTCCCCCTTCTACGCCGCTGAGGCGTCTGGCGCCTTCAAGGCGGCTGGCGTCGAGGTGGTGCTGAAACCCTCGCCCGAGCCCGCCGCCGCGGTTGCCGCGCTCAAGGCGGGCACGATCGATGTCATGTGGGGCGGCCCGCTGCGCGTGATGATCTCCCACCACGACGATCCAAAGAGCGACCTCGTGTGCTTCTGCGATGTCGTCGCGCGCGATCCGTTCTTCGTCATTGGCGCCAGGCCCCGGCCCGGCTTCAAGCTCGCCGACCTGGCCTCGTTGAAGCTCGCCACCGTGTCGGAAGTGCCGACGCCGTGGATTTGCCTGCAGGACGATCTGCGGCGCGCCGGAGTCGATCCGACGAAGATGGATCGCATCGCCGACCGGAGCATGGGCGAGAACGAGGCGGCGCTTGCCGCAGGCACCGTCGATGCGGTGCAGCTCTTCCAGCCCTATGCCGAGCGGCTGATTCGCTCCGGCGCCGGCCACGTCTGGCATGCCGCCGCCGACCGCGGCCTCACCGCCTACACGACGCTGGTGACGCGGCGCGCGGTGCTGGAGGAGCGCGCCGAGGAGATCGGCGCCATGATCCGCGCGTTCCGCCAGACGCTGGGCTGGTTTGCGGCTACACCGGCGGCCGAGATCGCGCACGTGCTCGGTCCGTACTTTCCCGATCTCGCGCCCGAGCTGTACGCGCACTGCATCGAGCGTTACCGCGGCCTGAAGCTGTGGGCGAGCGATCCGGTGATCCGGCGCGAAGGCTACGACCGGCTGCATGCCGCCATGCGCTCCGCCGGCACGCTTGGCCACGATATTGCTTTCGAGTCCTGCGTCGATACCAGGCTGGCGGAGAGATCATGATCGCGCGACGGACCCTCCTTCTCTCGTCGCTGCTGGCGACGACGACAGCGGCGCGGGCGCAAGCCTGGCCCGCGCGACCGCTGCGCCTCGTCGTGCCTTTCGCCGCGGGCGCGGGCATCCTCGACATCATGGGACGGCAGATCAGCGGACCGCTCGGCGAGCGTCTGGGCCAGCAGGTGGTGATCGACAACAAGCCGGGCGCCGGCGGCAATGTCGGCGCCGATATCGTCGCCAAGGCCGCGCCCGACGGCTACACGCTCATGGTCGGCAGCACCGCGATGTTCGTGGCGCCCGCGCTCTATGCCAACGTGCCGTTCGATCCGCTGGCGGATTTCGTGCCGGTGACGCAGATCAACTCCGCGCCGCTGCTGCTGGTGGTGCATCCCTCGCTGCCGGTCAAGTCGGTGGCCGAGTTCATCGCCTACGCCCGCGCCAATCCAGGCAAGCTCAACTACGGCTCGGGCGGCGTCGGCGCCACGCCCTTCCTCGCCGTCGAGTCGCTGCGCGCCGTCGTGGGCTTCGAGGCCGTGCACGTGCCCTACCGGGGCGGCGCACCGGCGCTGGCCGACCTGGTGGCGGGCCAGCTCTCCTTCATGATCGAGAACGTGCCGGGCACCTTGCCGCTGGTGCGCGACGGCCGGCTGCGGGCGCTGGCGATCACCAGCTCGAAGCGCTCCGCCCTCGTGCCGGAGCTGCCAACGATGCAGGAGGCGGGCGTGCCGGGCTACGAGATGATCGGCTGGAACGGCATCTTCGCGCCCAGGGGCACGCCGCCGGAGATCGTGAAGCGCCTCAACGACGAGCTGGCGGCGATCCTGCGCACGCCCGAGATGACGGAGCAGTTCGCCAAGCTCGGCGCCGAGGCCGTCGGGAGCAGCCCCAGCGAGTTCGCGGCCTTCGTGAAGGCCGAGTCGGCACGCTGGCTCAAGATCATCCGCGACAAGGGCATCAAGCCCGAATAGTCAGCGCTCCGCCGTCGTCTGCACCGGCTGGGTGCCGCCACCGCGCGCGATGCTGACCAGGGTGCGCTCGCGGCCGGTGTCGATGCGCACCGTCGCCGTCATGCCGGCGCGCAGCGGCGGCTCGCCGGCATGCGGCAGCAGGCGCAGCTTCACCGGCAGGCGCTGCACCACCTTGACCCAGTTGCCGCTGGCATTCTGCGGCGGGAGGATGGCGAACTCCGCGCCCGTGGCCGGGCTCACGCTCTCCACCAGCGCCTCCCAGGTCGTGTCGGGATAGCCGTCGAGCACCACCGTGGCCTTCTGGCCGACGCGCACATAGGTGAGCTCGGTCTCCTTGAAGTTGGCCTCGACCCACGGCCGGCTCAGCACCACCAGCGAGAAGACCGGCGTCGATGCCCTGATCTGCTCGCCCTGCTGGAGGCGCATGTTGACCACGACACCGTCGACCGGCGCGCGGATGGTGGTGCGCGCGAGATCGAGCGCCGCCCGCTCCCGTGCGGCGATCTTGTCGCGCACCAGGGAATGCTGCTCGGGCGTCATCTGCGGATCGCCGTTCAAGGCCGTCAGCACGCGCTGGATCTTGTGCTTGGCGGTGTTCACGCGGTCGGCGGCGGTGCGCGCATCGTTGGTCGATTCGTCGAGCTTGCTGGCGGAGGCCACGCCCTTGGCCGCCAGCTCCTCCTGGCGCTGCTGTTGGCGCTGCAGGTAGGCGGCACGCGCCTCGGCCTCTCCCAGCTCCGCCACCGCCTCGCGCCAGGTGGCGCGCAGGGTCTCGACCTGGGTGCGCGCCGCCTCGAGCTCGGCCTCGGCACTGTCGAGCGCCAGCCGGAACGGGCGCGGCTCGATGGTGAGCAGCGTCTCGCCAGCGCTGACCGTGGCGTGATCGCGCACCGGCACACGGCGAACCTGGCCGGACACTTCCGGCGCGATCTGGACGATATTCGCCTTCACATAGGCGTTCTCCGTGGAGACGAAGCGCCCGCCCGACAGCCACCAGATGCCGCCACCAATGATGGCGACCAGCGGCACGCCGATCAGCAGGATCAGCCGCTGCAGGCCGAAGCGACCCTCCCTCATGCTGCCCTCGCGCGGCGGGGCGCCGGGGTTGGAGCGGCATCGGCGCCGGCCAGCGTCTGCAGCTGGCCCTTCACGCGGGCCGCCATGTCGGCGAAGCGCTCGCGCTCCGCCGCATTGAGCGGCGACAACGCGTCGTCGATGGTGGCCTCGGCGATCGACCACATGCGCGCATGCAGGCGGCGGGCCTCGGCGGTCAGGAACAGGCGGTTGACGCGGCGGTCGACGCTGTCGGCGCGGCGCTCCAGCCAGCCGCCCTTCTCCATGCGGTCGATCATGCGGCCGGCGCTGGCACGGTCGCTCTCCAGCATGTCGGCAAGCTCGGTCTGGCTGGCGCCCGGCCGGCGATAGAGGCGGGTCAGCACCAGCCACTGGGCGCGGGTCATGCCGATGTCGCGCACCCGGCGGTCGAACACGGTGCGGATCAGGCGCGCCAGATCCGACAGCACGTAGCCGATATAGCCGTCATCGTCCGGCCCCTTGGCAGATTCTCCGCGCGGCACCGCTTCCCTCCAGATTGTTGCCTAGGCTACAATAGCCATGACCATGAGTTCAAGCACCTCCCTCGCCGCACCCGACGCCGTTTCTCCGGCCGAGGAACCCTCGACCGCCAGGCGGGTGCTGATCCTGGTCATGGTGGTGATGGGCTCGACCCTCTACGCCACGACGCTGCTGATCGCCTCGACGCTGCTGCCGCAGATGCAGGGCACCATGTCGGCGACCCAGGACGAGATCGCCTGGGCCATGACCTTCAACATCCTGGCGACGGCGGTGGCGACGCCGATGACCGGCTGGCTGGCGGCGCGCTTCGGCCGGCGCGAGACCATGACCTGGTCGGTCTTCCTGTTCACGCTGACCACGCTGATGTGCGGCCTCGCCGATTCGCTGGAGACGCTGATCCTGTGGCGCGTCCTGCAGGGCGCGCTCGGCGCCCCGGTGATCCCGCTGTCGCAGACCATCCTGCTCGACACCTTCCCCAAGCGGCAGCAGGGGCTGGTGACGTCGATCTTCGGCATGGCGGTGGTCATCGGCCCGGTGATCGGCCCCACGGTGGGCGGCATGCTGTCGGAACTCTACAGCTGGCGCTGGGCCTTCTACATGATCGTGCCGGTCGGGCTGATGTCGTTCGTGGGCCTGCGGCTCACCCTGGCGCACGACCGGCCCACCGGGCGCACCAGCCTCGACTGGACGGGCTTCCTGTCGCTGGCCGTCACCATCGCCTGCATCCAGCTCGTGCTCTCGCGCGGCCAGCGGCTGGACTGGTTCGACTCCGGCGAGATCCTGATCGAGGCCTTCATCGCCGTCATCGCCTTCTGGGTCTTCCTCGCGCACAGCCTCACTGCACGGCGACCGTTCCTCAACCTCCGGCTCCTGCTCGACCGCAACTATGCGCTGGGCCTGGTGCTGGTGCTGATCTACGGCATGCTGAACTTCACGCCCATGGTGCTGCTGCCACCGCTCCTGCAGCAGCATGCCGGCTTCCCCGACGCGCTGATCGGCGAGGTGATCGCGGCGCGCGGCGTCGGCGCCACCATCGGCTTCTTCCTCGCCATCTTCATCGGCCGCATGGATGCGCGCATCGGCCTGGTCGGCGGCTTCGCCCTGCAGGCGCTCTCGGGCCTGTGGCTGATGGCCATCGACCTCAACGTCGACATGCACACGCTGCTGACCAACAGCCTGGTGCAGGGCATCGCCATCGGCGTCATCTGGGTGCCGCTCACGCTGGCAACCTTCCGCAACATCGGCGGCGCCGACCTCGCCGAGGCCACGGCCGTCTACCATCTGCTGCGCAACATCGGCTCGAGCTTCTTCATCTCGATCTGCGTCGCCGAGATCGTGCGCGCCACCGGCGCCAACTACGGCCGCATGGTCGAGAACCTCAATCCCTTCAACCCGGTGCTCAACCTGCCCTGGGCGATGGGTGGCTGGGACGTCCAGTCGCTGGCCGGGCTGGCCAAGCTCTCCAAGGAGATCGGCCGGCAGGCTGCGATGCTGGGCTACATCAACGCCTTCGGCTTCTACACGCTGTGCTCGGCCATGGCGGTGCCTCTCATCCTGTTCGTAAACAGCCGCGCACGACGCACGACGTCGGCGTAACTGGCACGGAATTCGCTCGACCCCCTGCGGGGTCCCCAGCATTCTCAGGATATGAGCGCGGTTCGCTTCATCGACGTACGCAAGAGCTACGACGGCAAGGTCGATGCGGTGCGTGCGCTCAACCTCGACGTTGCCGACGGCGAGTTCCTCACCCTGCTCGGCCCCTCGGGCTCGGGCAAGACCACCACGCTCACCATGCTGGCGGGCTTCGAGCAGCCGACCGAAGGCAGCATCTTCATCGGCGCCGAGGACATCACGCGCGTGCCGGTGGAGAAGCGCGGCATCGGCATGGTGTTCCAGAACTATGCGCTGTTCCCAAACATGACGGTGGGCGAGAACATCGCCTTTCCGCTCAAGGTGCGCGGCCTGGCACGTGCCGAAATTGCGGAAAAGGTCGGCCGCGCGCTCGCCATGGTGCGGCTGGAAGGGCTGGCCGACCGGCGCACGCTGCAGCTCTCGGGCGGCCAGCAGCAGCGCGTCGCCGTCGCCCGAGCGCTGGTCTTCGAGCCGCGCCTGGTGCTGCTCGACGAGCCGCTGGGCGCCCTCGACCGGCAATTGCGGGAGCAGATGCAGTACGAGCTGAAGCATCTGCACGAGCGGCTGGGAGTCACAATGGTCTATGTCACGCACGACCAGATCGAGGCGATGACCATGTCCGACCGCGTCGCCGTGTTCAACACGGGCGAGCTCCGCCAGATCGCCGAGCCGCGCCGCCTCTACGAGCAGCCGGAGTCGCTGTTCGTCGCGCAGTTCCTGGGCGAGAGCAACGCCCTGCCCGGCACGCTGGGCGACACTGGCGTAGTTACGCTGCCCGGTGGCGAGCGCGTGCTGGCAACTGCCGTCGCCGGCAAGGGCGCCGTGACACTCGTAGTGCGGCCGGAGAAGGTGGCGCTGGGCGCCGCGGCCGCGCTCTGCGCCAACTGCTTCCCGGCGACGCTGCTGGAAGTCTCCTTCCTGGGAGATCAATTGCGCCTCCGGCTCGCGGCGCTGGGCCGTGAGGACTTCATCGTGAAGCTCGCCAATGCGGCAGGCCAGGGCACGCTCGAGCCCGGCACTGCGATCCAGGTCGGCTGGCGGGTCGAGGATTGCCGTGCCCTCGGCCACTAGGAGCTACTGGCTGATCGTCCTGCCGGCGCTGCTGATGCTGGTGGCGCTTTATCTCGTGCCGCTGGCCAACGTGCTGGTGATCAGCGTCACCGACCCCAGGCCCGGCCTCGGCAACTATGGCCTGCTCTTCACCAGCAGCTCGGTGCAGAAGGCGCTGCTCACCACGCTGCGCATCGCCGCCATCACGACGCTCCTGGCGCTGCTGCTGGGCTACCTCGTGGCCTACGCCATGCGTGCGGCCTCGACGCAGAAGCAGCGGCTGATGCTGTTCTGCGTGCTGCTGCCCTTCTGGATCTCGGTGCTGGTGCGCTCCTTCGCCTGGATCGCTCTGCTGGGCACGCAGGGACCGGTCAACGCCTTCCTGGTCGGCAGCGGCCTGATCGCCGAGCCGCTGGCGCTGGTGCGCAACGAGACCGGCGTTCTGATCGGCATGGTCC
The DNA here is from genome assembly GCA_947469635.1 of Rhodospirillales bacterium. GTDB lineage: Bacteria > Pseudomonadota > Alphaproteobacteria > Reyranellales > Reyranellaceae > Reyranella. The sequence continues at coordinate 380 of CANIRG010000101.1, read as the reverse complement.
ACGTGATGCTGCCCTATGCCATCCTGACGCTCTACGCCAACATGCGCGGCATCGATGCCGGGCTGGTCGCGGCCGCGCGCAGCCTCGGCGCGTCGCGGCTGCAGGCCTTCCGCATGGTGTTCCTGCCGCTCACGCGACCCGGCCTGATCGGCGCCGGCACGCTGGTGTTCATCCTCTCCCTCGGCTTCTACGTCACGCCGGCGCTGCTGGGGGGCGGCAAGGTGCTGATGATCGCCGAGTATGTCGCCGTGCAGATCAACGACACGCTGCGCTGGGGTCTCGGCACCATGCTGGCCGCGACCCTGATGATCGCCGTGCTGGGCGCGCTGTGGGCGCTGTCGCGCGTGGTCGATGTGAAGAGGTTGTTCGGCGCATGAGGG
>CANIRG010000100.1 GCA_947469635.1 Rhodospirillales bacterium | reverse complement strand
CGTGCCGCCACCATCCCCGACAGCCCACCCGAGGAATAAACGAGGACGCAGGAAGGCCCCCCGCGGGGGGCCTTCCTGCCATCAGCCGTGACGCACTTTTACTCCGGCCAGCCGATGCATTTTTACTCCGGCGTTGACAACTGGCTATGGTTGATGCGCCCCATTTCGTACTTGGTGACCAGCGCATCCCAAGACGACGCTTCGTCGGCAAAGACCTTGGTGCCGACTTCGACGTGTTCCTTGATCGTGGGGACCGACTGCGCTTCCGATTTGAAGACGAACGGCAGCGACTTGCCGTTACGCTCGCGCATGACCACGACAACCTGACGCTTGCCCGTCTGGTGCTCGGTGCGGCGAAGGTCGCGGCGGTTCTCTTTGTGGTTCCTCGGCTTCACATAGCCGCCGAAGTACGCGCCATCGACTTCGACCTCGCCTGACAGCTTGCGGTCGTTCCTCAGAGCCGCAACGGCCTCGCGCAGCTTGTGGGCCAAGACGAAAGCCGTCTTGTACTGGACGCTCAGATCCCGAGAGAGCTGCAGCGCGCTCATGCCCTTCGCGCCGTTTACGAACAGGGCGATGGCGAGGAGGTAGTCGCGGATCGGCAGCTTGTGGCTGGCGAAGATCGTCCCGGACGTGGCGCTGAATTGATGGGTGCAGCCCTTGCACTTCCAAATCTTGCGGGCCTTGTAGGTGTAGAGCGTGAGGCAGCCGCACTTGGGGCAATAGGGCTGGCCGTCGTTGTCGCTCCAGCGGATTGCCGCGAACGTGGCACGCGCCTCATCGTCCGTAAGGGCCATGACCGCTTTCAGAGAAAGCGTCCTGGCTTTGGAGGAGAGGAGGAAATGTTGTGCCATTGCGATAACGAGTTATCATTTCCGATAACTACGTATCGTTGTCAACGGGTCTGTTGTCGTGTATGATATCTTTTATCCTAATTCGATAGGTTCATATCGTGACAGAGACGGAATGGGCGACACGCTCCAGCCGGTTTCTCAAAGCCGAGCTAAAGCGGGCGGGCGTTGGCTACGATGAATTAGCCGACCGCTTGAGCAAGGCCGGGATGCCCGAAACCAAGGCGTCTGTGGCTAATAAGCTCAGCAGGGGCACCTTTCAGGCAGCATTCCTGCTGGCGAGCCTTAAGGCTGTAGGGTGCCCGACCTTGAGGCTAGAAGACGTGTAGCTTGTAGGGGGATTCGTCCCTGTGATATCATCAGAAACGAGCCGGCCCCCACCCAGTGGAAAGAGTGGAGGCCGGGTAGCTGGTAGCTGAGAGAGACGGGCACGCGGTGGAAGGCGTATCCGGTGCCAATCTCTCCGACCCTTATGGAAGGGGCCGGAGGACTGGCGGAGGCAGTGGGATTCCAACCCACGGAGGGGGACGTCGCCGGGAAGCTAGACCCTCTCGCCCGATTAGGAATCGGGTGTCTTAAAGCACTCGACCATACCTCCAAAGATTATCGAGACACCCCGCTGGCAGTAGCGGGCGGGGTGTTCTTTTGCGGCACGCCGAATTTGGCGTTGGCCCGATTCAGATAGTCCAATCCGGCCGGTGTCATCACGATGCGATCCCCGTGACGCAGGAAGATGCCTTCCTTGATTTCGGCCGAGACGATGTTGCGAACCACGTCCTGGATGACGTTTGTCCGTTCGGAGATTTCCCGGGTAGTAAGCCCGTTGGTCGCGGTCGCCACCTCATCCAGCACTTGGCGACGCTTGTTGCCCATCCGCAGCGGCAAAGGGATCGGAGGCCGAACCGCCTCCTCCAGTGGGGGAAGCACACCCGGACCAGACTCGCCGCCGCACTGCGCGACGCGAAAGGTCGTCGCTTCCGGTGCCGCCTTTTTGGACGCCAAGAAGGCAAGGTAATGCTGCTTGGCGACCTCCAGCTTTGCCCGATCTTGGGCTATGGCCGTCCGGTCGGCTTTGATCTGTTCCTCGCGAACCGCCAACTGGGCTTCCCTGCCGTCCAAGGCCTTGGCCTGGTCGGTCAGCATTACCAGATATGGGTCATGGTTGATGATCGTTAGCGACATGCAGCGTACCTAGCACGCTCCCATGTCCCATGCAACTGACTCCCGTGAGGAGTCACGACCCGTGAACTTTCTCGGGTCTATATCTGATATCAGCTTAGGTGTGGTTGCTACCTAATACCGCTGAACTCGGGCAATTCATCGAGGAACAGGACGCCGTGATGGGCGAGCGACACCTCGCCCGGCCGTGCCCGCGCGCCGCCACCGATCAGCGCCTGCAGAGTCGCCGAATGATGCGGATCGCGAAAGCGCCGTGTCTTGCTGAGCTTGCCGTCGCCGAGGTCGCCCGCCAGCGAGCGCACCATGCTGGCCTCCAGCGCCTCGTCGGGCTGCAGCGGCGGCAGCAGACCAGGCAGGCGTTGCGCCAGCATCGACTTGCCCGAACCGGGCGGGCCGATCATCAACAGGTTATGGCCGCCGGCGGCCGCCACCTCGAGCACGCGCTTGGCGGTTTCCTGGCCCTTGATCTCGGCAATGTCCGGATAGGACGCGCTGTCCTCGGCGAGCTGCGCCTGCGGCGGCGGCAAGGTCTGCTGGCCGCGCAGATGGTTGATCAGCGCCAGCAGCGAGGGCGCGGCAAGCACGGAAGGCCGCTCCTCGTCATTGGCCGCCGCGCCAAGGCCGGCCCACGCCGCTTCACCGCCGCAGGCTGCCGGACAGACCAGCCCTCGGCCGACCGACGACGCGTAGATCGCGGCCGGCAGCACGCCCGGCACGCGGCTGAGCGTCCCGTCGAGCGCCAGCTCGCCCAGCGCGACATAGCCCGCGAGGCTTTCCTTGCCGATCACGCCCATCGCGGCGAGAACGCCCAGCGCGATCGGCAGATCGTAGTGGCTGCCCTCCTTGGCGAGGTCGGCCGGCGACAGGTTCACCGTGAGACGCTGCGGCGGCAGCGCGAGGCCCAACGCCCGCAACGCCGCCCGCACCCGCTCCCGGCTCTCGCCCACGGCCTTGTCGGCCAGCCCCACCATGGCGAAGGCGATGTTGCCCGGGGCGATCATGACCTGCACATCCACGGGCAAGACATCGATGCCCTGGAACGCTACCGTCCGTACCCGTGCCTGCATGATGTGTCTCTCCGCGAAAGTGCGCGAGAACAATTATAGAACGAGTGACGAATGAGAAAACCACTCCTGGGTTGTATTCTCGCAGCGATGATCGCAGCGGTCGCAGGCCCTGCCTTCGCCTGGCCCGATCAGCCGATCAAGCTGGTGGTTCCCTTCACGCCCGGCACCGGCCCCGACATCATCGCCCGCTTCGTGGCCGAGCGCCTGTCGCCCCGGCTCGGCCAACCCGTCGTGGTCGAGAACGTGACCGGCGCCAGCGGCAATATCGGCAGCCAGCAGGTGGCGCGCGCCAAGCCCGACGGCCATACGCTGATGTCCTCGGTCAACACGCTGGTGATGAACGCGAGCCTGTTCAAGAACCTGCCCTACGATCCCGTCGCCGACTTCGCGCCGCTGGGCCTTGCCGCCTGGGGCTCGCTGGTGCTGGTGGCCAACCCGGCGCAGAAGCCCAACACGCTGGCCGAGCTGATCGCCGCCGCGAAGGCCCAGCCCAAGTCCCTGAACTATGGCAGCCCCGGCGTCGGCACGCCGCATCACCTGTCGATGGCGCTCGTGGAGACCACGGCCGGCATCGAGCTCACGCACGTGCCCTATCGCGGCACGGCCGGCGCGGTGCAGGACCTGCTGGGCGGCCAGATCGGCTACATGTTCCTGCCGGTGCATGTCTCGGCCCAGCACATCCGCGCCGGCAAGTTGAAGGCCATCGCGGCCGGCAGCCCGCATCGCCTGCCGCAGCTTCCCGAAGTGCCGACGCTCGCCCAGGCCGGGCTCGAAAGCGTCGATGTCGACATGTGGTACGCGCTGTTCGCGCCAAAGGGAACGCCGGCCGATATCGTGGCGCGGCTGAACAAGGAGATCGCCGCCATCCTCGACGCACCGGAGGCCAAGACGCTGTTCGAGGCGCAAGGGCTCGTGCCCATGACCTCGACGCCGGCGGCGATGGCCGAGATCGTCGCGCGTGACCGCGCCCGCTGGGCCGATTTCGTGGCCAAGCGCGGGATTGCGCCGGAATGAGCGTGTCGCAGCCCGATGTCCTGATCGTCGGCGGCGGTGTCGGCGGCCTCGCCCTGGCGCTGAGCCTCCATCAGGCCGGCATCTCCTGCCGCGTCTACGAAGCCGCGCCGGAAGTTCTGCCGCTGGGCGTCGGCATCAACCTGCTGCCGCATGCGATGCGCGAGCTCTCCGAGCTGGGGCTTGCCGAGGCGCTGGCGGCCAACTGCATCGAGACGCGCGAGCTGCGTTTCTACAGCCGCCACGGCCAGTTCATCTACAAGGAGCCGCGCGGTCGCTTCGCCGGCTACGACTGGCCGCAGCTGTCCATCCATCGCGCCGACCTGCATCGCATCATGCTCGAAGCGACGCAGGCGCGGCTGGGCGACGACGCGGTTCGGCTCGGCCATCGCTGCACGCGGATCGACCAGGACACCGACGGCGTCACGATCCATTTCGACAATGCCGAGCCCCAGAAGGGCAAGGTCGCCGTAGGCTGCGACGGCATCCATTCGGCGCTGCGCCAGCAGCTCTATCCCGACCAAGGACCGCCGAAATATTCCGGCGTCAACATGTGGCGAGGCGCCGTACGCTGGCCGGCCTTCCTGGGCGGCGACACCATGGTCTCGACCGGCTGGATGACGGTGGGCAAGACGGTGATCTATCCCGTCCGCCCCGGCACGTCGGCGACCGACGGCAGGCCGCTCATCAACTGGGTGGCCGAGATCGAGCAACCGCAGGCCGTGCGCCAGGACTGGACCGGCCGCGGGCGGCTGGCCGACCTGATGCCGGCCTTCGCCGGGCTGAAATACGACTGGCTCGACATCACGGGCATGATCGAGAGCACCGAGGAGATCCTGGAATATCCCATGGTCGACCGCGATCCGCTGCAGCGCTGGAGTTTCGGCCGCCTCACCTTGCTGGGCGATGCCGCGCATCCGATGTATCCGCGCGGCTCCAATGGCGCGGGGCAGGCGATCGTCGATGCGCGCTTCCTCACGGGCCAGATCATGAAGGCTGGCGCCACCCCGGAGGCGCTCGCCGTCTACGAGACGGTGCGCAATCCGGCCACAGCCAAGGTCGTGCTGACCAACCGCAGCGATCCGCCCGATGCGATCCTGCGCGAGGTCTGGCAGCGCTCCGGCGGCCAGCGCTTCGCCCGCATCGAGGACGTCATTTCGACGGCCGAGCTGGAGGCGATCTCCGAACGCTACAAGAAGGTGGCGGGCTTCGACCGCGAGACGCTCAGGACCCGGCCGAGCTTCGTCTGATCGATTGACGGGAACGGGGGCCGGCCTCGTCACGTTGAGCCGCGTGCTCGATTCAAACACCACCCAACAGGACGATCTCCGCGGCGGCCGCGCGCCATGGGCGACGGGCGGCCGCCCCCACCGGCTCGACCTCACGCAGGACCGGCGCTGCGAGGTGCTGATCGTCGGTGCCGGCATCACCGGCGCCATGATGGCCGAACACCTGACGTCGCAGGGCCACGAGGTCTGCATCATCGACCGCGAACGGCCGGGTTTCGGCAGCACGGCGGCCAGCACCGCCATGCTGCAATGGGAGATCGACCGGCCGCTGGTCGAGCTCACCCAGCTCTACGGCTTCGAGCGCGCCGCCAATGCCTATCGGCGCAGCCTCCAGGCGGTGAGTGGCTTGCAGGAGCTTATCGAGTCGCGCCGGCTCGCCTGCGCCTTCCGCCCGCGACGGTCGCTCTACCTCGCAAGCGGCCAGGGCGATGGGGCGACAGAGCTTCTGGCCGAGCACCGCTTGCGCGAGCGCGCCGGCCTGCCGGGCTTCTACCTCGACCACGCCACGCTGATGCGCGAGTTCGGCGTGGCGCGCGAGGCGGCCATCCTGTCGCCCGGCTCGGCAGACGCCGACCCGATGTGCCTGTCGCACACGCTGCTTGCCGCCGCACGGAAAGCCGGCGCCCTGCTGTATGACGCCGAGGCCATCGGCTATCACACCACCGGCGACGGCAGGCACAGCAGCATCGCCGTCTCTCTCGACAGCGGCCACACGATCGAGGCGGAGCGGGTCGTGCTGGCGACCGGCTATGTCATGCCGGCCTGCGTGAAGACCGAGATGCATCGCGACTCGTCGAGCTGGGCCATCGCCACGCCGCCGCAGGAGCCGCTCGCCCGCGCCGGCGTGCTGGCGCACGGCGTCCTCGTGTGGGAAGCGGCCGATCCCTATTTCTATGCCCGCACCACGACCGACGGCCGCATCATCATGGGTGGCGAGGACGACGACAGCCTCACCGACCCGGCGGAGCGAGACGCCGCGACGCCGGCCAAGACGGAAACGATCCTGAAGAAGCTCGCGGTGCTGTGTCCCGCGGCGGACGCATCGGCGGCCACGGCCTGGTCGGGCGCCTTCAGCCAGACCAGCGACGGGCTGCCGTTGATCGGTCGCGTGCCGGGCTACCCGCGGCTCTATGCGGCCTACGGCTACGGCGGCAACGGCATCACCTTCAGCTTCATGGCCGCGCGCATGATCGGCCATCTGATCGCGGGCACCGACGAAGCCTGGTACGAGGACCTCGCCGTCGACCGGCCGTCTCCCGTCAGATGACGTAGATGCGGTCCGGCAGCTCGTCGCGGGCCGGGCCGGTCGGCGGAAAGTGGGCGGCCAGGATCGTGCCGCAGGCGTCGATGGCGGAGATGAAGCCGTCGGCCACGCGATCCTCGCGCATGGCGGCCACCAGCGCATCGACGGCGGCCTGCCATTGCGTCTGCCGGACGCGGACGGCGATGCCGTCGTCGGCGACGATGCGGGCATAGCGCTCGGCCAGCGAGACGAAGATCAGGATGCCGGCGCGGTCCTTCTTGCGGGCGATGCCGCGGCTGCGGAACTGCTCCATGGCGACGCGATGGGCGTGTGCCCGCCGGGCGGCACGCGGCACGAGGACAGTTCGCACCCGCGGCAGCGACAGCACGATGAGCAGCACCAGGAAAGAGACGAGCTGCAGCTCGAGGATGCGCTGGAGAGGGAAGGCCGTCGCGGCCATCAGCAGCCACGGGAGCGCGAGCGCCAGCACGGCGGCGATCAGCACCGGCAGGGCCGTGGGCCCGGTCGAGGATTCGGCCAGCACGCAGACGATCTCGTCCGAGGTGCGGGCTTCGGCGGTGCGAATGGCCGCGGAGATGCGGCCACGACCCGCGTCGGACAGCGTCATCACCATCTCCCCGATGCGCCGCCGCCGCCCGACGATCCACCGCCGCCGGAGAAGCCGCCGCTGCTGCCCGACGAGCCGCCGCCAAATCCACCGCCGAAGCCGCCGCCTCTGCCGCCGCTGGTCATCATGCTGAACAGCATGCCGAGGAAGAAGCCGCGGAAGCCGGGCGAGACGACCAGCAGGAGCAGCACGACGCCGATGATCGTCATGGTCGACCAGCCCGGGCGCTGTGCGGCCTGGTCGGAATCGAGACGAAGCGACGGACGCTTCTCCCATTCCGACGCGTCAGTGGTGAGGACGGTGATGATGTCCTCGACGCCGCGCAGGATGCCGCCCGGGATGTCGCCTGCCTTGAAGCGCGGCGTGATGGCGTTGGTGATGATGACCTTGGACAGGGCGTCGGTCAGGGTGCCTTCGAGCCCGTAGCCGACCTCGATGCGCACGCGGCGCTCGCTGGGCGCCACCAGCAGGAGGACGCCGTTGTCCTTCGTCTTCTCACCCAGCTTCCAGGCGCGAAACAGCCCGTTGGCATAGGGCTCGATCTCCTGACCCTGCAGCGACGGCACGACGGCCACCACCAGCTGGATGCCCGACTTGCTTTCGAGATCGGCGAGCTTGGCTTCGAGCGTGGCGCGCGTGTCGGCCGGCACTGTATTCGTCGCATCGACGGTGCGGCCGGTGAGCGGCGGGTAATCTGCGGCCGAGGCGAGCCCGACGGAGAGGACCAGCGCGAGGAACGCAAGAAGCGAGCGCACAGACCTAGAACTTCACCTGCGGCGGCGACTGCGCGCCTTCGTTGGCGACAAACTCCGCCATCGGCTTGCTGCCGCGAAAGAAGGTGCTGGCCCACAGCATGCCGGGGAAGGTCTTGAGCTCGGTGTTGTAGACGCGCACCGCCTCGATGTAGTCGCGCCGCGCCACGGCGATGCGGTTCTCGGTGCCTTCGAGCTGGGACTGAAGGGCAAGGAAGTTCTGGTTCGACTTGAGGTCGGGGTAGTTCTCGCTGATGGCGATGAGCCGGCCGAGCGCGCCCGAGAGCTGGTTCTGCGAATCCTGGAACTGCTTCACCTTCTCCGGGTCGGAGAGCTGCGAGACGTCGAGGCGGGTCTGGGTCGCCTTGGCGCGCGCCTCGATCACCGCGACCAGCACGTCACGCTCCTGCTTGGCGTAGCCCTGCACCGTCGCCACCAGGTTGGGGATCAGGTCGGCGCGGCGCTGATAGTTGTTCTGCACCTCGCCCCATTTGGCCTTGGCCTGCTCCTCCAGCGTCGGGATGCTGTTGTAGCCGCAGGAGGTGACGAGAAAGCCGAGCAGGAGCGCGGCGACGGGAGCGCGGAGGCGGGACAGAAGGATGGGCATAGCGGAGGCAACGATGCTCGTGTCTGCAAGGTTCCCGACGTTCACCACGAGCCGCCATCGCAATTGCGCGCGACGGGGATCGGTATAGACAATACCGATGAACATGCACCGCACTGTCGTCAGCCTCGTCGCCGCGGCTGTCGCCTTCATTGCCGCCGCGCCCACCGGCGTCCGGGCCCAGTCCTCCTACGACAACCTGGCGCCCTGCACCGTCGGCCTCTCGGTCAAGGATTTCCTGCGCTATCCCGCCACCATCGTCGCCGTCGACGAGGCCAAGGGCAGCTACAATATCCGGCGCGAGAACGGCGAGACCTACTGGACCTCGCCCAACGCGCTGCAGGTCACCTTCTCCTGTCGCCATGTCGCCAAGGCCGGTCCGCCCAAGACCGCCAGCCTGTTCATGGGCACCTGGGACATGTTCATCGGTTCGGCCGTGACCACGAGCGCGCGCGATCCCAAGAAGGGCGAGTACGGCCCCGGCGGCAAGGGCGGCGGGCTGACCGTTAGCGCCGACGGCACCTACAACTGGGTCGACGCCGCAGGCGCCGCCGTCTCCGGCCGCTGGCGCGAACGGGCCGCCGCCGAGGTCTCGCGCGGCGCCAAGCCGCCCGCGATCGTGCTGATGCGCGGCCGCGACGGCTACGACTGGCAGATGTCGACCGAAGGCAAGGTCTCCAACGACAACCGCGAGCAAGTGAGCGTCGACCAGCTCCCCGGCGGCGTCACCATCCTGGCGACGCGGCGGTAGGATTCACTCACGATCGGTCTACGATGCCTGGGCATTCTTCAGGAGCTTCGACAGGCAAGGCGCATCCAACCCGCGGCGGCGGCGGCGAATTCGCCCTTTATGATCGCTCGGTCGCCGGGCTTGAGCGGTACGTCGCCGCAGACCGACGCGGCCAGAACGGTTTCGAGCCGACGCACGACATCGGCTGGATGAACCGTCCAGTTCAAGGTCCGTATCAGCGGCCGCAGCAGATCGGAGAACTCGGGCGCATTGGGATTTGCAATGTCGTCGGTGGGCTTGCAAGCGTGCAAGCGTGCCTTTGATTTGTCGTCGTAGATGCAGCCGTTCTCTTTTCTGAGCTGACGCAGGATGCTGTTTGGATCGCCATAAAGATTGGCGTAGTCGAGCAGTTGCAGACCAACGACCTCGTTTCCGTTCACGAACGCGCGGCCTTCGGGCGGTAGCCGATCGACATAGGCGGCCAGTTTCGTACGTCTGGCCTTCAGCAGTTCCAGGCTGTGCTGGGCAATTTCCTTCTTGGCGTCGGCTTGGCTCAGCGTCAGGTTCAATCTCGGCACGACCTCACAGAGCGCCTGCCACATCTGCGGTTTCAAATCGCGTAACGGCTTGAGGGGGCAGGCATAGAGCTTCTTGCCTTTGTCGCTCGCACAGTGCCCGGTTCGGGAAAGGAGATCGAGGTCGGCTTGGGTCGGCCCGCCCGGCAGCTTGGCCGTCACCGCCTTCCGCACGATCGCCTCGAAGACCTGCGGATAGCCTTCCCCCGTCGCCAGATCGAACTGTGCCGGTCCGTAGCTCAACCCGCTTTTCTCGCTGTATTGCGAGTCGATCAGCCGATATGCCGCCCAGCCGTCGTAGGCTTCATTCTTCAGATAGACGGTGTTCAGCTTGGACAGGAACGGATCGTTCAGCCCGTCGACCAAAGCCTGATATTCGGCGCCGACCCGATAACGCTGGTCGTCGAGAAGATCTCTGTTGCTACCCGACAGCGCCGGACAAGCCAGCGTCAGAGCCGAGCTGATGGTTGCGAGGCCGGCACCAAGCAGCAGTGCCGTCACGGGCATACGGAACATGGTCATCCTCCATGCAGATGACAGGCGACGGCGCGGCCGTCGGGCATGTCGCGCATCGGCGGATCGATGCTCTTGCAGACGGCCATGGCGACGGGGCAGCGGGTGTGGAAGCGGCAGCCGGGCGGCGGCCTGAGCGCACTCGGGATCTCACCGCTGATGATCTGCTGGCCGCGAGCGGCCTCGAGCTCGGGATCGGCGATCGGCACGGCCGCCAGCAGCGCCTTGGTGTAGGGGTGCAGCGGGTCCTTGTAGAGCTGGTCGCGCGTGGCGATCTCGACGATGCGGCCGAGATACATCACGGCGATGCGGTCGCTGATGTGGCGCACAACCGAGAGGTCATGGGCGATGAAGATGTAGGTGAGGCCCAGCCGCTCCTGCAGCTCCATGAAGAGGTTCACCACCTGCGCCTGGATCGAGACGTCGAGCGCCGAGACGGGCTCGTCGCAGATCAGCAGCGTCGCATCGAGCGCCAGCGCGCGGGCGATGCCGATACGCTGGCGCTGGCCGCCCGAGAACTCGTGCGGGTAGCGTTCGGCCATGTCAGGCAGGAGCCCCACCATGCGCAGCAGGTCGGCGACGCGCGCGCGATACTTGTCGCGGTCGGTGGCGAGGCCGTGCACCACCAGCGGCTCGCCCACGATGTCGGCCACCTTCATGCGCGGGTTCAGCGAGCCGTAGGGGTCCTGGTAGACCATCTGCATGCGCCGGCGGATCGGCCGCATGCGGCCGCGGTCGTAGCCGGTGATGTCCTCGCCCTCGAACTCGACGGTACCCGAGGTGATGTCGAGCATGCGCAGCACGGCGAGCCCTGTCGTCGACTTGCCGCAGCCGGATTCGCCCACCAGCCCCAGCGTCTCGCCGCGGTTGACGGTGAAGCTCACGCCATCGACCGCCTTCACCGTGCCGACCTGGCGGCGGGCGAGGATGCCCGAGGTGATCGGGAAATGGACCTTCAGGTCCCGGACCCGCAGGACGGGATCAGACGCGGTCATGGAAGAAGCACGCGGAGTGGTGATTGGGCATGGTCTCCACCAGCGGTGGCCGCTCGACGCGGCAACGGTCGACGGCCATCTTGCAGCGTGGGGCGAAGGCGCAGCCCGGCGGCAGGGTGGCGAGGTCGGGCGGCTGGCCGTCGATCGGCACAAGGGGCCGCTCTGTGTCGCCGTCGAGTCGCGGCACCGACTCCATCAGGCCGCGCGTATAGGGATGGCGCGGCGTCTTGTAGAGCGGGCGGGCGGGCGCCGTCTCGACGATGCGACCGCCGTACATCACCGCGACGCGGTCGGCATAGCGCGCCACGACACCGAGATCGTGGGTGATCAGGATCATCGCCGAGTTGGCCTCGCGCGTGAGCTCCTTCAGGAGCGCCAGGATCTGCGCCTGCACCGTGACGTCGAGCGCCGTCGTGGGCTCATCGGCGATGATGAGCTGCGGCTGGCAGGCCAGCGCCATGGCGATCATCACGCGCTGGCGCATGCCGCCCGAATACTGGTGCGGATAGGAATTGAGGCGGCTGCGGCCATCGGGAATGCGCACCTTGCCCAGGAGCTCGGTCGCCTTGTCCAAGGCGAAGGCCCACGGGCTGCGGCGGTGCAGGTTGATCGGCTCGCCCACCTGCATGCCGACGGTGAGCGCGGGATTGAGCGAGCTCATCGGCTCCTGGAAGATCATGGCGATACGGTCGCCGCGGATGGCGCGGATGCCGGCATCGTCGAGCTTCAGCAGGTCCTTGCCGTCGAAGACGATCTCGCCGGCTTCGATGCGGCCGGGCGGGTCGGGGATCAGGCGCAGGATGGAGAGCGCCGTCACGCTCTTGCCCGAGCCCGATTCTCCGACGATGGCCAGCGTCTCGCCGGCGGCGACGTCGAAGGAGACGTCGTCGACGGCACGCACCGTTCCGCGCTCGGTGCGGAATCGAGTCGAGAGGTTGCGGACGCTGAGGAGGGGTTGAGTCATTGGGGCGCGATCAATGCCCCATCTTCTTCTTCAGCTCCTGGTCGACCCACATGCGGGCGTAGATCGGGCCCGGCCGCACCGCGCCGGCGCGCAGCTCGCCGTTATAGCCCTTCACCCACGGCCACCACGCCGTATAGACGTAGGGCGTCGGCAGCCAGATGTAGGGCGCCTTGTCGAGGATCTCGCGCGTCATCTCCTTGATCATGACCTGGCGCTTGCCCTCGTCGCGCTCGCGGTACATCTCGGCCACCTTGGCGTCGAAGGCCGCGTCGGTGTATTGTGACGGGTTCCACACTTCCTTGGTGACGAAGCTCTTACGGATCGTCGTCGTCGGGTTGGTGTGGCCGTTGTTCATGAAGTAGCCCGCGGCGTTGGTCTTGGTCGTCATCGCCGACAGGAAGGCCGCATATTCCATCGGCTGGATCTCGAGCTTGACGCCGACGCGCTCGAGATAGGCCGCGACCAGCGGCAGCAGGTCCATATGGTCGGGGCTGCAGGAGCAGACCTGGACCTTGAAGCTGAAGCCCTTGGGGAATCCCGCCTCGGCCAGCAGCTTCTTGGCCTTGTCCGGGTTGTAGACGAACAGCTCCTTGATCGAGTCGGGCATCGCCTCCAGCGGCTCGAAATAGCCGAGATAGTCGGGATGCTGCGGATAGGCGAAGAGCTCGGCGTTGCCGCCGTAGTAGGCTGAGACGATCTCCTTCTTGTCGACGGCGTAGTTGAGCGCGCGGCGCACGCGGATGTCGTCGAACGGCTTGGTGTCGACCCGCATCGACAGGAACGTGCCCGACATGTTGAGCCAGCGCGACCATTTGAGCTGCGGAACGTTCTTCTTCAGATCGTCGGCGGCGCTCCAGCGGATCGCCTCCAGCATGTCGAGCTTGCCGGTGCGCAGCGCGGTCAGGAACGTCGCCTCGTCCTTGATGGTGCGATAGACGACCTTGTCGACGAAGGGCAGCTTGTATTCTTCTCCGCCGATCTTCTCCTTGTCCCAGTAGTCGGGATTCTTCGTGTAGGTGTTGGAGCTGCCCTGGGTGAACTCGGTCAGCATGAAGGGGCCGGTGCCGTTCACGTTCTTCCAGTTGGTGGCGCCGGCGTCGGCCACCTCCTTGGGCGTGATGGTGGAGTAGTAGCCCCAGCCGAAGCGGTAATCCCATTCGGCGTTGAAATACTTGAAGGTGAAGGTGACGGTGTGCTTGCCCGTGGCCTCGACCTTCTCGACATGGTCGAAATAGCCCGCGATCTTCTTGGGGCTGGTGCTGAGGCGGGTGTAGGCGAAGACCACGTCCTCAGCCACCAGCTCACGCGCCTTCATGACGCCGGGCTTCTCGGGGAACATCACCCCCTTGCGCAGCTCGATGACCATGCGCAGCGGATTCTCCTCCCACTTCCAGCTCTCGGCGAGCTCGCCGCGGATGGCGTCGGACGGCAGCCAGGCATCGGCGTAGAAGGCGTGCTTGCCGCCGTTCTGCTTGCTCTTGGTGAGGTCGGCGGCGAAGAGCTGCTCATAGAACTGGCCGGTGTCGTGGTTCAGCTTCCAGTTCCAGTCCGCCGGGTCGAACGACAACGCCGACAGCGTCACATAGACGGTGCCGATCTCCAGCGTGCCGCCGTACTTCGGCTTCTCGCCTTGCGCGAGGGCGGGGGCGGCAAAGGCCGCAAGCCCCAGCGCGGCGCCGACGAGCGCCGCTTTCACGTTACGCATGAACTACTCCCTGTTTCTTTTCTTCGTGTTGCCGCGGGGCTAATGCCCCATCTTCTTCTTGAGTTCCTGGTCGACCCAGATGCGGGCATAGATCGGGCCCGGCCGGAGCGAGCCGACGCTGAGCTCGCCATTGTAGTTCTTCACCCACGGCCACCACGCCGTATAGACGTAGGGCGTCGGCAGCCAGATATAGGGGGCATCGGCCACGACCTTGGCGGTGAGCTCGCGCAACATCGCCTGCCGCTTGGTCTCGTCGCGGGTGCGATAGACCTCGTCCATCTTGGCGTCGAACTCGGCGTCGGTATGCATCGACGGGTTCCAGGTCTGGCCGCTCACGAAGCTCTTGCGGATCGAGGTCGTCGGGTTGGTGTGGCTGGAGTTCATCAGATAACCGGCCGCATGCTTCTTGGTCGTCATGCCCGACAGGAAGGCCGAATATTCCATCGGCTTCAGCTCGGCCTTGACGCCGACGGCCTCGAGATAGGCGGCGAGCAGGGGTGCCAGCTCGACGTGGTCGGGCGCGCAGGCGCAATACTCCATGGTGAAGGTGAAGCCCTTGGGGTAGCCGGCCTCGGCCAGCAGCTTCTTGGCCTTGTCGGGATTGTACTCGAACAGCTCGCGCGCCTCGGCCGGCAGCTTGTCGAGCGGCTCGAAATAGCCCGCCCAGTCGGGATGCATGGGATAGGCGTAGAGCTCGGCCTCGCCGCTGTAGTGTGCGGCGATGATCTCCTTCTTGTTGATCGCCATGTTGAGCGCACGGCGCACGCGCAGGTCGTTGAACGGCTTCACGTCGTTACGCATGGCCATGAAGGAGCCCAGCACCGACAGCCACTTGTTCCATTTGAGGTCCGGGACGTTCTTCTTCAGCTCGGGCACGTAACGCGCGTTGATCAGCTCCAGCATGTCGATCTTGGCGGTGCGGAGCGCCGCGTGCTGGGTCGTCTCGTCCTTGATGGTGCGATAGACCATCTTGTCGACGAACGGGAGCTTGTACTCCGCGCCGTCGATCGTCTCCTTGCCCCAGTAGACCGGGTTCCTGGAATAGGTGTTGGAGTTGCCCTGCACGAAGTCGGTGAGCATGAACGGGCCGGTGCCGTTCACGTTCTTCCAGTTGCCGGGGCCGGCGTCGACCACCTCCTTGGGCGTGATCACCGAGTAGAAGCCCCAGGCCAGGCGATAGTCCCACTCGGCGTTGAACTCCTTGAAGGTGTAGACGACGGTGTACTTGTCCTTGGCCTCGACCTTCTCGACGAAGTCGTAATAGGTGCCGATGTATTTAGGGCTCGACCGCAAGCGGGTGTAGCTGAACACCACGTCGTCGGCCGTCATCTCGCGCGCGGCCATCACGCCGGGCTTCTCCGGGAACATCACGCCCTTGCGCAGCGTGAAGGTCACCGTGTTGCCCTCCTCCTTCCAGCTCTCGGCCAGCTCGCCGCGCTGGGCGTCGGGGGCCAGGAAGGCGTCGATCACGAAGGCATACTTGCCGCCCTTCTTCTGGCTCTTGTCGAGGTCGCCGACGATGAGCTGCTCGTAGAACTGGCCGGTGTCGTGGTTCAGCTTCCAGTTCCAGTCGTAGGGATCCCACGACAGCGCCGAGAGGGTCGCGAACATCGTGGCGACTTCCAGCGTGCCGCCATGCTGCGGCTTCTGCTGCTGCGCCTGCACTCCGGTCGCCAGCGCCAGCGCAGCAGCGCCGGCCAGAAGGCCCACACTCCATTTCCTGATCGACATGGTTTCCTCCGTTGCTTTTTTCGTTGTCGCTTTGTCAGCGTGAGCCGCGCATGCGCGGATCGAGGAGATCGCGCAGCGCGTCGCCGAACATGTTGGTGGCATAGACCACGACGGTGAGGCAGAGGCCGGGCGCCAGGGCGAGCCACGGTCCCTGCAGCATGAAGGTGCGGCCGCTGCCCGACAGCAGACCGCCCCAGGTCGGCGCCGGCGGCGGCACGCCGAGGCCGAGGAAGGAGAGGCCCGACTCGGCCAGGATCACCGTGCCGACGCGTGTGGTGAAGAGCACGATGATCGGCGCCATCACGTTGGGCAGGATGTGGCGCCACAGGATGCGGAAGGTCGACGCACCGGTCGACTGCGCGGCGTGGACGTACATGTTCTCGCGCACCGAGACGACGGCGCCGCGGATGATACGCGAACCGGCGATACCCAGCAGCAGCCCCAGCGTCACGATGATCTGCGGCATGCCGGGG
>CANIRG010000099.1 GCA_947469635.1 Rhodospirillales bacterium | reverse complement strand
GCGATGACCCACTGGATGCTGGAGGAGGTCGGCTGCCCCTATCGGACGGAGGTGAAGGAATTCGGGCCCGGCATGAAGACTCCCGAGTATCTCGCCATCAATCCCATGGGCAAGGTGCCGGCGATCGTGCACGGCGGGCGCATCGTCACCGAGACCGGCGCCATCCTCTGCTACCTGGCCGACGTCTTCCCGCAGGCCCGCCTCGCGCCGCCGCCGGCGGAGCGCGACGCCTATTACCGCTGGATGTTCTTCGTCGGCGGTCCCTGTGAAGCCGCCACGAGCGATCATGCAAGCGGATGGAGTCCAAAGCCGGAGGAAGAGCGGCGGTTCGGCTACGGCTCCTACCAACGAACGATCGACACGCTCGAGAAGGCCGTCGCGGGAAAGCGCTTCATCGCCGCCGACCACTTCACGGCGGCCGACCTCTACGTCGCCTCGTTCCTCGACTTTGCCATGCAGTTCAAGATCGTCGACAGGCGGCCGGCCTTCGAGGCCTACGTGAAGCCGCACGTCGCGCGGCCGGCCGCCAAGCGCGCCGGGGAGAAGGCGGCGAAGCTGGTGGCGACGGCGGGTCCTGCCTGAGGTCCCGCGTTCGAGGAGTCGTGAATGAAAATCTACGTGACGAGTGTCTTCGTCCAGGACCAGGCCAAGGCCCTCGATTTCTATACCCGAGTGCTCGGCTTCGAGGTGAAGCATGACGTCCCCGTCGGGGAGCATCGCTGGCTCACGGTCGTCGAGAAGGGCAGTCCTGGCGGCACGCAACTGTTGCTGGAACCGAGCGAACACCCGGCCGTCAGGCCCTTCAAGGATGCGCTGGTGCGCGATGGCATCCCCGCCACCTCCTTCCAGGTCGATGATCTGAACGCGGAATTCGACAGGCTTCGTGGTCTTGGGGTGGAGTTCACGCAAGCGCCTGTGGTTGCCGGCACCGTCAAGATGGCCGTCTTGAACGACACCTGCGGGAACCTGATCCAGTTGGTGGAAATGATTTGAGGCAGGGTGGGTGCCCACCCATCCTCTCAATCGGCGAAGCGAACCTTCGGCCACAGCTCGCGCCAGCCCTTGCTGGCGATGCGCGCCTCGTATTCGTGCAGCCGGGTGCGGCCGTAGGCGGTCGGGCTGCAGCGCAGGCCGAGCAGGTCGTCGGTCCCTAACGGAGCGATGACGGTGAGCGAATCGTCCACCTCCAGGCGCACGCCGACCGCGGTAACGGTCTCCAGCCAGTAGATCATCGAGTCGGACGTGCTCCTGTGCGGCGGCAGGTCCTTGCGGATATGCATGCGCGCCTGGTTGCGCACCTGCCAGGGCAGGGGCATCAGCTCCGCTAGCCGCTTCTCGTATTCCACCTCACGTTCTTTCGAGGTGTCGGCAGCGTCGAAGAACAGCACGTCGATATCGGCCGGCTCGCGCGGCGGCGAGATGCCGTGCAGATGGTCCCACACCCGGTTGCGCACGAAGCCCGCCGCGATGCACCAGTCGGGCAGCCCGAGCGTGCGCGCCGCACGAAGCTGTTTCATACCCACAGGGTCCTGCGCGATGATGTCGGCAACGAAAGACATGCTGCAGTCTATCGTGACACGATGGGGATAATGCCGAGCTTTCGTTACGAACTGCGCTGCGAGGGAAGGGTGGCCGGCATCGACGAGGCAGGTCGCGGACCCCTGGCCGGTCCAGTGGTGGCTGCCATCGCCGTCATCGACCGCAGCGTGGCCAAGCGCCGGCTCCTGAAGCTGATCGACGATTCCAAGAAGCTGGCGCTGGAGGATCGCGAGGCGGCTTACGATGCGATGGTCGCCTCGGGCATCGTCCAGTTCGCCGTGGCGGAGGCGAGCGTCGAGGAGATCGACACCATCAACATCCTGCAGGCGACCTTCCTCGCCATGCGGCGTGCCTTGCAGGCGCTGGCCGACCAGCCCGAGACCGTGCTGCCCGATATTGTGCTGATCGACGGCAACCAGGTGCCGCCGCGGCTCGGCTGCCGCGCCGAGACCATCGTCGGCGGCGATGCGCATTCCTATTCGATCGCCGCGGCCTCGATCTTCGCCAAGGTGACGCGCGATCGTCATATGGCGCGGCTCGCCGAGACTTTTCCCGGCTATGGCTGGGAAACCAATCGCGGCTACGGCAGCGCCCAACATCTCCAAGCCCTAAAACAACTCGGGCCGACTCCGCACCATCGTATGAGCTTCGCGCCTCTCAACCGGCTACTGTAGCCGCGGGAGGAGATTTCCGTGCTCAAGCTCTATTACGCGGCCCATTCCTGCGCGCTGGCGACCCACATCGTCCTGGAAGAGGTCGGCGCCGACTATTCGACCGTGCGCATCGACTTCGCTTCCGGACAGCAGCGCTCGCCGGAGTATCTCGAGGTCAATCCCAAGGGCCGCGTGCCGGCGCTCGCCACCGATCGCGGCATCCTGACAGAGACGCCGGCCATGCTGGCCTTCGTCGCCCAGAGCTTTCCGGCCGCGAAGCTCGCGCCGATGGACGATCCTTTCGCCTTCGCCGAGGTCCAGGCCTTCAACAGCTATCTCTGCTCCAGCCTGCACGTGGCGCACGCCCATCGCATGCGCGGCCATCGCTGGGTCGATGCCGACGACGCGGCCGCCATCGCCGCGATGCAGCGCAAGGTGCCCGAGTCGGTGGGTGCGGGGTTCGACCTGATTGAGCGCGACATGCTGAAAGGACCATGGGTGATGGGCGAGCGGTACACGATCTGCGACCCCTATCTCTTCACCCTGGCGCAGTGGCTCGAGAAGGATGGCGTCGATCCCGCGCGCATCCCGCGCGTGATCGATCATCGCCGCCGCATGTCGGAGCGGGCCGGCGTGCGTAAGGCGATCGCGCAGGAACTGGCCTAGCCGTCCATCGTGTCCCTCCCGTTTTCACGGATTGCCGTCACGGCGCCGCCGCAAGCGTGGTTTCATGGAATTACCCGCCTGACCTACGAGCTTTGCCGTCAGGCCCTCGTCGATCTCGGAGCCTCGGTCTTCGAGGTTCCCGTCGATGCCTTCCTGCCTCCGGACCCCGGCCGCATCTCGGATATCGCCGACGATCTCCGGAGCTTTCGCCCCGATCTCGCCTTCGGCTTGCCTTACCTCTCACAGGCGCTGGTGTGCCGCATGCCGCCGGAGCGCGATGGCTGGCGGCCGAACCTCTTCACCGACGTGCTGGGAGTTCCGACGCTGGGTTCATGGGATCATGCGCCGCTCGAGCTTGTGGAGCAGTTGCTGACGCCCCATCCGGCAGGCCCGGCTGACTCATGCGATGGCGTGATGGCGAGCTTGCAGCGCGCGCTTGTCCACGACCGTGTCATCCCCTGGTCGCGCGACAGTGGCCAGAGCCTGCTCATGCGCGACCTCGGCTTGATCTCGTCGGCGCCCGTCCAGGAGATGACGCCTGCCTTGCCGGCGACGCGCTTCGGCCAGGCGGGAACCGGCGAGGTGGCCGACGTCGCCTTCATCGGCCATTTCTACCAGTCGGCGCCCGGCCATGCCGATCCGGCGCTGACGGCGCTGGCCGGCGATGCCATCGCCGACTGGCGGGCATGCGGTGGCACGATGTGGGACTCGCTTCAGGCTCGCATCTCGTCGCTGCCGGCGGCCCGGCAACGCGAGCTTCGCCTCGGCGTCGACGACAGCTTCTTCTGGAGCTTCGCCCATCGCACGATCGTCCACGATGCACATACGGAAAATCGGCTGCATCTGCTGGGAGCAGCCGGCGTTCCTGTCGCTTGCTATGGCGACCTGAAGACCGAGTTGCCCGGCGTGCCCGACAATCTTGCGGCCATCCCCGGCCACATCCCGTTCGGCCCCGCGCTCGACGCCACGCTGGCGCGCCATCCCATCACCGTTGACGTCACCAGTCCCGGGTTCCCCCGGACGATCAGCCAGAAGCTGTTCCGCGGCTTCGATTCGGGTGGCTTCATGCTGGTCGACCGCAAGCCCTATTTCATCGCGACCTTCGGTGATCTCGGCGAGGCGATATCCTATGCCGACGGTGCCGATCTCGCGGCCAAGATCGACCTCTATCTCGCAAAGCCGGCACTGCGCCGGGAGATCGGCGACGACATGCGGGCGCGGATCGCTTCAGACCGAAAGCTCCCCGATGTTCTGGCGCGGGTGCTGGATCGCGCGGCGGAGCGCCGCCTTTCTCCCGCTGCGAGGTCGCCCCGGCAACAGCTGCCGGTGGATGCTGTCGATGTGCTGGGCAGGATCAAGCGCTCGCATCTGTTCTTCGGCGCGTCGCTTCATCGGGGTGACGAAGGCATCCGGATCGTCACGCCGGCGAAGGCCTGGCGTTACGCAGCGGTATTGAAGGTGAACGGGCGGCGGCTGCGCCTGACCCTGCGGGTCGAAACCGGCCAGCTTGCCGTCGGTGTGGCCGTTCCGGGCAAGACCAAATTGCTCGACGACAGGTTCGTGAGCCCGAGCCGGCAGCCCGTCGACCTGGATATCGAACTGCCCGCCGACACGGCCGTCACGATCGTGTTCCGCCGTTCAGTGGAAGGCCGCAGCGAGGCTTTCGTTGCGCGCGCCTTGCTCTACGATGGATGACACGCAGCAAAAGCCACGGATCGACCGATTGTCTTCCATCATCCTCTATGGTGCCGGCTCTCCCATCCTGGGCGATGTCGAGGACACATGCCGCCGCCTCGGCCGCACCATCGAGGCTGTGGTGCAGAACATCGCGGATGCAGTGCCGGTCGAGCCTGGCCGGCGGATCATCAGGCACGTCGAGCTGACGGCCGCGCAACTGAAGCTCTGCTTTGCCTTCCCATTGTTTGGGCCGGCCAACCGCGAGTTCGCCTGGTCGGAAGCCGTGGGGCTTGGTGCCCGCACCTTCGAGCCGCTCGTTGATCCGACAGCCATCCTGCCCTTCCGCCTGACCCTCGAGGACGGCGTCTACGTCAATTGCGGCGTGGTCATCGGCTCGCATGTGCGGCTCGGCCGGTTTGCCTTCATCAACCGGGCCGCGATCGTCGGCCATCACGTCGAGCTCGATGAGTTCGTGTCGGTCGGGCCGGGGGCCAATATTGGCAGCCTGGTTCGGATCGGGCGTGGCGCCCTGATCGGGACGGGCGCCGTCATCGCGTCGGGCGTGCGGGTCGGGGCGGGCGCAGTGGTGGGTGTTGGCGCGGTTGTCCTACGCGACGTCGCGCCGGGAGTGACCGTTCTGGGCAACCCGGCGAGGGTCGCGGAAAAAGCCAGCGGCTAGGCTTTGTGGGTCAGTCCTCGGACTTCGCTCAATCTTGTAGATTGAAGGCATAAACAATTGAATCAATTGTAGTTTCTTGCTTTGACACTGTGGATGATTCATCATCCACAGATGCTTGTGGATAATCTGGATCGAGTCCTGGTCGGGGACTGCATCGAGTTGATGGGCAGCCTGCCGGCTGGGTCCGTCGACATGGTTTTCGCCGACCCGCCGTACAATCTTCAATTGGGTGGTGAGCTGCTGCGGCCCGACAACAGTGTCGTCGATGCAGTCGACGACGACTGGGACAAGTTCGCCGATTTCGCCCGCTACGATTCCTTCACCCATGCCTGGCTGAAGGCGGCACGCCGGGCGCTCAAGCCCGAAGGCACGCTGTGGGTGATCGGCAGCTACCACAACATCTTCCGCATTGGCACGGCGCTGCAGGACGAGGGTTACTGGCTGCTGAACGACATCGTGTGGCGCAAATCGAACCCGATGCCGAACTTCCGCGGCAAGCGCTTCACCAATGCGCACGAGACGCTGATTTGGGCCGCGCGCGACCGCAAGGCCAAGCGCTACACCTTCAACTACGATTCGATGAAGGAGCTGAACGAAGGGCTGCAGATGCGCTCCGACTGGCTCCTGCCGCTGTGCACCGGCGCCGAACGGCTGAAGGGCGAGGACGGCAAGAAGGCGCATCCGACCCAGAAGCCCGAATCGCTGCTGTTCCGCTGCATCATGGCGGCCTCCAATCCCGGCGACACGATCCTCGATCCCTTCTTCGGCACCGGCACGACCGGGGCGACCGCCAGGCGCCTGGGCCGCCATTACATCGGGCTGGAGCGCGATCCGACCTATGCAGCGCTTGCCCGCAAGCGCATCGCCGAGGTGGTGCCGCTGCAGATCGAGGACATCACCAACAAGCCCAGCAAGCGCAGCGAGCCGCGCATTCCCTTCGGCGTGCTTATCGAGTCAGGTCTCCTGCAGCCCGGCACGGTGCTGAGCGACCAGAGCGGTCGCCTCCACGCCCGCGTGCGCGCCGACGGCACGCTGTCGGCGGCCAACTCGATGGGCCAGCATCGCGGCTCCATCCATCAGGTCGGGGCGGCGGTGCAGGGTGCACCGGCCTGCAACGGCTGGACCTTCTGGCACATCGACGTCGAGGGTGCGCGCCTGCCGATAGACCATCTGCGCCAGCAGGTGAGGGCCGGGCTATAACAAAATGAAGATAGTGGGGTGCCCATTTCTTTTGTGGTTGGAATATTCAATTTCTATAAATGGTTCCTGCTTTCAGGTTTGTTGCCAACCCCAATCGCGATTTAACCAAGTCAGTAGTATCATTAATTAAATCAGCTAGCTGCTGGGATCGAAACCGAAACCAAGTAATCTTGGAATGTCTTCTGATTCCCTTTCCACTATGAATAAGAGACTTTGACACAACTTCCAGTAAGCGCGATTTCTTCTCTCCTTTAATCATTAAGGATTTTCCGCAACAGTAAACTGTAGTTTCTGGATATGCCGAATTTGCCCCGCCATTTGCATTCACAATAATTACCGTAGTAACAGCCAACCATGAAAGCTGTTGACACATTTGAAGCAATTTAGGGCTGGTATTGTGTGACGGGACAAGGACGAAGTCTATGCGATCCATTTTCCCCGCCGAATCGTTGTAGCGGGCTACGAGTAGAAACTGATTCAGGTCGATAATATCTGAACAAATCAGTACGGCGACGCGGCCAACCGGGGTTGCAAATACGCGGAATGCATTATCGGGCGGAACTCGTGTTTGCTCGCTGTCGCGCTTTGCAGGAAATCGCTTTCGGTGGGGAATAGGGGCGCGAATTTCTTCATCTTTGGTGGTTGTAACAAAGCCATCTCGTGTGAGCACACGTGACACTACTCGCATGTCGATTACTTCTTGACCGCCACGAGGCATAATCATGCCTACATTGTAGAGGGTAATAGGGCAATGATATGATCCGAGAAATAAAAATGGACGCGTTGCGCTACTAAAGCTGTGCAACGTTTTCCTTACATCCTGCTCGAACTCTACTTGGTACCGGCCGAATTGCTTTACGTAGTCTACTCCTGCCGCAAATACTGCTGCGGGCGGGGGTGGATAGGCCAACTCGCCAAAACAGATGATGTGTGGGCGCTCCCAACCTTGAGGAGCTGCCTCGTGAGCTTCTACGAGTTCATCAAGGCGTTCGCGCTGCCAGTTTGCAATCTTGAAATCCGATGCGGGCTCGCAAAGAACGCAATCATCTCTATGTTGTCGCAGAACAAAGTCTGGATTTCGCTTGCTGACTTTCTTTTTAACTTTTTTTCCGCTGATTTTGCGAGGGATCCTCGCCTTTTTGCGTGGCGGCGTTTTAATAAGAATGTCAGAGGAGATTGCGGCTAATACGATAAATGGATGAGCTTGAGGAATCGGTTGAGAATATCTATTGCGAGCGGGATTCTCAGCGTCATCAAGTTCGTGAACGTTAAATGCTAGAGCAGACCGCATGAGGAGATCATAGAGGATGTCCTTTGGATTTGTGCTGAGGCCTTTATCGGGCCTATGTACCAAATCTTTTACAGTTTTTGAGAACGTCTGAGTATCGGCACGATTCATTGACTTGCTCCCCTCGAAGCAAGTTAATATCTATCTCCAGTATGTCAAACTTAATTGAAGTTTAGAATCGACTTGCAACCTCTGCGATAATCGCGGCACTGACGCGCATCGCTGCATTATCCGAAATCAGTGTTCGGCGGTTGCGTGGCTTTTCCTTGCTAGCGGTAGCCATCGGACCTCGAGATAGTCCGACCAACTTTACTAAGTTTTCTCCGCTTTGCTGGAGGCATACTCCTCGATAGCCCCCTACATCTTCAAAAAACACGTAGTCCAAATTTCCTAGCTTTCTCAAAGATGCAACGGCGTTAAGGGGCGACGCTACTGGCTTAGAGGACATTACAGCAAACGCGGTATCTAAGAGATCTTTTCCAGCGTTCCCCGGTTCAGCAATTGAATCGACAAGAGGTCTCTGAGCTTGGCTATCTGCAAACAGAACATCAAATTGCTGAGCCTGAGGAGCATTGGCAAGCATGACGCTCATACGCTGCTTTAAGTAGATATTTACAGGAGCGCCGGCTGCTTCGGAGATCACTGTTCTGTACGGTTGCATCAGAGCAGCAAAAGTCGCCTTAACAACATTCTGAGCTAAGGTCGTAGCTGTACGAAGTTCCGATGATGTTACATCCGAAGTTCCGCGCGGAGACTTTTCTATTCGGAGGCGAACCCAAAACTTTGAATGAGATCGATCACCGACCGCTTTTGCGCCTCGGGGGGCGACGCATACTGTCACGCTTGCGCAAGTTACAAACGTGAAGCCACCTACAGTGAGCCACATATCCGAAAAATCATAGAGAGGCCCCAACGCTCGACTGCGGCCGGCGGATCTTACTTGCCGAGTCTGGGTACTGTGCCTTCGTTCGACGCAGCCTTTTTTAAAAACTTTCTCTAGCTTGCGTTCGATCTCGTCTTCAATCACGCGAGAGCGGGCATTAAGCAAATCGAGCGCAACTCGTGCTTTTGCGTGAGTCAGAAGAACGGCACCCCGAGTCTCTACGTAGGATGCTTCGACGAGCTGGCCTAACCGAAAGACCGGAGCTTCTACTTTAGTTCGATGTAACGCCATTAGCCTAGTCCGCTGGGCGTCGTGAGGTAGTTAGGCAACGCCGCAGCGTCAATGGCGGTTCCCCTTGTTTCCGTCCATGTCGCCTGCCGTCCAACAATTGTAGTATTTAGACCTCAAACAACCGACTGTAGCAACAATGCAACAGTCGCCAGTAGGATGCCAGTGCATAATTTGTATCGAAAGGCGCATCATCCGTGCAATTAGCGCGCTTGATCCGGGAAAGGGTAATGAGCATACGGCGTGAAGAAGGCCCTTCAAGCAGGAGTTGTCTAACCCTTGACCGCATGCGCGATGATCTTGCGCATCACCGTCGGCAGAGCGCGCTCGGTCATCTTGTCGAGCGTGCACCAGGCACTGCCGGGTGCCAGCCTCGCCAGGCGCGAGGTCGTGGCCGTCGCGCGCGCCACCACCAGCTCCAGATGGAAGTGGGTGAAGGTGTGGCGCACGCCGCCTTCCATCACCTGCCATTTGGCCGGCACCGGTGCCTCCTTCAGTGCCTCGGCGATCGTGAGTTTCCCCTCGCGCCAGGCACTCGACGGTACCTCGTCCATACCGCCCAGAAGTCCGGTGGGCGCTCGCTTGCGCAAGAGGATCGCGCCGTCGCTGCGTGCCAGCACGAAGGCAAGCCCGCGCCGCGTCGGCCTGTCGGCCTTGGGCGCCCGTTGCGGCAGGCTTTCGGCGATGTTCAGCGCCCGCGCGTGGCAGGTCTCGATGAAAGGGCAGATGACGCAACGCGGCGAGCGCGGCGTGCACACCGTGGCGCCAAGATCCATCATGGCCTGGGCGTAGTCGCCGGGGCGCTTGTTCGGCACCAGCCCGGCGGCACGAGCGTTGATCTCCGGCCTGGCGTCGGGCAGCGGCGTCTCGATGGCGAACAGGCGGGCGATCACGCGCTCGACATTGCCGTCGACCGCCGACGCCGGCCGGTCGAAGGCGATCGCACGGATGGCGGCGGCGGTGTAGGGGCCGATGCCGGGCAGCGCCAGCAGCCCGGACTCGTCCTCGGGGAAACGGCCATCCAGTTGCTCGCTCACCGTGCGGGCACAGGCATGGAGATTGCGAGCGCGAGCGTAGTAGCCGAGCCCGGCCCAGGCCGACAGCACCTCGTCGAGTGGGGCTGCCGCCAGCGTCCCGACGGTCGGCCAGCGTTCGACGAAGCGGCGGAAATAGTCGCCGACGGTGGCTACGGTGGTCTGCTGCAGCATGATCTCGGACAGCCACACGCGGTAGGGTTCGGTGCGCTCGCCCGGCGGCGCACGCCACGGCAGGGTGCGACGATGGCGGTCGTACCAGGCGAGCAGGCGCTGGGCGTGGGTCATGGCCATGTAAGGGTCAGTGGCCTACCATATGGAGTGGAGTGTGGAAGGGTCCATGCGGGAAAACGGCTTGCGTGCCCTCGGTGGCCTTGCCCAGCGCCTGACCTCTGGTCTGGTGAAGGGTCGCGGCGCTTCGATTGCCCGACTCCGCGCCGACTGGCCGGTGATCGTCGGGCCGGAACTTGCGCGCACCACGCGACCCGACGCGCTGCTCGCGGGACGCGGCGGGCGTGCCGGTGCCAAGGTGCTGCGGCTGCGCGTGTCGAGCGCCGCCGCCCTCGAGGTCCAGCACATGACCAGCCAGATCGTGGAACGCGTGAACGCTTATTTCGGCCATCGCCAGATCGACGACATCCGCCTGACGCAGGGTGTCATTCCCCAGCCGCCGGTGCCGCGCGTGCCGCCGGCGCCATCGCCCGAGGTCGCGGCGCAGATGGCAAGCCGCGTGGCCGATGTGGCCGATTCCGATCTTCGCGCGGCGCTGGCGCGGCTGGGCGCACGGGTCGCCCTCAACCGGCGCAGTGCCCTGATCGGCCTCCTGGCCGCCCCTTTCCTTGCCCGCGAGGCGCGTGCGCAGCTGCCGCCAGCGGAGAAGCTGCTGGGTCCGATGCCGGGGGACCATGTGCTGGGCCTGCCCGAGGCGCCCAACATCATCATCGACTATTTCTCTCTCACCTGCCCGCACTGCGCCAATTTCCACGCCGCGGTGTTGCCCGAGTTGAAGCGGCAGTGGATCGACACCGGCCGCGCCCGCTTCATCTATCGTCACTTTCCCTCGGATTCGGTGGCCACTCACGCCGCCCAGCTCGCGGAGTGCGCCGGTCCGGCGAAATTCTTCGACGCCGTCGACGTGCTGTTCCGCTCCCAGATCGACTGGCTGACCGGGTCCACTCCCGAGATCGACATGATAGTTGCCCTGGAAAATGCAGGCATGACGGGTGGGGGCGCCTGCCTCGCCGATGACCAGCATCTCGACAAGGTCGTGGGTGATGTGCTGTCCGGTCAGCAGCTCCGCGTCACTTTTACGCCCACCCTGTTCATCAATGAGCAGAATTACGGCAATCCCGGCGGCGCCGAGGGCATCAACGCGATTTTGGGGCAGGTCGCGCGCTAATCGTTTGACTCCCCACAGGCTGAATTCCCAAGATGTAGTGGAGAGGAAGGGTGTCGATGCGGAACATATTGATCGTAGCCGGCGGCGTCGTCGCGGTGGCCGCGATTGCTGCTGGCGTTTATTTCGGCACGCGGCCTGCGACTTCGGGGCCCGCGCCGACCGTTGTCGTGGGCAGCCCGGACAAGACGGCCCTGCTGGGCATCCAGGCGGGTGACCATGTGCTGGGCGACCCCAAGGCGCCGGTGACGCTCATCGAGTACGCCTCCTTCACCTGCCCGCACTGCGCCCATTTCCACATGCTGGTGCTGCCGGAATTGAAGAAGAAGTGGATCGACACCGGCAAGGTGAAGCTGATCTACCGCGACTTCCCGCTCGACCAGGCGGCGGCCAAGGCCGCCCAGCTCGCGGAGTGCTCGGGCAAGGACAAGTATTTCGCGGTGATCGACATCATCTTCCGCGGCCAGGCGGTGTGGGCGACGGCGGCCGATCCGATCGCCGAGCTCGCCAAGTCGCTGCGCATCGCCGGCATGGGCGACAACGAGGTCAAGGCCTGCCTCGCCAACGATGCGATCTCCACCGCGGTGGTCAATGATTACCGCGGCGGCGAGGTGATGGGCGTCAACTCGACCCCCAGCCTGTTCGTCAACGGCCAGATGTATCGCGGCGCGCGTTCCGTCGAGGAACTCGATGCCGCCTTCGAAAAGGCGACCAAGTAGCCGGCCGCAAGCGACCGGCAACAAGCAACAGACAGGCAGCGTGGTGTAGATGGTTCAGTTCGACAAGCTCCGGCTCTCCGGCTTCAAGTCCTTCGTCGATCCGACCGAGCTTGCGATCGAGTCGGGGCTCACCGGCATCGTCGGCCCCAACGGCTGCGGCAAGTCGAACCTCGTCGAGGCGCTGAAGTGGGTGATGGGCGAGACCTCGGCCAAGCAGATGCGCGGGTCGGAGATGGAGGACGTGATCTTCGCCGGCGCCGGCACGCGGCCGGCGCGCAACATCGCCGAAGTGCTGCTGACGCTCGACAACAAGACCCGCACCGCGCCCGCCATGGTGAACGACGCCGACCAGCTCGACGTCACGCGCCGCATCGAGCGCGGCCACGGCTCGGCCTACACGGTCAACGGCCGCGAGATCCGCGCCCGCGACGTCCAGACCCTGTTCGCCGATTCGGCAACGGGCTCGCGGTCGACGGCGCTGGTGAGCCAGGGCCGCATTGGCGCGCTGATCAATGCCAAGCCCGTGGACCGCCGTGGCGTCATCGACGAGGCCGCCGGCATCACCGGCCTCTATGCCCGCCGCCATGAGGCCGAGCTGCGCCTGCGCGCCGCCGAGCAGAACCTCGCCCGCGTTCAGGACGTGCTGGTGGCGCTCGAGGAGCAGCACAAGGGGCTGAAGCGTCAGGCGCGCCAGGCCAGCCGTTATCGCAATCTCAGCGACCATATCCGCCGCGCCGAGGCAGCCGTGCTGGCGCTGAAGTTCGCCGACGCCGAGCGTGAGCTCGCCCAGGCCGGCGCGCGCCTCGCCGAAGCCGAAGCCCAGGTGGCCGACCTCACGCGCCTGGTGGGCCTTGCCACCACCGCCGAAGCCGAGGCCGCGACCGCGCTGCCGCCGCTGCGCAACGACGAGGCCGCCGCCGCCGCCGCCCTCCAGCGCCTGCGCCTGGCCCACGAGGCCCTCATCGCTGAAGCGGAGCGGATCGCCGAAGCCCAGGCCGAAGCCGAGACGCGGCTGCGGCAGACCGAGCAGGACCTGGCGCGCGAGCGCGGCCGCAAGGACGACGCCGAAGCCGCCATCGCCGATCTCGACACCCAGCGCACCCGGCTGGAGCAGGAGCGGGTGGGCGAGGACGATCGCGCAGCCTCGGCTCAGCAGGCGCGCGCCGACGCGCATGCCGCCACGATCGCCGCCGACGCCGAGCACGACCGCCTCAACCGCCAGATCGCCGCCGACGAGGCGCTGCGCAGCAGCGTCGCCCGCGAGGTCGCCGAGCTGCAGGAGCGTCTGCGCCGTCTCGGTATCCGCCGCGACGAAGTGGCCACCCAGCAGCGCCAGATCGAGAGCGAGCTGTCGGGCCTGCCGACCATGGCCGAGATCGAGGCCGTTCTCGAGGCGGCCCGCACCACGCTGGAAGAGACCCGGCGCCGCGGACAGGAGACGATCGAGGCGGCCCGCGAGGCCGAGCGCTACGAGTCGGAAGCCGCTCGCGCTGCCGTCGCCAAGGCCGAGGCCGAGCGTATCGACATGGAGCGTGCCCGCGCGGCCGAGCGCCAGGCATCCGAGGCGAGCCATGCCGCCGCCGCCGAGATCCTGCAGAAGACCAACGCGCGGCTGACCAAGCTGCGGGCCGAGGAGGCGGGCGTTGCCGCGGCCCTGAAGTCGGCCGCCGATTCTCTGTGGCCGCCGCTGCTCGACGCGCTGAACGTCGAGCCGGGCTTCGAGAAGGCACTGGGTGCCGCGTTCGGCGACGATCTCGATGCCTCGTCCGACGGCGGCGCGCCGGCCCATTGGCGCCCGCTTGCCGCGCTCGACAATGCGCCGGCCCTCCCCGGCGGCACGACCCCGCTGGCCGCCCATGTGAAGACCTTGCCGGAGCTGGCGCGGCGCCTCGCCTTCATCGGCATCGTCGCCGACGAGGCTGCGGGCAGCGCCCTGCAGGAGACGCTGGCCCCCGGCCAGCAGCTCGTCACCCTCGACGGCGCGGTGTGGCGCTGGGACGGCTTCACCATGCGCGCCGGCGCACCGTCGCCGGCAGCAGTGCGGCTGAGCCAGCGCAATCGCCTGGCCGACATCCGGCGCCAGATCGACGGCGTCGCGGTCGAGCACGCCGTCCACCAGGCGCAGGTCGACACCAAGGCGCGCTGGCTGATGGCCGCGCGCGAGGCCGAGAAGGCCTGCGTCGATCATGCGCGCCAGAACGAGCGCAGCGTGGCCGACGCCGCGCGGCGCAAGAGCCAGGAAGCCGGTGAGGCGACCCGCGCCGCCGAGCGCAAGGCGCAGCAGGAGACCGGTGTCGCCGAGCGCGCTGCCAACGAGGCGCGCGACCGTCACAGCACCGTAGCCCGCAAGACCGACCAGCTGCGCACGCGCCTCACCGCCATCGAGCAGTCCGTGGGCGAGATCGTGGGCGAGGTCACCGAGGCGGAGATGCGCCGCACCTTCCGCCAGGCGCGCCTGTCGGCGATCTCCGATTCGCAGGCCGACCGCGTCACTGCCTCTGCCTTGCGCGCCCGTATCGCCGAGCTGCGGGCGGCGCTCGTCGAGGCCGAAGGCAATTGCGCGCGGCTCGCCCGCGAGGCCGAGATGCGGGTCCAGCGCCTGGGCCAGATCACCCACGACCATACGAGCTGGAGCACGCGGCTGGGCGATGCCGACACCCACATCACCGAGCTCGACACCCGTCGCGAGCAGATCGCGGCCGTCCTGGCCGACCTCGCCGCCAAGCCCGACGAGATCGAGACCAAGCAGATGGCCTTGGCCGACGAGATCGGCAACGCCGAGGTGCGGCGGCAGGAGGCGGCCGACCGCTTGGCGATCGGCGAGACGCGCCTTGCCGAATCCGACAAGATCCTGAAGCAGGCCGAGACCGAGCTGGCCTCGGCCCGCGAGGCGCGGGTGCGTCGCGAGGGCCAGGTCGAGCAGGCGACACGTGATCGCGAGATGGTCGTCGAGCGCATCGGCGAGCGGCTGCGCTGCGAGCCCGATGCCGTGCTGGCGCTGGCCGAGGTCCAGGCGCTGGAGGAGCTGCCCGAGCTCGACAAGGCCGAGCAGCGCCTCGACCGGCTTACCAACGAGCGTGAGAACATGGGCGCGGTGAACCTGCGGGCCGAGGAGGAAGCCAACGAGCTCGAGCAGCAGATCCTCGGCATGACCAGCGAGCGCGACGACCTGGTCGCCGCCATCGGCCGGTTGCGTCAGGGCATCCAGAGCCTCAACCGCGAGGGGCGCGAGCGCTTCCTCGTCGCCTTCGAGCAGGTGAGCGGCCACTTCCAGCAGCTCTTCACCAAGCTGTTCGGCGGCGGCAAGGCCGAGCTGCGCCTGACCGAATCGGAGGATCCGCTCGAGGCCGGCCTCGAGATCCATGCCAGCCCGCCGGGCAAGAAGCTGCAGGTCATGTCGCTGCTGTCGGGCGGCGAGCAGGCGCTGACCGCCCTCTCGTTGCTGTTCGCGGTGTTCATGACCAACCCGGCGCCGATCTGCGTGCTCGACGAGGTCGATGCGCCGCTCGACGACCTCAACGTGGAACGGTTTTGTGCGCTGGTGCAGGAGATCGCCGGCCGTACCGACACGCGGTTCCTGATCATCACCCACCATCGCGTCACCATGGCGCGCATGGACCGGCTCTACGGCGTCACCATGGCCGAGCAGGGCGTGAGCCAGCTCGTGTCGGTGAACCTGAAGGAGGCCGATCGCCTGGTGGCCTGAGCTCGACAAGAACAAGACGTATATCTTCCTCTCTCTCACTGACTGAGCGCCGGTTGGCCTGGACCGGCGCTCTTCTCTTTGGGGGAAGCGGGATGTAGTGTCCCGGCCATGCCCGATACGATGATTGCTGCCGCCACCGGTGTGATCGACCTGACGCGCGCCCTGGTGCGCTGCGAAAGCGTCACTCCCGTCGAAGCCGGCGCCTTGCAGCTGCTCGAAAAAGTGCTGGGCGGAATCGGATTCCAATGCGAGCGCATGGACTTCACCCAGGCCGGCACCGACGACGTGGCCAATCTCTATGCTCGCATCGGCACGGGCGGCCGGCATTTCTGCTTCGCCGGCCATTCCGATGTGGTCCCGGTGGGCGATCTCTCCTCCTGGACAGTCGGGCCGTTCTCGGCCGAGCTGACGGACGGCTATCTGCTGGGCCGCGGCGCGGCCGACATGAAGGGCGCGATCGCGGCCTTCACCGAGGCTTCGGCGAAGTTCCTGGCCAGGCGTGGCCGCGACTTCGGTGGCTCGATCAGCCTCCTGATCACCGGCGACGAGGAAGGGCCTGCGGTCAACGGCACGGTCAAGATGCTGAAGCGTCTGGCCGATCGCGGCGAGAAGATCGACGTCTGCATCGTGGGCGAGCCCACCAGTTCACGGCGCTTCGGCGACATGATGAAGATCGGCCGTCGTGGCAGCATGAATGTCGACATGATCGTGCGCGGTGTGCAG
>CANIRG010000098.1 GCA_947469635.1 Rhodospirillales bacterium | reverse complement strand
GCCGTCGCCACGGCGGCGCAGTTCGGCACGTGGGCCCCGATCGGCGCGGAGCAGACCGCCGGCGGCTACCAGATCGCCTGGAAGGACACGGGCTCCAACCAGTACACCGTGTGGAGCACCGACAGCAGCGGCAACTACCTCTCCAACGTCCTCGGCGTCGTCGCGGGTAGCGATCCGACGTTGAAGGCATTAGAGAACACCTTCCAGCAGGATCTCAACGGCGACGGAACCACCGGCACTCCTCCGACGGTGATCGAAGCCTATGGCTCGACCAAGCTGGTGCAGGTCGGCAGCAACTACGCCCTCTATCCCGTCGGCGGCTCGTCGGGCCCCCAGCTGCGCTATTCGGGTGCCGCCGTCACGGCGGGCCAGTTCAGCTCGCTCACCCTGATCGGCGCGGAGCAGACCGCCGGCGGCTACCAGGTCGCCTGGAAGAACACCAGCACCAGCCAGTACACGGTGTGGAACACCGACAGCAGCGGCAACTACCTTTCGATCGCCCTCAATGCCGTCGCCGGCAGCAACTCGGCTTTGCAGACCCTCGAGACCACCTTCCAGCAGGATCTCAACGGCGACGGAACCACCGGCATTCCCCCGACGGTGATCGAAGCCTATGGCTCGACCAAGCTGATGCAGGTCGGCAGCAACTATGCCCTCTATCCCGTCGGCGGCTCGTCGGGCCCCCAGCTGCGCTACTCGAGCGCCGCCGTCACGGTCGGGCAGTTCGGCACCCTGACCCCGATCGGCGCGGAGCAGACCGCCAGCGGCTACCAGGTCGCCTGGAAGGACACGAGCACCAGCCAGTACACGGTGTGGAACACCGACAGCAGCGGCAACTTCCTCTCCAACGCCCTCAGTGCCGTCGCCGGCAGCAACTCGACTTTGCAGACCCTCGAGACCACCTTCCAGCAGGATCTCAACGGCGACGGAACCACTGGCGCTCCTCCGACGGTGATCGAGGCCTATGGCTCGACCAGACTGATGCAAGCTGGCAGCAACTATGCCCTCTATCCCGTCGGCACCTCGTCAGGCCCCCAGCTGCGCTATTCGGGCGCCGCCGTCACGGTCGGGCAATTCGGCGCGTTGACGCCGATCGGTGCAGAGCAGACCGCCAGCGGCTATCAGGTCGCCTGGAAGAACACGAGCACCAACCAGTACACGGTGTGGAACACCGACAGCAGCGGCAATTTCCTCTCGAACGCCCTCAATGCCGTCGCCGGCAGCAACTCGGCATTGCAGACCCTCGAGACCACCTTCCAGCAGGACCTCAACGGCGACGGAACGACTGGCGTCGTCTCGCGCTTCGACATAACGGTCAACTACACCGGCAACTCAGCCTACCAATCCTACTTCACGGCTGCGGCCCAGCGCTGGCAGCAGATCATCACGGCCGATCTGCCGAACGTGAACAGCGGCACCTACGGGTTGATCGACGACCTGCTGATCACCGCCAACGTGAGCGCCATCGATGGCGT
Organism: Rhodospirillales bacterium; assembly: GCA_947469635.1. Classification (GTDB taxonomy): domain Bacteria; phylum Pseudomonadota; class Alphaproteobacteria; order Reyranellales; family Reyranellaceae; genus Reyranella. The sequence continues at coordinate 15,014 of CANIRG010000098.1, read as the reverse complement.
CGGCGGAATCCTGGGTCAGGCAGGGCCGGATCTGTTCCGCTCCGGCACCCTGCTGCCCTATCACGGCGTCATGACGTTCGATTCGGCGGACCTCGCCAACATGGCCAGCAACGGGACGCTTTCGTATGTCATCCTGCACGAGATGGGCCACATTCTCGGGATCGGAACGCTCTGGAGCTCCTTGGGCCTGAAGAGCGGCTTCCAATACACTGGTGCGAATGCCCTCGCCGCCTATCGCCAGCTCAGCGGAAATCCGTCGGCCACATACGTGCCGCTGGAGACTGGCGGCGGCTCCGGCACGGCGGGCGCCCACTGGTCGGAGGCCATCTTCGGCAACGAGCTGATGACCGGATACATCGCGGGCGTCCCCGATCCGATCAGCAGCATGACAATCGGCGCTCTGAAGGATCTTGGCTACACCGTGAATACCGCCGCCGCGGATGCCTATACGATGCCGGGTCATCTCACATCGACGCCGGGGGACGGTTCGTCGGGCTCTGGCGCCGGCCAGCTTGCCGGTGACGGCAACCTCGGAACGCTCGCCTTCGAAACCGACACGACACTGGACCTGCTGAACGACGAGGTCGGCAATGGACATTCGGGAGTGGTGAACCTCGCTCTCTTCACGGACTACATCGCGTCCACATTCGTGACCCAGCCTGGCGAAGGGACTGGCACCATCGCGACGCCGCAGACATCCGGTCAGGAATACCTGACGAGGCCGGCCGCCTGATTTCGCCGGCAGCCCGCGCCCCGCTCGAGGCATCCACGAGGACGCGCCTGCCGGGCGTGAGCATGGTCTGAAAATGCAAACCAGTGGCGAGAGCTCGGGTCCGCAGGGGCTGGCCGCACTCGTGCTGCTGCTACGCTTCCACGGCATGAACGTCGATGCAGCCCAGGTCCGGCACCAGTTCGGCACCGACGCGATCGGCGTGCCCGAGATGCTGCGCTTCGCACGGCAGCTCGGCTTGAAAGCCAGCGAATCGAAGACGCGATGGGACCGGCTGGCGCGCACGCCATTGCCGGGAATTGCGGCCTTGCGCGACGGTCGCTTCCTGCTGCTGGGCAAGGCGAGCGACGACAAGATCCTGATCCAGGCGCCCGAGGAGCCGCGGCCCCGGCTGATGACCCGGGCGGAGTTCGAGGCCATATGGGATGGCCGGCTGGTCCTGATGGCCAAACGCGCCAGGCTGACCGACCTCGCGAGACGGTTCGACGTCACCTGGTTCCTGGGCGCCATCCACAAATATCGCGGCCTTCTGGGCGAGGTGCTGGTCGCCTCGTTCTTCCTTCAGATCTTTGCGCTGATCTCGCCGCTGTTCTTCCAGGTCGTCATCGACAAGGTGCTGGTCCATCGCAGCACCAGCACGCTCGACGTCCTGGTCATCGGCCTGGTTGCCGTCGCCGTCTTCGAGACCGTCCTCGGCATCCTGCGAACCTATCTGTTCTCCCATACGACGAACCGGATCGACGTCGAGCTGGGAGCAAGGCTGTTCCGGCATCTCCTTGCCCTGCCGATCGCCTATTTCCAGGCGCGGCGGGTCGGCGATTCGGTCTCGCGGGTGCGCGAGCTGGAAAACATCCGCAACTTCCTGACCGGCTCGGCGCTGACGCTCGTGATCGACCTGTTCTTCACGTTCGTCTTCCTCGGCGTCATGTTCTTCTATTCACCGCTGCTCACCTGGATCGTGCTCGGGTCGTTTCCGATCTATATTGCGATCTCGGCTGGAGCGACGCCGCTGTTCCGGCGACGGCTGGACGACAAGTTCCAGCGCGGCGCGGAGAACCAGGCGTTTCTCGTCGAATGCGTCGCCGGGGCCGAAACGCTGAAGGCGATGGCGGTCGAGCCGCAGATGCAGCGGCGATGGGAGGAGCAGCTCGCCGGCTACGTTGCCGCCAGCTTCCGGGTCACCAACCTCGGCAATGTCGCAAGCCAGATCGTGCAACTGGTCAGCAAGCTGGTGATGGCGGCCATCCTGCTTTTCGGAGCGAGGCTCGTCACCGACGGCGACCTCACGATCGGTGAGCTGGTGGCCTTCAATCTCCTGGCGAGCCGCGCCACGGGGCCGGTGCTGCGCCTCGCCCAGATCTGGCAGGACTTCCATCAGGCCCGCCTGTCGGTGGCCCGGCTGGGCGACATCCTCAACACTCCGGCCGAGCCGGTCTACAAGCCCGGCCAGACATCGCTTCCCCCCATCCGCGGCGACATAGCCTTCGAGCATGTCACCTTCCGATATCGCGTCGACGGTCCGGAAATCCTGCACGACATCAGCCTCACCGTGCCGGCGGGTCAGCTTCTCGGGATCGTCGGCCCTTCCGGCTCCGGCAAGAGCACGCTCTCCAAGCTCGCCCAGCGCCTCTATGTTCCGGAGAGCGGTCGCGTGCTGGTCGACGGTGTCGATCTCGCGCAAGTCGATCCCTCGTGGCTGCGTCGTCAGATCGGTGTCGTCTTGCAGGAAAACGTGCTGTTCAACTGCTCGATCAGGGACAATATCGCGCTGGCCGATCCCGCGCTGCCGACCGACCGCGTCGTTGCCGCGGCAAAGCTCGCAGGCGCGCACGACTTCATTCTCGAGCTCTCCGAAGGTTACGACACGATGGTCGGTGAACGGGGCGGCACCCTGTCCGGCGGCCAGCGTCAACGCATCGCCATCGCCCGGGCCCTGGTCACCGATCCGCGCATCCTCATCTTCGACGAAGCGACGAGCGCACTCGACTACGAGAGCGAGCGGATCATCCAGCAGAACATGATCGAGATCGCCCGCGGCCGAACCGTGCTCGTCATCGCCCACCGTCTCTCGGCCCTGCGGCTGGCCGACCGGATCGTCACCATCGAACGAGGCCGCCTGATCGAGGACGGCACCCACGACGACCTGATCAAGACCGGCGGCCGATACGCCGCCCTTTATCGCTTGCAGGCGGGCGTGCATGAAATCCGCTGAGAAAATCCTCACCTTCCCGGATCGGCTGACCCGACGTCGGAGGGACGAGCTCGCCTTTCTGCCCGCCGCGCTCGAGATCGTCGAGACGCCGCCGTCGCCTGTCGGCCGCGCCATCGTCTACACGATCGTCGCCATATTCACCGCCGCATTGGCCTGGGCCTGCATCGGCACCGTCGACATCGTGGCCGCGGCGCAGGGCAAGATCATTCCAAGCAGCCGAACGAAGGTCATCCAGCCCTTCGAGTCCGGCGTCGTGCGCGCCATCGACGTCCGCGAGGGTCAAAGCGTCAAGGCCGGCGACGTCCTGATCGAGCTCGATCCCACCATCAACGCCGCCGATTCTAGGCACCTGAAGAACGACCTGATCTCGGCCGAACTCGATATCGCACGAATCGGCGCGGCCCTGGCAGCCAAGGGCGATCTGCTGGCCGAATTCAAGCCGCCGCAGGACGCTGCACCGAGCTTGATCCAGATGCATCGCCGCCTCCTGGTCAGCCAGGTCACGGAGCAGAATGCCAAGCTTTCCGCCATCGATGGGCAAATGGCGCAGAAGCAAGCCGAGCGCGCCACGCTCAAAGCGTCCATCGACAAGCTCAAGGCGATCATTCCCTCGCTGGAAGAGCGGGTCGACATCCGCAAGCACATGTTCGACCGGGAGCTCGGTTCGAAGATCGTTTATCTCACCGAGCTTCAGGAACTGGTCGGCCAACGTCAGGAGGTCCTGATCTACCAGAGCCGATCGAACGAGGCGGAGGTCGCCATCGCCGCCCTGGCCGAGACGCGGGCCAGGACCGCGGCCGAGTTCGACCGCGCCTTGCTCGACGAACTCTCGAAAGTCGAGCAAAAGGCGGCTGGGCTGCGCCAGGACATCGTCAAGGCGGAGCAACGCACCCGCCTGCAGAACCTGACCGCGCCGGTCGATGGCGTGGTGCAGCAGCTTGCCATCCACACCATCGGTGGCGTCGTGACGCCGGCACAGGCGTTGATGGTCATTGTCCCGGCCGACAGCCGCCTGGAGATCGAGGCCATGGTCTCCAATCGCGACATCGGCTTCGTCGAAGCGGGACAAGACGCGACCATCAAGGTCGATGCCTTCAACTTCACGCGTTACGGACTGCTGCAGGGCAAGGTCCTCTCCCTCTCCAACGATGCCATCACCCGGGACAAGCCGCAGGACAAGTCTGCCGGCACGGAAGCGGCCAGCAGCGAGCCCAAGGGGCAGGAGCTGAACTATGCCGCGCGGGTGTCGCTCGATCGCAGCTCGATGCAGGTCGAAGGCAAGACCTTCAATCTCTCGCCCGGCATGGCCGTCACCGTCGAGATCAAGACCGGCTCGCGCAGCATCATCAGCTACCTGCTCTCGCCGATCGCCCGCTACAAGCATGAGAGCATGCGGGAGAGGTGACCTTCGACGCCCGCCCGCTCAATCGAGGCGCGGCGCGGTGACGTAAGGGGACTGAGCCACCGTCCACCGCGCCGGCGGCTCCTGGCGGAAGATCTGGCGCAGATGGACCTCGTCCGGCCCGTCGGCGATGCGCAGCAGCCGGGCCATGGCGAAGGCGTGATGGATCGGCGCGTCGTCGCTGCCGCCCATGGCGCCGAAGAGCTGCACGGCGCGATCGGCGATGCGCTGCGCCATCTCGGGGACCGCCACCTTGATCATCGACACGTCGCGCCATGCCGCGTCGTGGCCATCCCGGTCCAGGCGTTCGGCGGTGCGCAGAACCAGCAAACGTGCCTGCTCGATCTCGATGCGCGAGCGCGCGATCGCCTGCTGGGTCGCGTCGTAGTCGACCAGGGCGCGGCCAAACGCCTTGCGCTCGGCGGCCCGTGCCATCATCAGCTCGATCAGCGTCTCGCAAAGGCCGAGCGTCCGCATGCAGTGATGCAGCCGCGCCGGCCCAAGCCGCACCTGGGCCGCGGCAAAGCCACCGCCGTCGGTGCCCAGAAGGTTGGCGGCGGGGACACGTACATCGCGAAACTCGATCTCGGCGATCGGCGCGACATGATCCTCCCAGCCCATGAAGCGCAGGCCACGCAGGATCCTGACGCCGGGCGCCTCCATGGGCACGATCAGGCAGCTGTGACGGCTAGTGCGCGCCGCTTCCGGACGCGACACGCCGACGACGATCGCGAAGGCGCAGTCGGGATGGCCGGCGCCGGTGATGTACCATTTGCGGCCGTTCACCACCCAGTGCTCGCCCTCGCGGCGCAGCGACGTCGCGATGTTGGTGGCGTCGGAGGAGGCAACGTCGGGCTCGGTCATGGCGAACGCGGAGCGGATACGGCCTTCGAGCAGGGGATTGAGCCAGCGCGCCTTCTGCTCCTGCGTCGCGGCATGCGCCAGCATGACCATGTTGGGCACATCGGGCGCCTGGCAGTTGAAGACTTCCGGCGCCCACGGCAGACGCCCCATGACCTCCGCCAGCGGCGCGAAGTCCAGGTTGGTGAGACGCCCCGGCACGGCGAGGTTCCACAGGCCCAGCTCTTTCGCCCTGGCCTGCAGGCCGGCCAGGAACGGCGCCGGCTCGCGGCGGCGGACCACGTGCTCCACCCAGTCGCGATGACGCGGCAGGATCTCGCTGTCGAAGAACGCCTCGACGGCGCGGCAGAGATCGGCCGTCATTTCATCTGGTTGGTCAGCAAGGCGGCAGCACCACCTTGCTCGCGCCCGTACTTGAGCAGGGCCGCGCGCCCGCCGGCGGCATAGGCGGCGACCGCTCCCAGCAGCCGCTTGAGCTGGTCGGGGCTGGTGCGGTCGAACTTGCAGTGGGCGCCACGCGTGAGCTTGGCGATCTGCGGAAACAGCCGCGACGCGACGCGGTCATCGCCTTCCTGGAACACGAAGACCGGCAGGCCGAGAAGGCCGAGCTGTCCCGCCTCGTGACCTACGGCATCGACATCCTCCTCGCAGCAATCGCCCACGAAGATGACGGCATCGAGACGGCTCTCGCGCCGCTGCTCGCCGGCATACCGCAGCAGTCGGGCGATCTGCGTGCGCCCGGCGAGGCAGCGCACCGCGCTCATCAGGCGCGCCAGCTCGCGGCCGTCCGAGGTCCAGCGGCCGACCTTGAATTCCTCGAAGCCGCGGTAGAAGCCCAGGCGCACATCCAGGCCGCCCAACGCCTCGGCCGCGACGAACATCTCGCCCTGGATGGTGCAGGCATGGTCCCAGGTGGGCTCGCGGCTCGCCGTGGCATCCATGGCGAACAGCAGACGGCCGCGCGAACCCGTCGTGCGGCTCGTCGGCAGGCGTCCGACCTCCTGCACGAAGGCATCAACGGCGCTGGCGCCACCAGCAGAAGGCAGCTTGCGATCTTCGATCATGTCACCCTCGATCGAGTGAATATGGTGTGCCCCGCTTTGCGGAAATAGGGGTTAAATATTTTGACCCCTTCCGACACGTAGAATAGCTTCTGGGCCGCGCTTGCGCCCATAAAGAACATGCCTGGAAACGTCCCGACGTCACTCACGCTGCTGCTGCGGGTCTTCCTGCCGTTCGCTTTCGCGTACTTCCTGTCCTACATCTTCCGGGGCGTAAACGCCGTCATCTTCCCCTACCTCGAACGCGATATCGGCATCACCGCGGCCGACCTCGGCCTGTTGACCGCGGCCTTCTTCCTGTTCTTCGCTGGCTGCCAGCCGATCCTGGGCGTGCTGCTCGATCGCTACGGCCCGCGCCGCGTGCAGATCGGCTTGCTGATCCTGGCGGCTACCGGCTCGGCCCTGTTCGGCCTCTCGAACTCACTGGGCGAGCTGGTCGTGGCGCGCATGCTGATCGGGCTGGGCTTCGCCGGCGGCCTGATGGCGGCGATCAAAGCCTTCACCCTGTGGTATCCGCCACATCGCTGGGGTGTGATCACGGGCTTTCACATGACCGCCGGCGGCGTAGGCTCGATGGCCGCCACCCTTCCCATCCAATGGTCGTTGTCGGTCCTGAGCTGGCAGGGCCTGTTCTTCTGGCTGGCCGGCATCTGCCTCCTGAGTGCAGCGCTTCTGTTCTTCATCGTCCCCAACCACGACGCGACCAGTTCGAAGGGCTCGTTGCGCGAGCAGTTCCGCGTCACGCGCATCGTGCTGACCGACAGCTTCTACTGGCGCATCCAGCCCCTGCTCTCGATCCAGCAGCTCGCCTTCATCGGCTGCATCTCGCTGTGGATCGGCCCCTGGCTGCGCGATGTCGGCGGAGTGACCGACACGGCGGCCCGAGCCGACATCCAGCTGTGGACCACCGCGGTCATGACGCTGGGCTTCGCCTCGAGCGGCATCGTGGCCAGCCTGTTCCGTCATATCGGCATCAGCCCGTTCGCATCGGCGGGCGTCACGAGCCTGCTGTTCACGCTGGACTGCGGCTGGCTTGCTTTCGCGCCGCCGTCCAACCCGCTCGTTCCCTGGCTGCTGTTCGGCTTCCTGGGGGCGTTGCCCATCCAGTACATGCCGCTGATGGTGTCGGCCTTCCCGCCCGGCTACGCCGGACGGGTGAGCACCAGCAGCAATCTCCTGGTCTTCTCCGTGATCTTCGCCGGCCAATGGGCGATCGGAAAGGTCGTCGACCAGTGGCCACGCACCGCGACGGGCTACTCCCCCGACGGCTACACCTGGGCGTTCGGCGCCCTGTTCATCCTGCAGCTTGCCTGCCTGGCGTGGCTGGTGCTGTCGCGGGGCCGGCCGATGGCGGCGCCTCTTGCGGCGGCGGCAGATTGAGCGCGGCCACCAGGCTGCGCACTTCCTGGCGCGCGGCGACATGGCTCAAGGTGAGCGACAGCTCCTCGTCCATCTCGCGCTTGAGGTCGAGCAGGGTGAGGCCGTTCAGGAACAGCTCCTTGTAGATGACGCGCTCGCTCAAGCCGGCGGCGACGCGAAACCCGATGCGTCGGGCCAGCGCCTCGACCACCGTGCCGACGTCGCGCCGGTTGCGCGTTACGAGCTGGGTCAGGCGGTTGCGCATCACGATCCAGTCGACGGGCCGGCCACCCTGGATGGCGCGCAGCTGGCGCTGCCGCCAGACGGCCTCGGCATAGACCGAGGGCCGCACGACCTTGAGCGTCTCGGGATCGACGCGGGCCAGCAGGTCGAGATCGATGAAACTGTCGTTCAGCGGCGTCAGCAGCGTGTCGGCCCAGGTGTGCGCGAGGCGCGACAGGTGGGTGTCGCTGCCGGGCGTGTCGACGACGACGAAATCCGCGATGCCCAGCGCCGCCTGGAGCGCCGATTCGAAACGCTCCTTCTCGTCGGCTTCGGAGCTCGCGCGATCCGCCAGGTTGGAGATCGGCACGGCGACATGGGCCGGCATCGGCAGCTTGATGCCCTTGCGCGCGGCATGGTTGGCGCGGTTCTCGATATAGCGGCTGAGCGTGCCCTGGCGGGCGTCGAGGTCGAGCGTGGCCACGCGCGCGCCCTCGATCATCAGCGACACCGCGATGTGCAGTCCCGTCGTCGACTTTCCCGAGCCGCCCTTCTCGTTGCCGATCACGAGGACATGGGCGCGGCCCGGCACGCGCGGCAGCCGGGTCTGCGCCACGCTGGGATTGGCGATCGGCCTCAGGTTGATCACGGGAGCTTGACGATCCAGACGGCGGTGTCGTGGAACACCGCACCGCCATTGGGCCAGCCCGGATCGGCCGAGGTCACGGCATTGATGCCGATGCCGGTCTCGAAGTTGCGGTTGGGCCAGATGCCTTCGACCACCACGACACCGCGCTGCTGACCTGCCTTGGGCCTGGCATTGACGATCGTCTTGCCGCGCTCGTTGCCGATCTCGACGCGATCGCCCTCGACCAGGCCAAGGGCGGCGCAATCCTCGGGGTTCATCATCGCCGTCGGCCGCACCTCGCGCTTCTGGCTGGAGGGCGTCTCGGTGAAGGTCGAGTTGAGGAAGGTGCGCGCGGGCGCCGCCACCAGCCGGAAGGGCTTCTCGGGTGTGGCATTGTCGATCACGTCGAAATGGTCGGGAAGCACCGGCATCTCCTTGCCGCGCGGACCGTAGGCCGCCCAGTCGGGCTTGAAGCGGAACTTCTTGTCCGGCCAGGCGAAGCCGTCGAGGAAATGCGAGGTCTCGAAGCCGAGATGGAAATCCTGGCCGCCCTTGGCCCAGTTGGTCTCGGCGTCCCACATGCCGGAGACCTTCAGCGTCTCGTCCATGATCTCCCACGGCGTCATGTCGAAACCACGGTGCTTCGCCCCCAGCCGCTTCGCCAGCTCGGCGATCACATAGTGGTTCTCGCGGCACTCGCCCGGCGGCTCGATCACCGCCTTGGTCACCTGGAAGAAGGTATGGCCGCTCGCGGTATAGAAATCGTCGTGCTCGAGGAACATCGTCGCCGGCAGCACGATGTCGGCATAGGCCGCCGTCTCGGACAGGAACTGCTCGTGCACGCAGGTGAACAGGTCCTCGCGGGCGAGGCCCTTGTGGACCAGCTCCAGCTCGGGGCAGACCATCGCCGGGTTGGTGTTCTGGATCAGCAGCCCGGTGACCGGCGGGCCGCCCTTCAACGCCTCGGCATCGCCCGTCAGGATCGGACCCAGCCGCGACTGGTCGAGGTCGCGCACCGAGGTGTCGACCATGTCGAGGCCCTCGATGAGCGTGCGATTGAGCGGATACATGCCGGTGTGGCCGTAGAGCGCCCCGCCACCCTTGTACTTCCAGGCCCCTGTCACGGCCGGCAGGCAGGTGACGGCATGCATGTTGGCCGCGCCATTGCGGCTGCGGCTGAAGCCGTGATGGCAGCGGATGAAAGCAGCCTTGCTCTGTCCGAACAGGCGCGCGAAGGCCAGGATCTGCTCGACTGGCAGGCCGGTGATCTTCGACGCCCATTCCGGCGTGCGCGTGGCGACGTGGGCCGCGAGCTCGTCCGGCGCGTCGGTGTATTTCCGCAGATAGTCCCAGTCGGCATAGCCTTCCTTGAACAGCACATGCATGACGCCGACCGCCAGCGCACCGTCGGTGCCGGGCCGGACCGCGAGGTGCATGTCGGCCTGCTCGGCCGTGCCGGTGCGGTAGGGATCGACCACGACCAGCTTGGCGCCGCGCTTCTTCGCCCGCATGGCGTGGGTCATGACGTTGACCTGGGTGTTCACCGGATTGCCGCCCCAGATCACCACCAGCTCGGAATGCTCGTCGACCTCGCGCACGTCGGCCCCGCGCTTGGCGCCGACGCCCACGATCCAGCCGGTGTCGGAGAGCGTCACGCAGATGGTCGAGAAATAGCGCGAATATTTCATCTCATGGCGCAGGCGGTTGATGCCGTCGCGCTGCACCAGACCCATGGTGCCGGCGTAGTAATAGGGCCAGATCGTCTCGTTGCCGTGCTGGCGTGCCTTGGCGATGAACTGCTCGGCCACGATGTCGAGGGCATCGTCCCACGCAATCTCCGCAAATTGCTTCGAGCCCTTCGGGCCGACGCGGCGCAGCGGCTTCATCAGCCGGTCGGGATGATGGATGCGCTCGGCATAGCGCGCGACCTTCTCGCAGATCACGCCGGCGGTGTAGTCGTTGCGCTGCGAGCCCCGGACGCGGCCGATGCGGGTCGGGCTCAGCCGCTCGACATCGAGGGCGCAGGTGCTGGTGCAGTCGTGCGGGCACACCGACGGGACGGTGGTGACGCCGGATTCCGAGGTGCGGGACCGGGCAGCAGGCACATAAGCATGATCGTCGGGGGGCATATGGACGCTCCGAGGGAAGTGCCGCAGCATACCCCGCGATAATCCACCGGAACACCCCAACTGACCGACGCTCCTCCTTCCTTCAATGGCGGCGTTCGCCGCGCCACCGCTGCCGACACGGAAGCGCTGGCGGCCTTCGCGCCGTTCATTCCCGCGCCGACCGATTCCGACGTCTGCGCGGTGTTCGTCGTCGATGCTGAGGAGGGCTTCAAGGCAGCCACCGAGCTGGTGCAGAAGGCCGACCACCTCTCCATCGAGCATCTCGTCTCCGCGCCAGGGGCAGAAGCGGCACGCCGCGCCCTGCTCGACCTCGCCGAGGCAGCGGCACGCGCCATCGGTTCACGCGAGATACGGCTGCGGCCCGGCATCGTGCCCGACGATCTCGCCCGATCGCTGGGATATCGCGATGGCGTCAAGCGCCGGGCCGGCGCCGCCGCGGAGTATCTCGAGGGCATGGGCGTGCCCCTGTGGCGACACGGCAACGCGCCGCACAGCCAGACGATCTACTACCGCGGCGTCTGGGCCGCGCTGGCGCTGATCGTCGGGCTGGGCAGCATCTCGGTCGCCGTGTTCAGCCGCAGCGAGCTCAGCTGGGTGCACATCTTCCTGCCTGCAGCCCTCGCGGCGGGCGCCACCGCCTTCGCTTCCTGGCAGATCCTGCTGATCGCGCTCAGCGGCATTCGCACCGGCACACGATGGATCGCGGCCGCGACCTGTGGAGCCGCCGCGGTGGCGGTCGTCATGATCGGCCTGCTGATCCAGGACCGCGCGGCGCCGGCTCTGGTCGAGCTGTGGAACATCTATTCGGGCGACGTCGAGCTCAACAAGCTCGCCATCTCGGTCGATCCGAACGGCACATCGCTGCATGTCGACGGCCCCTACGGCCTCGGCAGCGACACGGCCGTGCTCCAGGCGCTGGATGCTCATCCTGGCCTGCGCAGCGTCGTGCTGAACGGGCCCGGCGGCCGCATGGGCGTGGGCTACGCCATCAACCGAATGATCCGCCAGCGCAGGCTCGCCACCCGCGTCGAGACCGGCTGCGCCTCGGCCTGCACCATCGCCTTCCTGGGCGGCGTCGACCGCAGCATCTCGGCGGCGGGACGGCTCGGCTTCCACCAGACGAGCTTCCCGGGCATGGACGAGAACGACATGTACGAGAGCAACCGCAACATGAGGCAGTTCCTCCTGCGCAACGGCGTGACGCCCGAGTTCGCCCAGCGGGTGGTCGAGACGCCGCCCGGCGAGCTGTGGGTGCCGACGCCGCAGGAATTGCTGGCGGGCCGCGTCATCCACCGCGTAAACCCGTGACGGAGGTTCCCCCGGCATGATCCCTCGCGGCGTCCCCTACGAAGAAGCGATGCAACGCTTCCGCTGGCCCAAGCCCGAAAAGTTCAACATCGGCCACGCGGTCTGCGAGCGCCATCCGCGCCAGGCGCTGGCGCTGATCGTGGAGCATGCCGACGGCAGCGTCCGGAACTGGACCTTCGGCGAGCTGCTGGCGACCAGCTCACGGCTGGCCAATGCGCTGGCGGCCCACGGCATATCGAAGGGAGACCGGGTGGCGGTGTTCCTGAGCCAGGGCGCCGAGCTCACCCTCTGCCACCTCGCCTGCTACCGCATGGGCGCCGTCGCCCTGCCGCTGTTCACGCTGTTCGGCGAGGAAGCGCTCGAATACCGCATGGAAAATGCCGAGGCGCGGGCCATCGTCACCGACATGAGCCAGCTGCCCAAGCTGCTGGCCGTACGGGAGAGGCTGCCGCACCTCAAGACCGTGATCGTGATCGGCGCCGGCGCGCACGGCAGCCAGTTCCTCGACTGGGACCGGCTGCTGGCGCAGTCCTCCGACAGTTTCGCCACCGTCGACACGGCGGCCGAGGATCCCGCCCTGCTGATCTACACCTCCGGCACCACCGGCCAGCCCAAGGGCGCGCTCCATGCCCATCGCATGATGCTGGGCAGCGTGCCGCCGGTGGAGCAGTGGCTGGGCCACTGGCCGCGCGGCAACGAGGTGATGTGGACCCCGGCCGAATGGGCCTGGATCGCCGGCCTCTACGATGCGCTGTTCCCGGCCTGGTACTACGGCACGCCGGTGGTGGCCCACCGCTTTGCCAAATTCGATCCCGAGCGCGCCTTCGCCCTGCTGGAGAGGCATCGCGTCGGCGTGGCTTTCATCCCGCCCACCGCGCTCAAGATGATGCGCCAGGTCGACAAGCCGCGGCAGCGCTTCGACTATAACGTCCGCGCCATCTCCACCGGTGGCGAGGCCATGGGCGAGGAGCTGCTGTCGTGGGGCCGCGAGTCGTTCGGCACGACGATCTCCGAGGGCTACGGCCAGACCGAGATGAACCTGATGCTGCTGAACTCGCCGGAGTGGTTCGAGGTCCGGCCGGGCTCCTGCGGCCGCGCCTGTCCCGGCCGCAAGGTGGCCATCGTCGACAACGACGGTCACGTCCTGCCGCCCGGCGAGGAAGGCCAGATCGCGGGCTGGCGGCACGATCCCATCGTCATGCTGGAATATTGGCGCAACCCCGAGGCGACGGCGCGCAAGTTCGCCGGCGACTGGCTGCTGACCGGCGATCTCGGCCGCATCGACGAGGACGGTTATGTCTTCTTCAAGAGCCGCGACGACGATGTCATCACCTCGGGCGGCTACCGCATCGGCCCGGGCGAGATCGAGGAATGCCTGATGAAGCACCCCGCCGTGGCGATGGTGGGGGTGGTCGGCGTGCCCGACAAGGTGCGGACCGAGATCGTGAAGGCCTTCGTCCAGCTCCGGCCCGAGATCGCGCCCAACGACGCGCTGAAGACCGAGCTCGCGACCTACGTGAAGACCAAGCTGGCGGCGCACGAATATCCGCGCGAGGTCGATTTCGTGGACGCGCTGCCGCTCACCACCACCGGCAAGATCATGCGCCGCGAGCTGCGCCGCCTCGATGCGGAGAAGAAGGCCGGTCGGTAGCGAGGGATCTCTACCGAATCAGAGGAGAGTGAGAAGCGTCTGCGCGTTGCTGTCGGGCGTGGCGCCCAGGAGGGCCAGGAGGCCGATCAGGGCGGCGGGCCACCAATCGAAGAAATGGTCGGTAAATCGAGTGATCATGGGAGAATTGCCACTGTCTAAATGCGTCAGGACTATGGTTTAACAATATCTCTCAAGTAGCTGAAATTCAACAGATTTCTAAATCAACCTAATGTGCAAGATTAGCTCGCGGCCGCCGATAGGTTGAATTGCAGCTCGGCCAGCCGCGAATAGAGCCCGCCGCGCCGGACGAGGTCGGTGTGGCTGCCGATATCGGCCACGCGGCCCTGGTCCACCACGACGATGCGGTCGGCTTTCTGGACCGTGGCGAGGCGGTGGGCGATCACCAGCGTGGTGCGGCCGTCCTTGAGACGGTCGAGCGCCTGCTGGACGGCCAGCTCGCTCTCGGCATCGAGCGCGCTGGTGGCCTCGTCGAGCAGCAGGATCGCCGGATCGCAGAGGACGGCGCGGGCGACGGCGATGCGCTGCCGCTGCCCGCCCGAGAGACGCACGCCGCGCGCGCCGAGGTCGGTGCCAAAGCCCTGCGGCAGGGCCTCGATGAACCCGAGCGCCGACGCTGCTTCGGCCGCCGCCTTCACCTCGGCGTCGGAGGCGTCGGGCCGGCCGTAGCGGATGTTCTCGGCGACCGAGGCGGTGAACAGCACCGGCTCCTGCGGCACGATGGCGAGCCCGCCGCGCAGCTCGGCCAGCCGCAGCTCGCGGATGTCGACGCCGTCGATGGCGATCGAGCCCGCCTCGGGATCGTAGAAGCGCAGCAGCAGGTTGAAGACCGTGGTCTTGCCCGCCCCCGAGGGACCCACAAGCGCCACCGTCTCGCCCGCCGCGACGCGGAGATCGAACTTCTGGAGCGCCAGGCTGTCGGGCCGCGTCGGATAACGGAACGACACGTCGGCGAAGGACACGGCGCCCTTGGTCGGCCTGGGCAGGGACTTGGGCGATGCAGGCTCGGCGATGACCGGCCGCTCGGCCAAAAGCTCGGCCAGGCGCTCGGCGGCGCCCGAGGCGCGCTGCAGGTCGCCGACCGTCTCACTGATGGCGCCGCCCGAGGTCGCGACCAGCACGGCGTAGAAGACGAAGGCCGAGAGGTCGCCCGCCGAGATGCGGCCGGCGATCACGTCCTGGCCGCCCATCCACAGCAGGAAGCCCACCGCTGCGAAGACGATGAAGATCACCAGCGTCGTCATGATGCCGCGCCGGCCGATGCGGCGCAGCGAGGCGTCGAAGGCCCGCTCGGTCGCCACGCCGAAGCGGGCGGCGGCGCGGTCCTCCTGGGCGAAGGCCTGCACGGTGCGCACCGCGTCCAGCGTCTCGCCGCCTTCCGAGACCATGTCCGCCATGCGCGCCTGCGCCTCGCGCGACAGCGCCCGTACCTT
>CANIRG010000097.1 GCA_947469635.1 Rhodospirillales bacterium | reverse complement strand
CTTTTCCAGATGCTGGCGACGGAAGTGACGGAAGACATAGTCGCGCGCCACCGCCTCGCCACGCCGCGTGACGAGGCCCAGGATCAGCGCGGTCATCAGCGCGTTGTAGAACGTGCCGACCGCCTTGTAGGCGGCCGTCCCAGCCGCCGTCTCAGCCATCGTAGCCGTCGACCAGGATCGCCTTCGACTTGCCGGCCTTCAGCCGCATGGCGAGGATCGGCTTGTAGTGCTCGGAGTCGTAGAATTTCTCGGCCGACTCATAGTCGGGGAATTCCAGCACGACGACGCGCGAGGGGGCCCAGCCGCCTTCCAGCGTCCTGGTCTTGCCGCCGCGCACGATGAACTTGCCGCCGAACTTGCCGACCGCGCCGGGCGTGTGCTTGCGATACTCGGTCATCAGGGCTTCGTCGGTCGTCTCGACCTCGACGATGATATAGGCAGCCATTTCGTTTCCTCCTTCGCTCAGCCTGTTTCCATCGGCAGGCTTGGGTCGGTCGACCATTCCTGCATCGAATTGTCGTACACCGCCACGTTCCTGTGGCCCAGCATTGCCGTCAGCACGAAGGCATCGAGCGATGCGGCGATGCCGCCGCCGCAATAGACGAGGATGCGCCTGTCCTTGTCCTGCGCCGCGCCCACGCCCTCGAAGGCCGCGCGCAGATCGGCGATCGGCTTCAACGTCTTGTCCGGCCCGAACAGGCTCGCCGCCGGCACGCAGGACGAGCCCGCGATGCGGCCGGCGCGGCCGTAGGTGACGCCGCCCGTGCCCTTGTGCTGGTCATGGCTGAGCGCGTTCAGCGACAGCACCTCCGGAACGTCGATCGCGGCCTTCATGTCGTCCTTGTCGACAAACACATCCGGCCGTGCGCGTAGCGACAGGGTCGCCGGCGCATGGACCGTCTCCCTGGTTTCGAGCGGCCGGTTCTCGGCCTTCCACTTGTCGAGCCCGCCATCGAGGATCGAGGCGTCGTCGAAGCCCACGGCGCGTAGCATCCACCAGATGCGCGTGGCCCAGGTGGGCGTGGCGTGGCTGTAAAGCACGGCATGGACGCCATGGCCGATGCCCTTGGCCGCGAAGGCCTTGGCCAGCGTGTCGAGCGGCGGCAGCGTGTAGCGCAGCTTGGAGCAAGTGTCGGAAAGGTCTGCCGCCAGATCGAGGAAGGCCGCACCCGGGATATGGCCCTTGTCGTAGTTGGCACGTCCGCTCTCGGAGATATAGCCGGGCTGGCCGTCGGTGCGCGGCTTCAGATAGGTCGTGCAATCGAAGACGCGGACCGCTGGCGCCCCGAGGCGCCGTGCCAGCTCGTCGGTCGAGATCACTGCTGCAGAATGGGCCACGTCGCTCTCCCCCTTTGGGTCGGGAGAGCGGAGACTAGCGTAGAATCAGATCGTCTTCTGCGGCAGCGGCGGAATGGCGATGGGGCCGGTCTGCGAGGGCGCGGGCGCAGACGGCGGGGCTGCGGGCGGGGCTTCGGCAGAGCTGTCCGTCCGGGCGGGCGCCGGCTCGTTCTTCTTCTGGGCGGCCGTCTTGGCCTTGCCCTTGCCCGGTGTCGCCTTGGCCGGAGCGGGGGCCTTGGCCGGCGCCTGGGCATGCAGACGCTTCAGGCAGGCGGTGCGCGAGGTCTCGGTCTTGAGCGCCTCGCACTGGGCTGCGGTGCGGGGCTTGGATTTTGCCTTGGTCTTGGCCGTGGGAGGAGACGAAGCGGGAGCTTCCTGCGCGAACGACGGCGCGGCGATGGCAAGGGCGGCCAACGCCGCCAGGCTGGAGATCAAAAGACGCATGATATTTCTCCAAGATAATGGAAAATTCTTAGGCAGAATCATAGTTTATGTCAAATTCTTAATGTTTAACTGTAAGCAGGAACCGTGCAGCCAATCCTCAACGTCGCCATACCGATCTTCGCCGTCATCCTGGTGGGATATCTGGCCGGCAGATGGCGCATCCTGGGGGGCGATTCGACCGCCGCGCTCAACGCCTTCGTGAGCTTCTTCGCCTTGCCGGTGCTCTTCTTCGGCACGCTGGCGCGCACGCCGGTGCGCGCGGTGCTCGATCCCGGATTGATCGCGGGCTTCGGGATCGTCGTCGTCCTCACTTTCGCCGCCGGCATGCTGGCGGCCCGGCTGATCGCGCGTGCACGCCTGGCCGCCATGAGCCTGCAGGGTATCGCCGCCTCCTGGGGCAATGTCGGCTACATGGGCGTGCCGCTCTGCATCGCGGCCTTCGGCGAGGCGGGCCTGCCGCCGGCGATGCTGACGGTGATCGTGACCGCCGTCGTGTCCATGGTGTTCGGCGTCATGATGATCGAGCTCGACGTCGCTGCCGGCCACGGGCCGCTCAGGACCTTCCTGCGCGCCGCCTTCAACGTCGCGCGCAATCCCCTTCCGCTATCGATCGCGCTCGGCATCGTGGCCTCTGCGGTCGGCCTGCCGATCCCGACGCCGGTGGAGAAATGGATCGATCTCCTGGGGGCGGCGGCGGCGCCCTGTGCGCTGTTCGCCATCGGCCTGTTCCTGTCCGACAAATCGATCCGCAGCGGCCTTGCCGAAGCGGGCTGCGCGACGCTGATCAAGCTTCTGCTGCAGCCACTCGTCGCCCTGGCCGTGCTACCCTTTTTCGTCGACCTCGGCTCCGTGCCGGGCAAGGTGGCGCTGCTGATGGCCTCGCTGCCCACCGCGGCCAATGCCTTCGTGCTGGCCAAGCAGTTCGACATGTCGGTGGAGCAGAACAGCGCCACCATCCTGCTGTCCACGGGCTTCTCGGTCGTGACGGTTTCTGCTCTGCTGGTGTGGCTGCGCGTCAGCTGACAGCGGAGGGGAACATGCTTCAGGAATTCAAGAAATTCGCCATGCGGGGCAACGTGGTCGATCTCGCCATCGGCGTGATCATCGGCGGTGCCTTCGGCAAGATCGTCGACTCGCTGGTCGGCGACGTCATCATGCCGCTGGTCGGCCGCGTCTTCGGCGGGCTGGACTTCAGCAACTACTTCTTCGGCCTGACGACGGCCGCCAGCCAGGCGCCGACCTACGACGCCGCCAAGAAGGCCGGCGCCACGCTGGGCTACGGCACCTTCCTCACCGTGACGGTGAATTTCATCATCATCGCCTGGGTGATGTTCCTGGTGGTGAAGGGCATGAACCGCATGGTGAAGAGGGACGCCGCCGCGCCGCCGGCGGCGCCGCCACTGCCGAGCAAGGAGCAGGAGCTGCTGACCGAGATCCGCGACCTGCTCAAGGCGCGAGCTTAAGCGCCGCGTCGAGCCGGCGCGCCAGCGCGTCGGAGATCTTCGTGAGCGGCAGGCGGCATTCCGGCGAGGCGATCAGCCCTTGCCGCCACAGGCAATGCTTGAGTGGCATCGGGTTGGCGTCGCCGAACAGTAGCGGCACGACCGTTGCGAGCGGTGCCCAGGCGGCGCGTGCGCCGTCGATATCGTTGGCGGCGAAGCGATCCCGCACATGGAGGAAGCTTTCCGTCATGACGTGGCTCGCGGCGAGGATGCCGCCATCGGCGCCGTTGGCCATCATGGTGAGGTAAAGCGCGTCCTCGCCGGTCAGCACCGAGAAGCCGGCGGGCTTGCGCGCCAGCAGTTCCAACGATTGCGCCATGCTGCCGGAGCTGTCCTTGACGCCCACGATATTGGGCACTTGGGCCAGCTCGAGCAGCGCGTCGTTGGAGAGGTTCACGGCCGTGCGATAGGGGATGTTGTAGATCAGCACGTCGCGATCGGTCGCGCCGGCGATGGCGCGGAAGTGCGCGATGAGCCCGTCCTGGCCCGGCCGGTTGTAGTAGGGGCAGACCGAGACGATGCCCTGGAACGGCAACCGTTCCAGGCGTCGCAATGCCTTCTCGACCTTGCGCGTGGCGTTGCCGCCCACGCCCACGAGCACCGGCACGCGGCCGGCCGCCGCGTCCAGCGTACGTTCGACCAGCGCGTCCGTTTCGTCATCATCCAAAGCAGGCGATTCGCCGGTGGTGCCGAGCGGAAACAGCCCGTCGACGCCAAGGGCAATATAGTGCTCGACCAGCCGCGCGTAGCTGTCGAAATCGACCGCACCGTCCTTGAACGGCGTGATCAGGGGGAGCCAAAGGCCCTGTATCCTGGTTCGCATGCCGGCGAAGCTAGGGCGCATTCAGCGATAAGAAAAACGAATGTTTTGGATATGATCGTTCGTATTCCCTTATATTGAACGGATGCGCAGGGATCTCGAAACCGGGCTGTTGCGGGCTTTCGTCACCGTCGTGGACGCCGGCGGCGTCACGGCGGCCGCCTCGGTGCTGGGGCTGAGCCAGGCGGCGGCGAGCCAGCAGATCAAGCGTCTGGAGGAGATGCTCGAGTGCACACTCTTCGAGCGCCAGGGCCGCCGGCTCGTGCTCGCGCCGGCGGGCGAGCGGCTGCTTGCCCAGGCGCGCCGGCTGGTGGCGCAGAACGACGAGCTGCTGGCCGCGATGCGCACGCCGCCGTTCGAGGGCGAGGTGCGCTTCGGCATTCCCTACGACATCATCGGCTCCTTCGTGCCGCCGATCCTGCGTCGCTTCGCCAAGGCGCAGCCGCGCGTGCGGGTAAGCCTGGTATGCGAGGATTCGAAGGTCGTGCGTGCGGCGCTGCGCTCGGGTGGCGTCGATCTCGCGCTCACCACCGAGACCGAGTGCGGCCGGCACGGCGAGACCCTGCGCACCGACCGTCTGGTCTGGGTGGGCGCCGCCGGCGGCGACGCCTATCTCAAGGATCCATTGCCGGTGTCGCTGGGGGCGCCGACCTGCACCTTCCGCCCGGTGGCGGTGGAGGCGCTGGGCCGGGCGCGGCGCGACTGGCGGGCGGTCTGCGAGGTGAGCCGTCTCGAGCCCGTCTATGCCGTGCTCGAAGCCGACCTCGCGGTGGCGCCGCTGCTGCGATCGTCGGTGCCGGAGCGGTTCGAAATCCTGGGCCGCGAGGCGCGCCTGCCGACGCTGCCGGAATTCCGCATCAACCTCTATGCGCCGCCGGGTCTCAGCCCCGCCGCGCGTGATCTGGCCGATCACGTGCGCGCCAGCTTCTCGAAAGGCTACGCCGACAATTGATACGATTGGCGGCCTGTATTTGCCGGAGCGGTGAAATAATCTCCCGCCAAATTCACGAGGGCTTTCGGATGCGATTCGCGCTTGGCTGGCTCTTCAAGTTCGCCTTCGTCGGCATGATCTATCTTGCCTATACGGGCAGCTACAAGATCCAGCTACCCGAGGCTGTGATGGGCCACAAGGTGCCCAGCAGCTTCAGGTAACGCTGCCGCCTCGCATCACTTCACGACCGGAAGGCGCAGCTCCACCGTCGTGCCCTTCCCCGCCTGGCTGCGAATATCCAGCACACCGCCGGCGATGCGTGCCGCTCCATCGGCAAGGCTCAACCCTAAACCGACACCCTGGCCGATTCCGCGCGTCGTGAAGAACGGCTCCTTGGCCCGCTTCAGGATCTCCTCACCCATGCCCGTGCCGCTGTCCGTCACGGAAATGACGACCGTGCGCCGGCCTGCCGCTTCACCTTCGACGCCGGGTCTCGTCGCGATATGAATCGTACCGCCTTGGGGCATGGCGGCCTGGGCGTTGGTGATCAACTCCTGCAGTGTCTCGGTCAGCAGCACCTCGTTGATCTTTATCGCCATGCCGGGCGCCCTGAGCCTCAGCGCCAGCTCATGGGAGCCGCCAAGCGCCGCGCCCAGATCGCGGCATATGGCCCTTACGGCAGAATCGACCTTCACGCGACCGAAGACCAGGCCGCCGTGGCCGGCATAGATCATCAGTCGGCGTGTCAGCAGCGCAGCTCGCTCCGTCGCTGCCATGTTCATCCTTGCGGCAGCTTGCAGTTCATCTCCTGGCGGAAGCTCGTCACACAGCTGCTCGGCACTGTTCACGATCACCATCAGGATATTGTTGAGGTTGTGCGCCAGCCCCCCGGTCAGCTGCCGGACCGCGTCCTGGCGCTCGATTTCCCGTTGCTGCTCCTCGGCCACGATCCGTTCGGTCACATCCTCGGCAACGCCCACGATGCCGACGAGCCTGTCGCTTTCCTCCCTGAGCGCCACGGCCTTCATCTGGATGTGCCTCGGCGGGCGGCCGGCATTGAGTTGGCGGTGCACGCTCTCGAAAGCGACGCCATGAAGGATCGTCTCGCGCCACAACCGTGACACCGCCTCCGCATCGTCCGTGTGCACGCGGCCGAGCCATTCCGTTGCGGAGGAGACGCCGGCCAAGGTGCAGAATCGGGTGTTGGCCTGTTCGATCCTTCCCGTTGCGTTGGCGCGGAAGATGCCCACCGGCAGAGATTCGTACAATGCGCGCAGTTCACGATTGGCTCGGCCGAGCTGCAGGTTGGCCTTTGTCAGCTGGCGCTCGATCCGCGTCAGCTCGTTGTTCAGGCGCGCGAGATCGGCATATATCGCGCAGTCCTCGTCGATGGCGGGAATCGCCTGTCCGGCCACCGGCGACGGCTGGCCGGTCTGGAGCGTGGGGGGCGACGCGCCATGCAGGAACGTCCCGGCGAGACGCGCCAAGGTGCTTCGATCCCGGGCCGCAACCACGAGCACCCGACCGTCCATGATCGTGGCGCCGAAGTGGAGTGTCTCGGTTCGTCCATCGAGCGTGACCTTCAGCAGCCGGTCGAAGGCCGGTCGCCGCGCCATCGCGGCCTTCAGGAAGCTGTCGAGCTTCGACCGATCGGCGGGGTCGATGACCTGGCCGAGCTCCTCGGGCTTTCCCGCCAGGAGTCCGAGGCCGTCGCTCACGATCTCCGCGATCCGTCCCCGCCCGTCGCAAATCGCCACGACGCCGGATTCGTCGCGTCGACGATCATCGTCCATCGACAAGCTCGCTTCCTCTTGCCACGGCAGTCTCCGCGTCGGCAGCCCAGCCATCCGCTCCGACGCGCTGCCACAGATTCTCGGCAATGAGAAACGGGCGCCCCCCGACCATTACCGGTATGCGCGCGATGTCGGGTCGCGCCCGGAGCGTCCTGATGAATTTTTCGACCAGCTCCAGGTGGAAGGTCATCGTCGCGGAGACGGCGATGAGATCGGGGGGGGCCGCCGTCAACATGTCGAAGATCGAGTCCGCCGGCATGTTCGCACCAAGGAAATCGCACTCCCAGCCGGCCAGCTCGAAGAGGTCGGCCACGATGCGCAGCCCGATCTCATGCAGGTCGCCTGCGACGCAGAAGGCGATGACCCTGCGGCCGATGCGGGGCGTCTCCAGAACCTGCCCGAAGAACTGGTTCATGATCGCCTGGGTGGCCGCGGTGCAATAATGCTCCTGCGCGACCGTGATGCGATTGAGCTGCCACAGGCGGCCGACTTCCCGCTGCGATTGCTGGAACACGTCGAGGTAGATGCGCTGGAGCGGCAGACCCTCCTCAACCGCACGATGGACGAGGCCGGCGGCGCCCTTCCGATCGGCCTTGAGGAGCAAGGTCAGGTAGTCCAGCGCGAGCCCGCCATGGGGCGAGGCCGAAGCACAATAGGTCGCCGGCTCCGCTCCGGGCAACGCAAGCGCCTGGAGTGAGTTGTCGATGGGCACGGCGGCGGCGGCCGCTTCGTCGGGCGGCACATGCCGGCAAATGGCGGCCCGCAGCAGACGCAGATTCTCGACGAGATGCTCGACGGGGACGCCATGGGCCGACAGCATCGACTTGGCCCAGGCGACATAATCGACGAACAACGCCGGTTCGCCGAGCCTCACGGCTTCTGTCAGAAAAGACAGGTGATACAGGTTGTCCCGGCGATAGAGCGTTCGCCCACGCTCGCCGAATCGCGCCAGCAGCTCCGGACGCTGCGCATAGTCGGTGGCGATCACGTCGTCCGTGATCGCGACCGCCTTCGCCGCGAGATGGTTGCCCCGATCTTCAGCCATCGCCCCGTGGTCCTAGCCGCTCACATATTCGAAGTAGGTGAGGCTGGTGCGTTTGGGATCCAGCTTAAGCCCTTTTGGGATATATTTGTGCGAATCGCTGTGCGCGGGGCTGCCATGCCAGGCGAGGTAGCTGGGGCGATCCGTCCAGTAGGTGATCAGCCAGATTTCCTCCGGCGATTCCTCTGGACTTATGACGTCCATCCGCAGGAAGCCCGAAGCTCCCTCGACCAGGCGAGGCCTGTCGCGGAACGCCTGCTTGACCTGCCCAATCTTGTCGTTGGCGACCGCGAAGCGGCTCATCGCAACGAATGCGTGCTTCATCGCTTCTGTCACAGCGCGAGCGCGCAAGCGCATCTTCGTTTCATGCAGTATCTCCCCATGTTGCACGCCAGCGTGGCGAAAGGCCCGCGCCGCCGGAGGCTTCGAGCCGAAACCGGGATTGCACCGGGAATGTCGCGAGGAATATTCCGGGCCTGTGTCCTGGCTCTCTCCTCCGATCCAGATCAAGAAGTGCAGAAACATTCCGCATCCAGCCGGGAGGGTGACCTGCCTGATGACGCTCAACGCAGGATCGGCAGAAAGGTTCCCGTGAGAGGTCGCTCTGCCTCGGCTACTGCTTGGCTTGGACGTCGCCCGGCAGCTCGATCTGGAAGACCGCGCCCGGCTCGTCGGGCACCAGCGTGAGCTCGCCGCCGCAATCGCGCACCGATCCGAAGGCCACGGCGAGGCCCAGCCCGGCATGCTTGTCGTTCGGCTTGGTGGTGAAGAAGGGCTCGAAGATCCGCTCGCGGATGGCCGGCGGCACGCCTGGGCCGTTGTCGGCAACGCGCATGATGATGCGGCCGCCCGGGGTGCGGTAGGCGGAGATGTCGATCGTCTTGTTCGGCCGGTCGAGCTGGATCAGGGCGTCGCGCGCGTTGCGCAGGAGATAGACCACGGCCTGCTCGACCAGGGTCTGCGTTCCCTGGGCGATGAGAGCCTCGTCCGGGAATTTTTCGTTGATGGCTATGTTGCTGCCGCGAAAGGAGTGGGCGAGCAACGCGATCGCGCCGCGGCAGGCGGCCCTGACATCGAAGCTCTGTGGCCCGTCCCCGGGTTTGCGGCTGAAGATGCGCATACGCGAGACGATCGACGCGGCGCGGTCGACCTGGGAAATGACCCGGCCGAACTTGGCGACGGCGAAGGGGCGGAACTCCGCATCGGACATCAATTGCACGGCGTCGGCATCTTCGGGAGAGAGGCCGGGCTCGGGCTCGGCTTCCGCCAGCGCGTTCTGCGCCGCCATGCGGATCACGTTCAAGGGCTGGCTGACCTCGTGGGCGATGCTGCTGGTGATCTCGCCCAGCGTGACCAGCCGCGCCGACATGGCGATGGCCTGCTGGGCCCGATGGCGCACGGTCTCGTCATGGCCGACCATGACGATGCAGGCCCCCGTGTCGGGCAGTGTCTGGCGGGACAGCGAAAAATGCAGCCGGCGGGCCTGGCCATCGGGGCGCTCGACCTCGACATCGATCTCGGCGGTGGCGGGCTCGCTGCTGGAGGCGAAGGTGAGCAGGGCGGCCATTCCCTTGACCGCGGGATCGAGCAGGGCGTCGGCGTCCTGGCCGTCACGTCCCAGCATCTCGCGGAATTGCGCATTGCCGTGCACGATCCTGCCCGAACGGTCGACGATGGCGGTGAGCGCCGAGGGCGTATCGACGATGGCCGACAGCACCTGGCGCTCCGAATCGGCCCGGCGGGCCGCTTCAGCACGGTCGACCAGCCGCAGGAGGCTGAGGCCCGCCAGCACCGTGAGCAGGGTCAGCAGGGCTGCGATGCCCACGATCAGGATGTTGCGGCTCCGCCAGGGGCCGAGAAAGGCGCTTTCCCCGATCGCCACGCCGACATAGGCGGGAAAGCCGCTGACCTGCGCCGCGGCCACGATCCGCGCCTCGCCGCTCTGGAAGGGAAAGAAGGAGGCGTCGTGGGTCAGCACCGCCTTGCCCGACTGACCCTCCTGGATCATCCGGAAGGGTCGGGACGTTTCGTAGCGCTTGCCCAGCGCCTCCTGGTTCGTCTGGCTGGTTGCCAGCAGGGTTCCGTCGGCCCGGAACAGCGAGATCCAGCTGTCGGGGCCCAGCGAGACGCTGCGAAAGAAGGTGGCGAAATGTTCGGCGTCGAGCCCGACCCCGACCACGCCCAGCGTCGTGCCCGACTGGGTCGTCAGCTTTCGCGCGACATAGAAACGCCAGGCGCTGCTGTACAAGGCGGGCGTCGTCGCCGACACGGCCGACTGCACCGAGCGATCCGCCATGGCGAGCTTGAAGGCCTCCCGGCCGGAGATGTTCATGTCCTTCGGCGGCCAGCCGGCGAGCGAGTTCAGCACCTTGCCGTCGGCATCGGCGATGAAGGCCATGCCGACCTGGGGCGCGGCCGCCACCCGAGCCCGCATATTGTCGTAGAAGACACGCCCGCCGGCGGTCTGCCGGAACTGGTCCGCCGTGGTGATGTCCTCCTCGCGGACCCAGTCGACGATGCTGCTGAGCACGAGATTGGCCGCCTGGTGCGTCTGGGCGGCATGGCCGGCGACCGCAAGCGAGAGATTTTCGGCCGATCTCTTCCAGCTTTCGACCGATTGCTCGTAGTTCTGCCAGATCACGAGCGCTGTCAGGCACCAGATCAAGGCGATGTGCAGGGCCGACATGAGGATCGTGCGCCGGGCGTCCGCCCCGGCAAAGGCAGCCGTGAGCCAGCCGGGCAGGGCACTCCGCCTCCGTCGTTCACGTTCATCCCCTGTCGCCGGCATCGCCATTTTGCGCCGTTCGTCCTTTAGGCCTTGCACAATATATTCCCGAACGGCAGCCTTGGCTGTGGCCGGTTGGGGACCCTCTCCACTGTGAGTACAATTTGCCCTCCCGGAGCAACGGTGGCTATGGCTGAAAAGGAGATCCAGGTCGGCAAGGTCATCGACGTCCTGGTGGTCGACGACGATCGCGATGCCGCGGCGGAATTGACCGAATTCCTGTCAAAGGCGGGCCTTGCCTGCCGTTCGGCGGGGGATGGCTGGGGGGCCCTCAAGCTGATCGCCGAGGGATACCGGCCCGGCGTCGTCGTGTCCGACTTGCGCATGCCGGAACTGGACGGGCTGCAATTCGCCGAGCATCTGAACAGGCTGGTCGACCAGGACCGGCCCGAGATCATCTTCGTCAGCGGCAACGCCGGCTACGACGATGCCGTCGAGGCGATCCGGCTCGGCGCCCGCGACATGCTGACCAAGCCGATCGACGGGATGCGGCTGGTGCGGGCGGTGAAATCGGCCCAGCTCGTCCGCCAGCTGCGCGTCGGCGCCGCGGCGCCGGCCCGCGCCGCCGCGGAGAAAAGCCCGGCCGAACGAAAGCGGGCCACGCTCGACGACCTGCGGGCGGTGCGCAAGGTCAGAAGCAGGTATTTCCCCTCGGAGCTGTTCTCCGACCCTTGCTGGGAGATGCTGCTCGATCTCTACGACGGCCAGCTCGCCGGGCAGGAGGTGACGGTGACCAGCCTCGGGGCGGCCTCTGGAGCGCCGCTCACGACGGCGCTGCGCCGCATGGATACACTGCAGAAATACGGGCTGATCGACCGTCTCGAGGATGCCCAGGACAAGCGCCGCACCATCGTCCGCCTCAGCAAGAGCGGGCTGGAGGCGGTCGAGCATTTCTTCGATACCTATTCGCGCCGTCAAAGCGAATAAGCCTGCGACTATTCTTCCAGTACGGAGCCGATTGGCCGTGAATTGGCCGGCCGTGAGGGGCATAATGGGGCATGACATACGACCACTCCGGCGGTGATTCCGCCATAACGCCTTGCGACGTTCTGATCGTCGAGGACGATGTCCTGCAAGCCGAGGAGATGGCGGGCTTTCTTGCCCGAGCCGGTCTCGACGTGCGGACCGCGCACGACGGAACGGTGGCCGTACAGTACGCGCCCCAGCTTCGGCCGCGTGTTGCCGTGCTGGACTACAACCTTCCCGATACGAACGGTGTGCAGCTGGCAGCGCAGTTGCGCGCGATGCTGCCGGACACCGCGATCATCCTCATGTCGGGCCGCATCGAGGGCCTGTCCGAGCAAACGCTGCGGGAGATCGGCATCACCGTGTTCGTGAACAAGCCGGTGCCGCTCAGCGCCTTGCGTCAGGCCGTCCTGCGCCTGGTCCAGTCGGGCCCGCCGAAGCGGCAGGCCGAGGCCCAGAAGAGCTGGTTTTCCACAGGTGTGGGCGGTCAGCGCAAATAGACGTCGGGGTGGTATGCGATTGTGAGCACTACGACCCGATAGACCCCGGACCTACAGTCGACCTTCCAGCGCAGGGAGGTCGAAGCCAGCCACGTGCTCATTCTTCTGGTCGAGGACGACAACGATCTGCGCCCCGAGATCGCCCAGTATCTGGAGCGTCGCGGCCATGTGGTGATCGCCTGCGGCTCGCTGGCCGAGGCCCGCACGAGCCTCTCCCGCATGATGCGGGCGGAACCGCCCGAGGCGGTCATCTGCGACGTCAACCTGCCGGACGGCGATGGCGTCGACTTCTGCTGCGAGGCCTCGCCGCTGGTGCCCGACGCGCGCTGGCTGCTGATGTCCGGAGGTCACGAACCGGAAGAGCAAGCCGAGAGATTGGCGCTGATCTCCGGGCCGCAACGCTGGCTGATGGTCGACAAGCCCATCTCGATGCGGCAGCTGAACGCGGCCCTGACACCTTGATCCCGGGGGAGACGCGATCGCGTCGACGGTCATCATCCCATTGCGCGCCGAGTGCAGCAGCCGCAGAAAATCAAGGGGTTGGCTGTCCCGCCCATCGGATTTGTTGCTATGCTCCGCGCGAGTTGGCGTGGGGAGCGGGGGACTGGTCGGCATGAGAGCTATCGTCGTGGCGTTGATCGTGCTTGGCGTCGGAGCCTGCACTTGGCCGACCAACGTTGGATTGAAGAGAACCGACGACTTCCAGGCAGCGCAGGCCGCCTGCCTGTCGGGCAATGTCGCGCAATTCGACGACGGCACCTCGCCGCCGGCCTCGATCGGCCGTTACGTCGCCATGTCCTGCTCGGTGGAGACCAGCAAGCTCATCCAGTACGTCATCCCTTATGCCAACCAAACCGAGCGCGAGGCTATGATGCTCGATGCCGAGCGGCGCGCCACCTCGTACGTGCTGTCGGCCCGCGCCCATCCCAAGAGCTGAGGGGCGCCTTCAGAGATTCTTCGGATTGCCTGCCAGCACGGTGAGCCGGAAGCCCTTGCCGTTGGAGCCGACCAGCGTCACGTCATCGCCGCTGCGCTGGATCGCATAGCATTCCTTGTCCTCGTCCGGATATTTGAAGCACACCTTCTCGCCCTCGACCGTCCAGCGGCCGGTGGTGACGTCGCTGCCCTGCAGGAGGGTGAGCGAGCCGTCCTTGCGATAGTGCTCGAACATCAGCTCGCCATCGATCGTGCCGGTGAGGGTGTTGCCTACCACCGAAAGCCAGGCCTCGGCGCCTGAGAGCGACGGGCCACCACCACCGCCCGGCGAGGTCAGGGGCATCGCGCCGCCGGCTGCCGCGGCAGCGCCCGGCCGCGTTCCGGCATACTCGACCGTGAGGCCGAAGATATCGCTCAGCGCATTGGGCAGGCCGAGCTTCTCGAGATCGGCGAAGCCTGCCGTCTGGGTCGGCTTGATCGAGATCCGGATCGGCCCCTTGGGCTGCTTCCAGTCGCCGATGAAGGAGATGAGCGCGTCGAGCGCCTTGGTCGTCTCCGGTCCCTGGCCCTGGGCGAAGCTCGCGAGCTGGGCCGTGGCCAGCATGACCAGCGGCTCGACCCCGAGCCCCACTTCCTTGGCGACCGCCGGCAGGAGCTTGGCGATCAGGCCGGTATCGTCGAGCTCGAGGGCAGCCATGCGCAGGCGGCCGTCGTCCTTGGCACCCTGCACCTCGCTCGTCTTGTCGCTGATGCCGTCCACGGTCAGGGCAATGGCCAGGCGGGCCTGGCCGCGCAGCGTGAGCTCGATCTTGTTGATCGTCAGCACCTTGCTCGCGGGGTCCAGCCGATAGTCGAGGACGACGTCGGCCGGCACCTTGGGAATCCCGTAGGGACGCAGCAGGTCCGATACCGACTCGTCGGCGTCCACGCCTTCGAGCTTCAGCTTGGCGAAGCGCGGCACCTCCTCGCCCTTCGATTCCTTCTTCATCCGGTCGAAGTCGATTTCCTCGACCGTGACCTTGGAGATCCTGACCGTGCTGTCCTTGCCGGCGGTTGCCGAGGTGGGCGGCACGACCGCGACGACGTTGTTCAGCACGAAGCCCGCGGCGCCCAGCGGCTGGGCGCTGCTGTAGGTGAACTGCTTGAGGGCCAGCTGGGGCTTGATATCGCGCTCGAAGCGCTGGAGGCCATCCTGCGCCGACGCGCCGCGATCGAGGCCAAGGCTCGCGATCCCCAGCACCAGAAGCGCCGTTGTCTTCCACCGCATGCCAATTCCCCTGGTTCGTGAGGAATCGAATCTAGCACTGCCAGGTTGCAGCAGCGAGTCCGTGGCGTTGCAGAGAGGCTGTTACGGGCCGAGCTCCAGGCGGAGCGTGACGCCTCCCGTGCGGACGACGCGATAGCCCAGCCGCTCGTAGAGGCCGCGGACGGGGCTGTTCCTGATGAGGTCGAGCGACAGCAGCTTGCCCTTGCGCCGCGCCCGCTCGCCCATCCAGCCGAGGAAGCCGCTGCCCAGCCCCTGGCCGCGCCGCTCGGGCGCCAGATAGAGATGGCCAAGATGGATGTCGAAGCGTGTCTCGGTGACGTGGAGCCAGCCCACGTCGTTGTCCTGCTCGATCAGGATCGAGGCGCCCTCCTCGCGCAGTGCCTCCTCGACGGAGCGTCGCTGCCGGGCCTCGTTCCAGGCCGCCAGCTCGAGCGTCAGCGGCTGCATGGAATCGCGATAGAGCGACCAGCAGTAGTCGATGTCGGAGGTCCCGACGCGGCGAAACTCGAAGACGGGCATGGGCCTATTAGGCAAAGCCGCGCCGCCTGCGCAAGCCTATCGCGGGGGCAGCAGCTTTCGCGCCTGCATCTCGGCGAAGGCCCGGGCGAACATCGCCTCGGTGTCCGTGACCTCGGTGAAGCCGGCCTGCATCAGCTTGACGGTCGACACGATCGCCGGCGGGCCGGGCCGGGTGCGGCCAAACCCCATCGTGTAGTCGGCATATTCGAACGACAGGCCGACGAAATCCTTCAGCGTGCCCGACACCAGCCCATGATGGGCGCGGATCTCCGCCCATTCCGCTTCGAGCGGCCGGATCTCCTTGTCGAGAGCCAGCGGCACCGCCGCGCCCGGCGCGAAGCCCAGCGCCTCGGCGATGGCGGGCCAGACGTTGGGCCAGACGAAAACGTCGCCGTTGGTGACGTTGAAGATCTCGTTCCGCGCGGCTTCGGCCTCGCCCGACCAGGCGATGGCCCGGGCCAGCAGGTCGGTGTCGACGGCCTGGGCCACGCGGCCCACACCGCCGGGATAGTCGAGCACCGTCTTGCCTGCCCGCCGCATCATCGCGGCATAGACGCCGAGCGCCGGGATCACGTTCATGGCGCTCCCGCTGGAGCAGCCCACGATCAGCACCGGCCGCAGGATCGACCAGCTCCAGCCCTTGCCCGGTTGGCGCTCACGCAGGAAGCGCTCCTGGTTCCAGTAGAAGTTCGGCTGCTCGTGCATCTCCGAGCGGTTCTCCCGCGCCGGCACCTTCAGCGGTCGCACATGCACGCCATAGGCCTTGGTGCCTTGCAGCAGCGCGACATGACGCAGCTGCCGCGAAACCTTCTCGAGCGGCAGGAAGAGATTGCGCAGCATCCTGTCGTTGAGGTCGATCTGCTCCGCCTCCTGCCAGCCCGCGACCAGCCCGGGCCGCTCATAGAGCGCGGCGTAGACGAGG
The DNA here is from genome assembly GCA_947469635.1 of Rhodospirillales bacterium. Taxonomy (GTDB): domain Bacteria; phylum Pseudomonadota; class Alphaproteobacteria; order Reyranellales; family Reyranellaceae; genus Reyranella. The sequence goes on along the minus strand of CANIRG010000097.1, from coordinate 759 downwards.
TGTGTCACACCGGCGAATTCGGATGCGGCAGCCTCGCAGGCCGTGGCGTCCGAGAGATCGAGCGGCAGCCAGCGCGCGCTAAAAGTTTCGTCGGGCCGGCGGCGCGAGACGGCGACCACCTCGCAGTTCGGCTCCGACGCGAAATGCTTCATGCAGGCATGGCCGACGAGTCCCGTGGCGCCGGCGACCAGGACCTTCTTCCTAGGCAAGCGGCGCCTCCCAGGCGTTGTAGCCATAGACCCAGTCGACGTCGGTCTCGCCCTTGCCCCAACGGTTCTGCCGCGAGGTGAGCTGCATGCGCGCGGTGCGCTTCTGGCGCGTCGCCTGGTAACGCCGCAACGCCGCCGGCACGCCATCCCGATCCGTTCCGGCGAGGCAGCGCGAGAGGATCGCCGCATCCTCGATCGCCATGGCGGCCCCCTGCGCCATGTAGGGCGTCATGGGATGACAGGCATCGCCCAGCAGGGCCACGTTGCCCTCGATCCAGCGGTCGAGCGGCGCGCGCTCCACCAGCGGCCGCTTGTGCACGTCGGGCGCGGCGGCCAGCACGCGCTGCACCTCGGGATGAAAACCCTCGAAGGCCGCGCGCAGCACATTGGTGTCGCCGCGCGCCGACCAGGATTCGATCTCGAAGCCGGGCTCGGGCTGGCTGGTGACGAAGTAGACCTCCGAGCGGTCGGGCTTCACCGGATAGACGACGATGTGGCGGTCCTCGCCCCACCATTTGGTGCAGTTGCCGATGTCGTAGCCGTCGAGCAG